>NZ_JADBRF010000009.1:0-187824 GCF_014930485.1 Enterobacter cloacae complex sp. P47BA | reverse complement strand
GGGTAAACATTTCCGGATTCTTACACAGCCACTGGATCGGTCAACCGATCCTTAACTGATCGGCATTACAACCGAGGTTGCCGTTTTGCTTTTATTTCGCAATACGCTTGTACTTAATACGCTTCGGCTCCAGCGCGTCTGCGCCCAGCGTGCGTTTTTTGTACTCTTCGTATTCGGTGAAGTTACCTTCGAAGAACTCCACTTTACCTTCGTCCTGGTAGTCCAGGATGTGGGTCGCGATACGGTCCAGGAACCAGCGGTCGTGCGAGATAACCATGGCGCAGCCCGGGAATTCCAGCAGGGCGTTTTCCAGTGCGCGCAGGGTTTCGATATCCAGGTCGTTGGTCGGTTCATCGAGCAACAGAACGTTACCGCCCACCTGCAGCAGCTTCGCCAGGTGCAGACGACCACGCTCGCCGCCGGACAGCTCGCCCACGCGTTTGCCCTGGTCGGTGCCCTTAAAGTTAAAGCGTCCAACGTAAGCGCGGCTTGGCATCTCGGTGTTGCCGATACGCATGATATCCAGCCCGCCGGAAACCTCTTCCCACACGGTTTTGCTGTTATCCATCGCGTCACGGAACTGGTCTACGGAGGCCAGCTTCACGGTTTCACCCAGGGTGATTGAGCCGCTGTCTGGCTGTTCCTGACCGGACATCATACGGAACAGGGTCGATTTACCCGCGCCGTTCGGACCGATGATGCCAACGATAGCGCCTTTCGGTACGGAGAAGGTCAGATCGTCGATCAGCACGCGGTCACCGTAGGACTTACGCAGGTTGGTCACTTCAACCACTTTATCCCCCAGACGTGCTCCAGGCGGAATAAACAGTTCGTTGGTTTCGTTACGTTTCTGGTATTCGGTGTTGTTCAGCTCTTCAAAGCGTGCCAGACGGGCTTTGCCCTTAGACTGACGGCCTTTCGCGCCCTGACGAACCCACTCCAGCTCTTTCTCGATAGACTTGCGACGGGCCGCTTCCTGAGACGCTTCCTGCGCCAGACGCTGATCTTTCTGCTCCAGCCAGGAAGAGTAGTTGCCTTCCCACGGAATACCTTCACCGCGGTCCAGCTCCAGGATCCAGCCGGCGACGTTGTCGAGGAAGTAACGGTCGTGGGTAATTGCCACCACGGTGCCTTCGAAGTCGTGCAGGAAGCGCTCCAGCCACGCCACGGATTCCGCATCCAGGTGGTTGGTCGGTTCGTCGAGCAGCAGCATGTCTGGTTTTTCCAGCAGCAGGCGGCACAGCGCCACGCGGCGGCGTTCACCACCGGAGAGATTCGCGATTTTCGCATCCCAGTCCGGCAGACGCAGGGCATCCGCCGCGCGCTCCAGCTGCACGTTCAGGTTGTGACCGTCGTGCGCCTGGATGATCTCTTCATATTTGCCCTGCTGAGCGGCCAGTTTGTCGAAGTCCGCATCCGGCTCGGCGTATTTGGCATACACTTCATCCAGACCTTTCAGCGCGTTAACCACTTCGGATACCGCTTCTTCAACGGATTCACGTACGGTGTGTTCCGGGTTCAGCTGAGGTTCCTGCGGCAGGTAGCCGATCTTGATGCCTGGCTGCGGACGGGCTTCACCTTCGATGTCTGTATCGATGCCGGCCATGATGCGCAGCAGGGTGGACTTACCGGCACCGTTGAGACCCAGCACACCAATTTTTGCGCCCGGGAAGAAGCTCAGCGAGATATTTTTAAGAATATGACGTTTCGGCGGGACAACTTTGCCGACACGATGCATGGTATAAACGAATTGAGCCACGTGGACTTCGCCTCTTTTATCGTAAATGAGAAGGAATTTCAGCCTCGAAGTGTAGCCTTTTTCACGCCCTAATCCCAGCCAGGAACGTCGGGAGTGTTAAAACGCGCAAGAAAGGTAAAAAAGTGTCCATGACGTGGCGCGTTGCTGGATGCCTGGTTAGCATAAGTTGTTGTGACTTTGACGTGGCAAGACGCTGCAATTGACGAAAAAACAATGAGGAAGAGCTTGTGGAAAAAGCCAAACGGGTGGTCTGGCGTCTGCTGGCTGCCAGCGTATGCGTAATGGCGGTAAGCCAGGCGGTGCATGCCGATTCACTGGATGAACAACGTAACCGCTACGCCCAGATTAAACAGGCGTGGGACAACAAGCAGATGGATACCGTGCAGGCGCTGATGCCGACGCTGAAGGATTATCCGCTGTATCCGTATCTGGAGTATCGCCAGATTACCGACGATCTGATGAACCAGCCAACCGTCACCGTGAATAATTTCATTCAGGCGAACCCGACCCTGCCGCCTGCCCGAAATCTCCAGTCTCGTTTTGTGAATGAGCTGGCGCGGCGTGAAGACTGGCGAGGCCTGCTGGCGTTTAGCCCTGACAAGCCGAATACCACCGAAGCGCAGTGTAATTACTACTATGCGAAATGGGCGACCGGGCAGCAGGAAGAGGCCTGGGCCGGGGCGAAAGATCTGTGGCTAACCGGCAAAAGCCAGCCGAACGCCTGTGATTCCCTGTTCGGCGCATGGCGCGCTTCCGGCAAGCAGGATCCGCTGGCCTACCTTGAGCGCATCCGCCTGGCGATGAAAGCCGGCAACACGCGTCTGGTAACCGCACTGGCAGGGCAGATGCCGTCCGATTACCAGACGATCTCCTCGGCGGTTATCGCGCTGGCAAACGATCCGAACAGCGTCCTGACCTTTGCCCGCAGCACGGGCTCGACCGATTTTACCCGCCAGATGGCGGCGGTGGCTTTTGCCAGCGTGGCGCGTGACGATGTCGAAAACGCGCGGCTGATGATCCCGCAGCTGGTGCAGGCGCAGCAGCTGAATGAAGATCAAACCCAGGAGCTGCGCGACATCGTGGCCTGGCGACTGATGGGCACGGACGTGACCGACGAACAGGCGCGTTGGCGTGACGATGCGATCATGCGCTCAAACTCGACCTCGCTTGTCGAGCGCCGCGTGCGCATGGCGCTGGGCACCGGCGACCGCCGTGGCCTCAACACCTGGCTCGCGCGTTTGCCGATGGAAGCCAAAGAGAAGGACGAATGGCGCTACTGGCAGGCCGATCTGCTGATGGAGCGCGGTCGTGAAGACGAAGCCAAAGAGATTCTTCACTCGCTGATGCAGCAGCGCGGGTTCTACCCGATGGCGGCGGCGCAACGGCTGGGCGAGGAGTACACGCTCAGGATAGACAAAGCGCCCGCTAACGCGAACCCCGCTCTGACGCAGGGGCCAGAGATGGCGCGCGTGCGCGAGCTGATGTACTGGAACATGGATAACACCGCGCGCAGCGAGTGGGCCAACCTGGTGACCAGCCGCACCACGGATGAAAAAGCGCAGCTTGCCCGCTATGCGTTTGATAATCGCTGGTGGGATCTGAGCGTGCAGGCGACGATTTCAGGCAAGCTGTGGGACCATCTCGAAGAGCGTTTCCCGCTGGCGTATAAAGATCTGTTTGACCGATACACCAGCGGCAAAGATATCCCGCAAAGCTACGCCATGGCGATTGCCCGTCAGGAGAGCGCATGGAACCCGAAAGTTCGTTCACCGGTGGGTGCCAGCGGGCTGATGCAAATTATGCCGGGGACGGCGACGCATACGGTGAAGATGTTCAACATTCCAGGTTACAGCAGCCCGTCACAGCTTCTCGATCCGGATACCAACATCAACATCGGCACCAGCTATTTGCAGTATGTCTATCAGCAGTTTGGCAATAACCGCATCTTCGCGTCGGCGGCATATAACGCCGGTCCAGGCCGCGTGCGCACCTGGCTTGGCAACAGTGCAGGACGCATTGACGCAGTGGCGTTCGTGGAGAGCATTCCGTTCTCGGAAACGCGCGGCTACGTGAAGAACGTGCTGGCCTATGACGCCTACTATCGCTACTTCATGGGGCAGAAAGATACCCTGATGAGCGATGCCGAGTGGCAGAGACGTTACTGATCGGCATGGGTTGTGTTATGCTGTACTCGCTAAAGAGTACAAGAGGCAGCATAACATGACCCAGCATTCCCCGTATTCCTCGGCAATGGCCGAACAGCGTCACCAGGAGTGGCTTCGTTTTGTGGAGCTGCTTCGCCAGTCTTACGAGCAGGATTTGCACCTACCCCTCATGCAGCTGATGCTTACGCCGGACGAGCGTGAGGCGCTGGGCACGCGCGTGCGGATTATTGAAGAGCTATTGCGCGGTGAGATGAGCCAGCGCGAGCTGAAAAACGAGCTAGGCGCGGGCATCGCGACGATCACCCGTGGATCGAACAGCCTGAAGTCTGCGCCGGTTGAGCTGCGCCAGTGGCTCGAGTCGGTCTTATTGAGCGATCAACGATAAATGGCGTTATGAAACGGGCTCAGCGCCAGGATCACCGCCTGATGGTAAACCCCTGAACGCGTGAGCTTACCCGCCGTAAAGACGCCAATCGCCCCTTCTTTACGCCCAATCTCATCAATGCCGGTGTACTGTGACATCACCGGCCCGAGCGCTTCACCTGCACGCACTTTTTCCAGAATGATCTCCGGCAGCGGCAGGGTGGCTGAGCGCGCTTCGCCGCGCTGCTCACGGCTTTCAATCACCACCCAGCTAAAGGTTGCGCCTTCGTCGATGCCTGCTTCAATGGCGACCCAGTAGTCAGCCTTCGGGGCCGCGGCTTTTGCATTTGCCACGCGATTTCGTGCGCCAGCGCGCGTTTCCTCGCTGCCAAACGGCTGTTCAGGTACGCCACTCTCGACGCCGATGGCCTCAATATGGCAGGATCCTTCGCCGAAAATCTCTTCAAAAGCCTTTAGAATTGCCTGAATTTTGGCAGGATTGGTGGTAGCAGAGACAACATGGTGCATAATTAAGCTCGATTCAAAAAAAACTCATCGCAGTATAACGGAAAAAAAGCATGTTACAGGTATACCTTGTTCGCCACGGTGAAACGCAGTGGAACGCCGAGCGACGTATTCAAGGCCAGTCAGACAGTCCTCTCACCGAGAAGGGTGTGCAGCAAGCGTGGCAGGTGGCGGAACGCGCCAGAACGCTGGGCATTACCCACGTTATTACCAGCGATTTAGGTCGCACACAGCAGACGGCGCGCATCATTGCCGACGCCTGCGGCTGCGATGTGATGCTTGAGCCGCGCCTGCGCGAGCTGGATATGGGCGTGCTTGAAAAGCGCCATATTGATACGCTGACGGAAACGGAGGAAGGCTGGCGCCGCACGCTGGTGAACGGTACCGAAGATGGTCGTATTCCTGAAGGGGAATCCATGCAGGAGCTGAGCGTGCGTATGCATGCCGCGCTGGCGGAATGCCTCAAGCTTCCGGCAGGCAGCCGTCCGCTGCTGGTGAGTCACGGTATCGCGCTCGGCTGCCTGGTGAGCACCATTCTGGGGTTACCGGCTTACGCTGAGCGTCGGTTACGCCTGCGTAACTGCTCCATTTCCCGGATTGATTATCAGGAAAGCGCGTGGCTGGCGTCGGGCTGGGTCGTGGAGATGGCAGGGGACATTTCGCATCTCGATGCCCCTGCGCTTGATGAACTGCAGCGTTAACGACGGACAGGAATCAAGAATTCCATACGCAGATTGATTGGGCCTTCTTCCGGTTTGGCATCCTGCGCCGGGTAGTAGCGCTCGATATCCTGACCTTTACGGCGATTCAGATTCAGCATTGGCATGCAGGTCCCGTAAACGGTCAGGATAAACTCCTGGACGCCCGTACCCAGTCCTTCATACGAGAACATCACGTACTCGCCGCCTTCCAGCACGACCGGCTTCGAACCCTGAATGTAGCCATTCGCCAGCTCCGGCGTCAGCGCGGTGGTGTAAAACACCTCCTGCTCGTCGTCTTTTTCCTGGCTTGGGTGCGTTTCGTTGAGGCCATACAGGATCGGCGGAATGGCCGGCGCATGGCTCAGGAAATCGCGCCAGAACTGAACGCGCATCTGATGGCGGAACTCAGAAATCTGCTCCAGAGAGCATGAATAGCTCTGGGTTGTACCGATCAGATGGGTTTCCGGCAGAGTGACCATTTCGTATTTCGGCATCGCGAACTCGCCCAGACGCAGCGGCGGACGCATACCAAACGAGCTCCAGTCAGGCGAGCGGCGATAGAGCGCTGGCGTCAACGAGAACTGTTTTTTAAAGGCGCGGGTGAAGGTCTGCTGCGAATCAAAACGGTACTGCAGGGCAATATCCAGAATTGGCCGCGCGGTCAGGCGCAAAGCCACCGCAGATTTCGATAAACGACGTGCGCGAATATAGGCACCGATAGCATGACCGGTGACATCCTTGAACATCCTTTGCAGATGCCACTTGGAATAGCCCGCTTTAGCCGCCACATTATCCAGTGACAAAGGCTGGTCGAGATGACCTTCCAGCCAGGTGAGCAGGTCGCGAATAATTCCAGCCTGATCCATATACTATCCTCATCCTTAAAACAGCAGGTGCCTGATAACAGGTTAGCGGATAATAGCATTTTTTGATGTTTTAGCATTCAGTGTTTTTTTTGCGCATTAATGCCTTTTCTCTCTCATTTTGGGTGAATATATTCTAATCCTGTGATCTTGCTACATTTTTGACTAACGTGTTGAATAATCGCTCAATGCAATTTTAAAGAATGGTAACAATATGAAATACAAGACTTTGCTTCTTACTGCCCTGTTACTGGTAGCGGGCCGTGCGGCGCAGGCGGAACAGATTGGTTCTGTCGATACCGTGTTCAAAATGTTCGGTCCGGACCACAAAATTGTGGTGGAGGCGTTTGACGATCCGGACGTGAAAAACGTCACCTGCTACGTCAGCCGCGCGAAGACGGGCGGTATTAAAGGCGGCCTGGGGCTGGCGGAAGACACTTCCGATGCGGCAATCTCCTGTCAGCAGGTGGGACCGGTTGAGCTGAGCGATAAAATCAAAAACGGCAAAGCGCAGGGCGATGTGGTGTTCCAGAAACGGACCTCGCTGGTGTTTAAAAAGCTGCAGGTGGTGCGTTTCTATGATGCAAAACGCAACACCCTGGCCTACCTGGCGTATTCCGATAAAGTGGTGGAAGGGTCACCGAAAAACGCCATTAGTGCGGTGCCGATTATGCCGTGGCATTAATTCAGGGATGAACCATGCAACGACCTGTAGTCTGGCTGGTTGAAGACGAAACCAGTATCGCCGATACGCTAATCTACATGCTTCAGCAGGAAGGATTTGCAGTAAAAGCGTTTGAGCGCGGTTTACCGGTGCTGGAGGCGGCGCGCCAGCAGGCTCCGGCGCTCGCCATTCTTGACGTCGGGCTGCCGGACATCAGCGGCTTTGAGCTCTGCCGCCAGCTTCTGGCGCAGCATCCGTCACTGCCCGTGCTGTTTCTGACGGCACGCAGTGACGAAGTGGATAAACTCCTCGGCCTGGAAATGGGCGCAGACGACTACGTCGCCAAGCCTTTCTCCCCGCGTGAGGTGTGCGCCCGGGTAAGGACCATTTTACGGCGGATGCAAAAATCCGCCGCCCCAGCGGAGACGGTGCGTATCGGACAGTTTGAGCTGAACGAAGCTGCCGCGCGAATTAGCTGGTGCGGTGAAGCATTACCGCTCACGCGCTATGAGTTTTTGCTGCTTAAAACGTTACTACAGGCTCCGGGACGGGTTTTCTCTCGGCAACAGTTAATGGACAAGGTGTGGGGCGAAGACGGCGACAGTTACGATCGTACCGTGGACACTCACATCAAGACCCTGCGCGCCAAGCTGCGGGCAGTGAATGAGGAACTGTCACCCATCAGCACCCATCGCGGTATGGGCTATAGCCTGGGGCTTTATTAATGCGCATCGGAATGCGTTTGCTGCTGGGGTACTTCCTGATCGTCGCCATCGCCGCATGGTTTGTGCTGTCGATCTTTGTTCAGGAAGTGAAGCCCGGCGTGCGCAGGGCAACCGAGGGCACGTTGATCGATACCGCGACCTTGCTCGCCGAAGTTGGGCGTGAGGATCTTCTTTCGGGCAATGCGCAGCAGGGCAGACTGGCGCAGGCCTTTTTACAGCTCCATCAGCGGCCTTTCCGCGCCAATATCGGCGGCATTCATAAGGTGCGCAACGAGTATCACGTCTACATGACCGATGCGCAGGGCCGCGTCGTGTTTGATTCTGCCGGCCTGGCCGTGGGGCAAGATTACTCTCGCTGGAACGATGTCTGGCTGACGCTTCGCGGCCAATACGGCGCGCGCAGTACCCAGAGCCATCCCGACGATCCGGAGAGCACGGTGATGTATGTTGCCGCACCGGTTGTGGAGCAGGGCAAGATTATCGGCGTGCTGTCGGTCGGGAAACCTAACAGTGCGATGGCGCCGGTTATCCAACGCAGCGAGAGGCGGATTCTGTGGGCTGGCGGGGCGCTGCTTGGCATTGCTTTACTGATCGGTTTTCTCGTCGCCTGGTGGATCAATCGTTCCATCAGTACGTTATCGCGCTATGCCGACTCGGTGACCACTGATACGCCTCTCCCGCTGCCTAATCCAGGCAGTAGCGAACTGCACAAGCTGGCTCAGGCGCTGGAAAATATGCGTATTCGTCTTGAGGGGAAAAACTACATTGAACATTATGTCCATGCGCTGACCCACGAGCTGAAAAGCCCAATAGCCGCCATACGCGGCGCGGCAGAAATTCTCACCGAGCAGCCGCCGCCGCAGGTGGCCGCGCGGTTTATCGATAATATTCTGGTGCAAAACGCGCGTATGCAGTCGCTGGTTGAAAAACTGCTGACTCAGGCGCGGCTTGAAAATCGGGTCGAGATTACGCCCCAGGCCGTCCGCGTCGACCTGCTGTTTACACGGCTTGCCGACGCGCGTTCGGCGCTATTGGCGGCAAAAAAGATTGCGCTGACCCTCCAGCCCGCTTCGCTTCTTGTTGAAGGCGATCCCGACCTGCTCGAACAGGCGCTCGGTAATTTACTGGATAATGCTATCGATTTTACCCAACAGGGCGGCGCCATTGAACTGGCGGCCCGGGAAGAGCAGGGGCAGATACGGCTGATCGTCACCGACAGCGGAAGCGGGATCCCGGATTATGCGCTGGATCGTATTTTTGAGCGCTTTTATTCCCTGCCGCGCGAGAACGGGTTGAAAAGTAGCGGACTCGGGCTGGCGTTTGTTCAGGAGGTGGCGCGTCTGCACCACGGAGAGATTACATTGCGTAATCGTGATGAAGGTGGCGTGATAGCCACGCTGACACTTCACCGTCCCTTCACATAACTTCAAACTGGCCCCACACAGCCTGGTTACGCTCTCCACATCACAAAGGAGACGTAATGATGAAATCCCCCCTGTTCTGGAAAGTAAGCACCCTGCTGGGGTGCATCCTGCTGTTGTTAGTCCCACTGTTTATGGTGAGTAACCTCATTTCAGAGCGTGAAAGCTACCGCAACGATGTCGAAAATACGCTTCGCCAGAGCACCAGCGGGCCGCAAAAATTGGTCGGCCCGCTGATTGCGATCCCGGTAACCGAGGTTTTTTATAAGTTAGAGGATGAGAAAAAAGTCGAGTACAAGAAAAGCTATATGCATTTTATCCTGCCGGAGTCTCTGCGCGTTGAGGGTAACCAGCGCGTTGAGTCGCGAAATATCGGCATTTATGACGGACAGATCTGGAATACCGACCTCAACATAAAAGCCCGATTCAACACGGAAAAAATGACGCAGCTGAAAGGGGAGTCGATGACCCTGGGGCAGCCGTTTATCGTTGTTGGCGTGGGCGATGCTCGAGGCATTGGCACGGTGAAAGTCTCTAGTATCAACGGCGAGACGCTAAGTGTGGAGCCGGGTACAGGCGTGTATGGCGCGCTTTCCGGTATCCATATCCCGCTGACTGACAAAGCGCTGGAATTAAAAACGTTTGCTATGGATATTTCGCTGAATCTGACGGGAACAGGAAGTTTTGCCGTGGTACCTGTAGGACGTAGCAGTGAAATGGCGCTGAACAGCAACTGGCCGCATCCTGGCTTTATGGGTAATTATCTGCCGGTGAAGCATAAAATTGGTGACGCCGGTTTTCAGGCGAACTGGCAGAGCAGCTGGTTTGCGAACAATCTTGAGAGCTGGTTCAACGGAAGCGAGTCGCCGTCATGGGAGTCGATCCCCGCCTTCAGCGTTACGGTAGCCACGCCCGCCGATCAGTATCAGCTGACTGACCGGGCGATCAAGTACGCCATTTTGCTGATTGCGCTGACGTTTATGGCCTTCTTTGTTTTCGAGACCTTAACCGGGCTGCGCCTGCACCCGATGCAGTATCTGCTGGTGGGGCTGTCGCTGGTGCTGTTCTATCTGGTGCTATTGGCGCTATCAGAACATGTCGGGTTTACGCCAGCCTGGGTAGTTGCAAGTTTGGTTGGTGCGGCGATGAACGGAATGTACCTGCAGGCCGTGCTGAAAAGCTGGAAGCGCAGCGGACTGTTTGTGCTGGCCTTGCTGGGGCTGGACGTGGTGATGTGGTTCCTGCTGCGCTCGGAGGATAGCGCACTGCTGTTGGGGTCTGCGGTTCTCGCGCTGGCGCTGTTCGCCGTCATGTACCTGACTCGTCATTTCGACTGGTATTCGCTTTCACAGCCGAAGCGACCTGCACCGCCCGCAGAGCCTGATAACGACACAATGCGGATCTGGAAATAAAAAAAACGGCGCAAATGCGCCGTTTTTCATGCGTTAACTGCGGGATTATTCCTGCAGATCACCGCAGAAACGGTACCCTTCGCCGTGGATGGTGGCGATGATTTCCGGCGTATCAGGCGTCGATTCGAAATGCTTACGAATACGACGGATGGTCACGTCTACGGTACGGTCATGAGGCTTCAGCTCACGACCAGTCATTTTCTTCAGCAGTTCTGCACGGGATTGAATTTTGCCCGGATTTTCGCAGAAGTGCAGCATCGCGCGGAATTCGCTGCGCGGCAGCTTATACTGCTCACCGTTCGGGCTAATCAGCGAACGGCTATTGATATCAAGTTCCCAGCCGTTGAATTTGTAGCTGTCGACGCTACGACGCTCTTCGCTGACCGTGCCCAGGTTCATGGTGCGGGACAGCAGGTTGCGTGCACGAATGGTTAACTCGCGAGGGTTGAACGGTTTGGTGATGTAGTCATCCGCACCGATCTCCAGGCCAAGAATTTTATCAACTTCGTTATCACGGCCCGTCAGGAACATTAACGCGACGTTCGCCTGTTCACGCAGTTCGCGCGCCAGCAGAAGACCGTTTTTGCCCGGCAGGTTGATATCCATGATCACCAGGTTGATATCATTTTCAGAAAGGATCTGATGCATCTCTGCGCCATCGGTCGCTTCAAAGACATCGTAGCCTTCTGCTTCGAAAATGCTCTTTAACGTGTTGCGTGTTACCAACTCGTCTTCAACGATAAGAATGTGCGGGGTCTGCATGTTTGCTACCTAAATTGCCAACTAAATCGAAACAGGAAGTACAAAAGTCCCTGACCTGCCTGATACATGTCGCAAATTAACATGATCGGCTTAACGTGACTAAAGTACGTAATTGCGTTCTTGATGCACTTTCCATCAACGTCAACAACATCATTAGCTTGGTCTTGGGTACTTTCCCTTTGGACCCGACAGTGTCAAAAACGGCTGTCATCCTAACCATTTTAACAGCAACATAACAGGCTAAGTGACACCAGACACCCAATAAAACTACGCTTCGTTGACATATATCAAGTTCAATTGTAGCACGTTAACAGTTTGATGAAATCATCGTAGCCGAATGCTAGCCTTTGTCACAATTTTTCAATAAACCAACTAGTTGCGGAGATTGATTTATAAACAAAGCGAATCCAATCAGAACAGGGTATTCACGTTGCCATTATCATTATAAAACATAGGGATAATATGCTTCTGTTAACATTCTAACTGATTGTTCAGACACAAAATAGTTTAGCGTCTTTAATTTGTTATGAAACGCTATTTCGGTGATTTGTGTTGCAAATTTGTAAATTCGTGCTGCGTAATATGTTGAAGTGCATCACACTTTTCTCCGCTAACTGATTAAAAAGAGAGCATAAATGCATCTGTCGATTGTACTGGTCGCTCCAGCCAGAGCCGAAAATATAGGCGCTGCGGCGCGTGCCATGAAGACCATGGGTTTTACCGATTTACGTATTGTGGACAGCACTGCGCACCTGGAGCCTGCCGCCCGCTGGGTGGCGCACGGTTCGGGGGATATTCTCGATAATATAACGACTTACGCTACGCTTGCCGACGCGCTGCATGACATTTCATTTACCGTTGCCACCACAGCACGCAGCCGGGCGAAGTTTCACTACTACGCCACGCCTGCTGAACTGGTGCCCATGCTGGAAGAGAAAAGCCAGTGGCTTGAGAAAGCCGCGCTGGTATTTGGTCGTGAAGATTCCGGGCTCACCAACGAAGAGCTTGAGCTGGCGGACGTTCTCACCGGTGCGCCGATGGTAGCCGATTATCCTTCCCTGAATTTAGGCCAGGCGGTAATGGTCTATTGCTATCAATTAGCTTCCCTAATGCAAATCCCTCAACCCCAGACAGAAGCCGCCAATGAAAATCAGCTGGCCGCGCTTCGTGCTCGCGTAGAGCGTCTTTTATCGAGCCTTGGCGTTGCGGACGATCAAAAAATGGCCGACTGGCTACAGCAGCGCCTTGGACGTCTTGAGCAGCGGGACACCGCCATGTTGCACCGTTTGCTGCACGATATTGAAAAAAAATTGGCCGAGTAAAATGCTGTCATAAGTTTTTACTATGGCGAAAAGGTCTGTCGTTGAGGGTTGCGGGTGGGGGATCCGGATGAAAATAAAACGTCACGCAGCGTGACGTGAACGTCCGCGGAATTGTGATCAAATTAAAAATTCATTGACTTAAGGTGCCCGATCCTTTAACCCTAAAAGAATACAGCACAGACAGATAATAATGACAGAGTACACAACATCCATGAAACGCATCAGCATCACCACCATTACCACAACCATCATCATTACCACAGGTAACGATGCGGGCTGACGCGTACAGGAAAAACAGAAAAAAGCCCGCACCTGAACAGTGCGGGCTTTTTTTTCGGCTAAAGGAAACGAGGTAGAACCATGCGAGTGTTGAAGTTCGGCGGTACATCAGTGGCAAATGCAGAACGTTTTCTGCGTGTTGCCGATATCCTGGAGAGCAACGCCAGGCAGGGGCAGGTTGCGACCGTGCTTTCTGCCCCGGCAAAAATCACAAACCATCTGGTGGCGATGATTGAAAAGACCATCGGTGGCCAGGATGCACTCCCGAACATCAGCGATGCTGAGCGTATCTTCGCCGAGCTGCTGCAGGGGCTGGCAGAGGCACAGCCTGGTTTCCCGCTCGCGCAGCTGAAGTCTTTCGTTGAGCAGGAGTTTGCTCAGATCAAACATGTGCTGCACGGCATCAGCCTGCTGGGCCAGTGCCCGGACAGCGTCAACGCGGCGCTGATCTGCCGGGGCGAAAAACTCTCCATCGCCATCATGGCGGGCGTGCTGGAAGCGCGCGGCCACAACGTTACCGTGATCAATCCGGTTGAGAAATTGCTGGCAGCGGGCCACTACCTCGAATCTACCGTTGATATTGCCGAATCAACCCGCCGTATTGCCGCGAGCAAAATCCCCTCTGACCATATGATCCTGATGGCGGGCTTTACCGCCGGGAACGAGAAGGGCGAGCTGGTAGTGCTGGGCCGTAACGGCTCCGACTACTCTGCCGCCGTGCTGGCCGCCTGTTTACGCGCAGACTGCTGTGAGATCTGGACTGACGTCGACGGCGTCTATACCTGCGATCCGCGCCAGGTGCCGGACGCCAGGCTGCTGAAGTCGATGTCCTACCAGGAAGCGATGGAGCTTTCCTACTTCGGCGCCAAAGTGCTTCACCCGCGTACCATCTCCCCGATTGCCCAGTTCCAGATCCCTTGCCTGATTAAAAACACCGGTAACCCGCAAGCGCCGGGTACGCTGATTGGCGCGAGTACCGATGAAGACGGACTGCCGGTGAAAGGCATCTCCAACCTCAACAATATGGCGATGTTCAGCGTCTCCGGTCCGGGGATGAAAGGGATGGTTGGCATGGCGGCACGCGTGTTTGCGGCCATGTCCCGCAACGGTATTTCGGTGGTGCTGATCACCCAGTCCTCTTCCGAATACAGCATCAGCTTCTGCGTGCCGCAGGCTGACTGCCTGCGCGCCCGCCGTGCGCTGGAGGAAGAGTTCTTTCTGGAGCTGAAAGAAGAGCTGCTGGAGCCGCTCGCAATTCAGGAGCGTCTGGCGATCATCTCCGTGGTGGGCGACGGTATGCGCACCCTGCGCGGTATCTCCGCCAAATTCTTTGCCGCGCTGGCGCGCGCCAATATCAATATCGTGGCGATTGCCCAGGGCTCGTCAGAGCGTTCAATTTCTGTTGTTGTGGATAACGACGATGCCACCACTGGCGTGCGCGTGGTTCACCAGATGCTGTTCAACACCGATCAGGTTATCGAGCTATTCCTGATTGGCGTGGGCGGCGTCGGCGGTGCGCT
Organism: Enterobacter cloacae complex sp. P47BA; assembly: GCF_014930485.1. NCBI lineage: Bacteria > Pseudomonadati > Pseudomonadota > Gammaproteobacteria > Enterobacterales > Enterobacteriaceae > Enterobacter > Enterobacter cloacae complex sp. P47BA. Next base: position 173,343 of record NZ_JADBRF010000009.1, on the reverse strand, counting down.
GCTGGAGCAGGTGAAGCGCCAGCAGGAGTGGCTTAAGAAAAAGCACATCGATCTGCGCGTCTGCGGAATTGCGAACTCGAAAGCGCTGCTTACTAACGTTCACGGTCTGAACCTGGAGAACTGGCAGGCGGAGCTGGAAGAGGCAAAAGAGCCGTTCAACCTGGGGCGCCTGATCCGTCTGGTAAAAGAGTATCATCTGCTTAACCCGGTCATCGTCGACTGTACCTCGAACCAGGCGGTGGCCGACCAGTACGCGGACTTCCTGCGCGAAGGTTTCCACGTGGTGACGCCGAACAAAAAGGCCAATACCTCGTCGATGGATTACTATCACCAGCTGCGACTGGCGGCGAGCAAGTCGCGCCGCAAGTTCCTGTACGACACCAACGTGGGGGCGGGCCTGCCGGTTATCGAGAACCTGCAGAACCTGCTTAACGCGGGCGACGAACTGCAGCGTTTCTCCGGCATTCTCTCCGGCTCTCTGTCGTTTATCTTCGGCAAGCTGGACGAAGGGATGAGCCTCTCGGAAGCCACCCGCGCCGCGCGCGAGCTGGGCTATACCGAGCCGGACCCGCGTGACGATCTCTCCGGTATGGACGTGGCGCGTAAGCTGCTGATCCTCGCGCGCGAAACGGGCCGTGAGCTTGAGCTTTCCGATATCGTGATTGAACCCGTGTTGCCAGCCGAGTTTGACAGCAGCGGTGACGTCAGCGCCTTTATGGCCAGGTTGCCGCAGCTTGACGACGCGTTTGCCGCCCGCGTGGCGAGAGCCCGTGATGAAGGTAAGGTATTGCGCTATGTTGGCAACATTGAAGAAGATGGCGTGTGCCGGGTGAAGATTGCCGAAGTGGATGGCAACGACCCGCTGTACAAAGTTAAAAACGGCGAAAACGCCCTCGCGTTTTACAGCCACTATTATCAGCCACTGCCGCTGGTGCTTCGCGGCTATGGCGCAGGGAATGATGTGACGGCGGCGGGCGTGTTTGCCGACCTGCTGCGTACCCTGTCATGGAAGTTAGGAGTTTAAGATGGTTAAAGTATATGCCCCGGCTTCCAGCGCCAATATGAGCGTCGGATTTGACGTGCTGGGTGCGGCGGTGACGCCGGTGGACGGTTCGCTGCTGGGCGATACGGTAACGGTTGAGGCGGCAGAAAGCTTCAGCCTGAATAACGTCGGCCGTTTCGCCAGTAAGCTGCCGCCTGAACCACGCGAGAATATCGTTTATCAGTGCTGGGAGCGCTTCTGTCAGGAGATCGGCAAAAACGTGCCGGTTGCCATGACGCTGGAAAAAAGCATGCCGATTGGCTCGGGCCTGGGCTCCAGCGCCTGCTCGGTTGTCGCCGCGCTGGTGGCGATGAACGAGCACTGCGGCAAGCCGCTGAATAATAGCCGTCTGCTGGCGCTGATGGGCGAGCTGGAAGGGCGCATCTCCGGCAGTATTCATTACGATAACGTGGCGCCGTGCTTCCTCGGCGGCATGCAGCTGATGATTGAAGAAAATGGCATCATCAGCCAGCAGGTGCCAGGGTTTGATGAATGGCTGTGGGTGCTGGCCTATCCGGGCATCAAGGTCTCTACCGCGGAAGCGCGTGCCATCCTGCCTGCGCAGTATCGTCGCCAGGACTGTATCGCCCACGGGCGTCATCTGGCGGGCTTTATTCACGCCTGCTACACCCGCCAGCCGCAGCTGGCGGCGAAGCTGATGAAAGACGTCATTGCCGAGCCGTACCGTACGAAGCTGCTTCCTGGCTTTAACGAGGCGCGACAGGCTTCAATGGATATCGGCGCGCAGGCGTGCGGCATCTCCGGCTCCGGCCCGACGCTGTTCGCCCTGTGCGATAAGCCAGACACCGCGCAGCGCGTGGCGGACTGGCTCTCTAAACACTACCTGCAAAATCAGGAAGGCTTTGTTCATATTTGCCGTCTGGACACGGCTGGCGCACGAGTACTGGGATAACGAATGAAACTCTACAACCTTAAAGATCATAACGAGCAGGTCAGCTTCGCGCAGGCGGTGACTCAGGGGCTGGGCAAAAATCAGGGGCTGTTTTTCCCGCACGACCTGCCGGAATTTCAGCTGACCGAAATCGATGAGCTGCTGAAGCTGGACTTTGTCACCCGCAGCACCAAAATTCTGTCTGCGTTTATTGGCGATGAAATCCCGCAGGAGCTGCTGGAAGAGCGCGTGCGTGCGGCGTTTGCTTTCCCGGCTCCGGTTAAGCAGGTGGAGCCTGACGTCGGTTGTCTGGAGCTGTTCCACGGCCCGACCCTGGCGTTTAAAGACTTCGGCGGCCGCTTTATGGCGCAGATGCTGACCCACATCAGCGGCGACAAGCCGGTGACCATCCTGACCGCGACCTCCGGTGATACCGGTGCGGCGGTGGCACACGCGTTCTACGGCCTGAAAAACGTCCGCGTGGTGATCCTCTATCCGAAAGGCAAGATCAGCCCGTTGCAGGAAAAACTGTTCTGCACCCTCGGCGGCAACATTGAAACCGTGGCGATCGACGGCGATTTCGATGCCTGCCAGGCGCTGGTCAAGCAGGCGTTCGATGATGAAGAGCTGAAGGCCGCGCTGGGGCTGAACTCGGCGAACTCCATCAACATCAGCCGCCTGCTGGCGCAGATCTGCTACTACTTCGAAGCGGTGGCTCAGCTGCCGCAGGAAGCGCGCAATCAGCTGGTAGTTTCGGTACCAAGCGGCAACTTCGGCGACCTGACGGCGGGGCTGCTGGCGAAATCTCTCGGTCTGCCGGTGAAACGCTTTATCGCTGCCACCAACGCCAACGATACCGTGCCGCGCTTCCTGAAAGACGGCAAATGGGCGCCTAACGCCACGCAGGCGACGCTCTCCAATGCCATGGACGTGTCGCAGCCGAACAACTGGCCGCGCGTGGAAGAGCTGTTCCGCCGCAAGGTGTGGCGTCTGGGTGACCTGGGCTACGCTGCGGTGGCGGACGAAACCACCAAAGCCACCATGCGCGAGCTGAAAGCGGTGGGCTACACCTCTGAGCCGCACGCGGCAATTGCTTACCGCGCGCTGCGCGACCAGCTTAACCCGGGTGAATATGGCCTGTTCCTGGGCACCGCGCATCCGGCGAAGTTCAAAGAGAGCGTGGAAGATATTCTGGGCGAAACGCTGCCGCTGCCAAAAGAGCTGGCCGAGCGCGCCGACCTGCCGCTGCTGTCTCATGAGCTGCCGGCGGATTTCGCGGCACTGCGGAATCTGATGATGACGCGCGCGTGATTTTGTTGCCCGGTGGCGCTACGCCTTACCGGGCCTACAACGACGAGATGACCGTAGGCCGGGTAAGCGCAGCGCCACCCGGCTTTTTTATGAAGAAATTAAGGAGAAAAATTGCAGGAAAAAAGCAGAAATTCCCAATAAATGCGGTCACTTAGCGTTTAGGATTGCAGAGAATAACATCCACCGTTCCCCTCGCGTACTCTCCTTACATCGGCCCACGTTGGGCAAGAAGAATAAGGAGTCACCTGTGTCTACACTAAAACCTGCACTCATTGCGCTTTCTCTGGTGCTGGTCGCCCCCATGGCGGTACAGGCATCTGAAATTACTCTCGTACCTGCGGTAAAACTGCAGATTGGCGATCGGGACAATAGCGGGCATTACTGGGATGGCGGCCGCTGGCGCGACCACGACTGGTGGAAGACGCATTATGACTGGCGCGATAACCACTGGCGTCCGCATGACGAGCATCGCGATCGTGATGACCGACACGACCATCATCACGACGACCACCGTCCGGGCCCGGACTGGAAGCACCATTAACGCAAAACCCCGCCAGATGGCGGGGTTTAGTTTTACTGCTCGTGGCGCTTAAATACCAGCTCACCTTTCCCTGACGACGCCTCGTCAAAGAAATAGCCGTCGGTGTTGAATCCCGTTAACTGCTCCGGCTTCGTCAAGCGGTTCTGAATGATGTAGCGGCTCATCAGGCCACGCGCTTTTTTCGCATAGAAGCTGATGACCTTGAACTTGCCGTTCTTCTCATCAAGGAAGATCGGCTTAACGATCTCCGCGTTCAGCTTTTTCGGCTTCACCGACTTGTAGTACTCATCGGATGCCAGGTTAACCACCACGTTATCACCCTGAGCATGCAGCGCCGCGTTCAGCTTGTCGGTGATGATGTCGCCCCAGAAATGGTAAAGGTCTTTGCCTTTGGCGTTTTCCAGGCGAATCCCCATCTCCAGACGATATGGCTGCATCAGATCCAGCGGGCGCAGTACGCCATACAGGCCCGACAGCATGCGCAAATGCTGCTGGGCAAAATCAAAGTCGGCTTCGCTAAAATCTTCCGCCTGCAGGCCGGTGTAAACATCGCCCTTAAACGCCAGGATCGCCTGGCGCGCGTTGGCGGGGGTGAAATCCGGGTGCCACTCGTGGAACCGGGTCGCGTTCAGGTCTGCCAGCTTGTCGCTGATGCTCATCAGCGAGGCGATTTGCGGCGCAGAGAGCTTGCGCGCTTCGCGGATCAGCTGTTGCGAATAGTCCAGCAGTTCTGGCTGGGTATAACGCTCGGTGGCGAGCGGGCTCTGGTAGTCGAGCGTTTTTGCAGGTGAAATCAGAATCAGCATATCCAGTCCTTGCAGGAAATTTAGAGCGACTTTAACAAAAAATCGCCCTGAATTGATCGATAGCTGTTATCGCCGGGGCAAATCATCCCAGGTGCCGGGGGCAAGCTGTGACTGAATTTCGGGATAGCGTGCGGCATCAAATACCGGGGGAACGCCCAGCTTGCGCTGGCGAAGATAATCCCTGGCAATAAGGTTCACAACGGGCGAGAGCAGCAGGATCGCCGTCAGGTTAGTGATTGCCATTAGCGCCATAATGACATCCGCCAGCTGCCAGACCAGCGGCATATTCAGAAGGGAGCCCGCGATCACCATCAGTACTACGCCCAGGCGAAGCAGGAGGATGGCAGGACGAGAGTCGTATTTCAGGAAGATAAGGTTATTTTCGGCGTACAGGTAATTCACCACAATCGAACTGAAGGCGAACAGCATCAGAATGAGCGAGACAAATCCCGAACCCCAGCCGCCGGTCAGGTTCACCAGCGCCTGCTGGAGAAGCTGTATTCCGTCGATATCCGAGTCATGCGCCACAGGACCGGCCAGCAGGAGGATCATGGCGCTGGCGGAACAGATAATAACGGTATCCATAAACACGCCTATCATCTGCACGATACCCTGCGCTGCCGGGTGCGGCGGCCAGGAAGAGGCGGCCGCGGCGGCGTTGGGAGTGGAGCCCATCCCGGCTTCATTGGAGAACATGCCTCGCTGAAAACCTGCCATCAGCGCCTGGCTCAGGGTGTAACCCAGCGCGCCTGACGCCACCTCACGCCAGCCAAAGGCGCTTTTAAAGATGGTCGCAATCACGCCCGGAACCTGGTCGGCATGCAGCGCAGCGACGACCAGGCTTGCGGCAACCCAGAGCAGCGCCATGATGGGAACCAGCCACTGCATTATGCGGGCAACGCCTTTCAGGCCGGCAGAAATGGTGAGCAAAACAAAGAGGGCTAAACCGATGCCGGTGATCCACTCCGGGCAGGAGAAGGTATAGCGCAGGGCATGGGCGACGGAGTTTGACTGCACGGTATTAAAAATAAGACCGTACGCGAGCAGTAAAAAAAGCGAGAACAGAACGCCCATCCAGCGCATTCCTAAGCCACGCGCCATATACCAGGCCGGACCGCCGCGAAACTGCCCGTTTCTGTCTTTCTCTTTGTAGAGCTGCGCGAGCGAACTTTCGGCAAAAGAGGTAGCCATTCCGAGAAGCGCCGTTACCCACATCCAGAACACAGCGCCTGGCCCACCGGCGCTGATGGCCAGCGCAACGCCCGCCAGGTTTCCGCTACCGAGGCGGGCAGCCAGGCTGGTACACAGCGCCTGGAACGACGTTAATCCGCCCGGCTGGGGCGTGACGCTGTTTTTCAGACTTCTGCCAAACTTGCGAATATAGCGAAACTGGATAAACCCACTGCGTAGCGTAAACCAGATACCTGCTCCCAGAAGCAGGTAGATCATTATCGAACCCCAGAGGACTTCGTTAATAAAGAAAAGGAAATCAGGCATTAACGTCCCTCTTGTTGATGCCAACGTGAATATGTAAGCGCTACCACTGATTGGGCATGCTGTTGCTTAGCAGCCTGTTAATATTTTGAGTTTATCATACTCTGCCTAAGCGCACTGTCTGCGGTTGCGCTACCCCTCCGTCGTGTTATCATCAGGGCAGACCGGTTACATCCCCCTAACAAGTAAACCTGTCATTTTTCCGCTGCAGGCATGCTGTCGGTAGCGTGAATTATCCAGGGCACGTTAAAAGAGAAACACTATCATGACGGATAAATTGACCTCCCTTCGTCAGTTCACCACTGTCGTAGCTGACACCGGAGATATCGCGGCAATGAAGCTGTACCAGCCGCAGGATGCCACAACTAACCCTTCTCTGATCCTTAACGCCGCACAGATCCCTGAGTATCGCAAACTGATTGACGAGGCTGTGACCTGGGCGAAAGCACAGAGCAATGACCGTGCGCAGCAGGTTGTGGATGCTACCGATAAACTGGCAGTGAACATCGGTCTGGAAATCCTGAAGCTGGTTCCGGGCCGTATCTCTACCGAAGTGGATGCACGTCTCTCCTACGACACCGAAGCGTCAATCGCGAAAGCAAAACGCCTGATCAAACTGTACAACGATGCGGGCATCAGCAACGACCGTATCCTGATCAAACTGGCGTCGACCTGGCAGGGCATTCGCGCTGCCGAGCAGCTGGAAAAAGAAGGCATCAACTGTAACCTGACCCTGCTGTTCTCCTTCGCGCAGGCGCGTGCATGTGCGGAAGCAGGCGTGTACCTGATTTCTCCGTTCGTGGGCCGTATTCTGGACTGGTACAAAGCCAACACCGACAAGAAAGAGTACGCGGCGTCTGAAGATCCAGGCGTGATTTCCGTGACTGAAATCTACGAATACTACAAACAGCATGGCTATGAGACCGTGGTTATGGGTGCAAGCTTCCGTAACGTGGGCGAAATCATTGAGCTGGCTGGCTGTGACCGTCTGACCATCGCCCCTGCGCTGCTGAAAGAGCTGGCAGAAAGCGAAGGTGCTATCGAGCGTAAGCTGTCTTACACCGGCGAAGTGAAGGCGCGCCCGGAGCGCATCACCGAATCCGAGTTCCTGTGGCAGCACAACCAGGATCCAATGGCTGTAGACAAACTGGCGGACGGTATCCGTAAGTTTGCTATCGACCAGGAAAAACTGGAAAAAATGATCGGCGACCTGCTGTAATCATTCTGCGTGACCGGGCTCCCGGTCACGCGTCTTCTTCTGTCCTCTGTCTGAATTTTCCCTCTGCGTGTATCATTCCCATTAATCAGTACTTTTTGAATGGAATGGATATGAATACCTTACGCATCGGCTTAGTGTCGATTTCTGACCGCGCCTCCAGCGGCGTTTACCAGGATAAAGGCATCCCTGCTCTGGAAGAGTGGCTGGCAAGCGCGCTGACCACCCCGTTTGAGATCCAGACTCGCCTTATCCCCGACGAACAGCCGATCATTGAGCAGACCCTGTGTGAGCTGGTGGATGAGATGAGCTGTCATCTTGTGCTAACCACGGGTGGAACCGGCCCCGCGCGTCGTGACGTGACGCCGGACGCGACGCTGGCTATCGCCGACCGAGAAATGCCGGGCTTCGGCGAACAGATGCGCCAGATCAGTCTACACTTTGTCCCGACGGCAATCCTTTCCCGCCAGGTGGGGGTGATCCGCAAACAGGCGCTGATACTGAACCTGCCGGGGCAGCCAAAGTCGATCAAAGAGACGCTTGAAGGATTAAAAGCCGAGGACGGTCGCGTCATCGTGCACGGCATATTTGCAAGTGTACCGTATTGTATACAGCTGCTTGACGGGCCGTACGTGGAAACTGACGACAAAGTGGTAGCAGCATTTCGTCCTAAAAGCGCACGCCGCGAGACAATCTCCTGAAATTTACTAAAATGTGACATTAGCGCCAGCTGCAGTAGCGTGTAAATGGATTTACGATATAGTAATTTTTTCTTTACGATTGCTGTAAAAAATAATCCACAACACATGCACAATGGTTCGCTATGTCACATAACACCCGACCTCTGAATCGACAGGACTACAAAACGCTTACGCTCGCCGCCTTAGGTGGCGCGCTGGAGTTTTACGACTTCATCATCTTTGTCTTCTTCGCCGCCGTGGTGGGGGCGCTCTTCTTCCCGGCGGATATTCCGGAATGGCTGCGTCAGGTGCAAACCTTCGGCATCTTTGCTGCCGGGTATCTGGCACGTCCGCTGGGCGGCATCGTCATGGCCCACTTTGGCGATCTTGTCGGGCGTAAGAAGATGTTTACCCTGAGCATCCTGCTGATGGCGGTGCCGACGCTGGCGATCGGCCTGCTGCCCACCTATGCCTCCATGGGCATTCTCGCCCCGCTATTGCTGCTGCTGATGCGCATTCTTCAGGGCGCGGCCATCGGCGGGGAAGTGCCGGGGGCCTGGGTGTTTGTGGCGGAGCACGTTCCTGCCCGCCGCATCGGGATCGCCTGCGGAACGTTAACGGCGGGGCTGACCGTCGGGATCCTGTTGGGGTCGGTGGTAGCGACGATAGTCAACACCAGCATGACGCAGCAGGCCGTGCACGACTGGGGCTGGCGTATTCCGTTCCTGCTGGGCGGGGCGTTCGGCCTGGTGGCAATGTACCTGCGCCGCTGGCTGCAGGAGACGCCGATTTTCCTCGAAATGCAGCAGCGTAAAGCGCTGGCGCAGGAGTTGCCGGTCAAAGCCGTTGTGGTGCGTCATAAAAAAGCGGTGGTGGTGTCGATGCTGCTCACCTGGCTGCTGTCGGCGGGCATCGTGGTGGTGATTTTGATGTCGCCGGTGTGGCTGCAGAAACAGTACGGTTTCGCCCCTGCAGTGACCTTACAGGCAAACAGTATTGCGACAATCATGCTCTGCTTTGGCTGTCTGGCCGCCGGGCTGGCGGCGGATCGTTTCGGTGCCAGCCTGACCTTTATTGTCGGCAGCCTGCTGCTGGCCGCGTCGAGCTGGGCGTTTTACCATCTTGCGGGCAGCCATCCTGAACAGCTGTTCCTGCTGTACGGCGTGGTCGGACTGTGCGTGGGCGTCGTGGGGGCTGTGCCTTACGTCATGGTGCGCGCCTTCCCGCCGGAGGTTCGCTTCACCGGGATATCGTTCTCTTATAACGTCGCGTATGCCATTTTCGGCGGGCTGACGCCGATAGTGGTCACGGTGATGATGGGGGTGTCGCCGATGGCGCCTGCCTGGTATGTACTCGCGCTCTCGCTGATGGGGCTGGGATTAGGGGTTTGGCTTCGTCAGGCGGGGGAATATCGTGCCCGCGAGGCGGGCACGACAGAGGGATCAGTGTTTTTCACCAATAGGTAAAATGGTGCGGTCAAACTGTTCGTTCAGCACTTCACCCATTGCCAGGTAGATAGCGCTTGCGCCGCACACCAGGCCAATCCAGCCTGCTACGTGAACGATGCCTTCGTTATCCGCCAGGTGGCCAATTGCCAGCAGGGCGAACAGTACGGTCAGGCTCAGGAAGACGAACTGCAGCGCGCGGTTGCCTTTCAGGGTGCCGAAGAACATGAACAGGGTAAAGACGCCCCACAGGCCCAGATAGACGCCCAGGAAGTGGGCGTTTGCCGCGTCTGCCAGGCCCATTTTAGGCATCAGCAGGATGGCGACCAGGGTCAGCCAGAACGAGCCGTAAGAGGTGAAGGCGGTTAAGCCGAAGGTGTTGCCTTTCTTATATTCCAGCAGGCCCGCGAAGATTTGCGCGATACCGCCGTAAAAAATGCCCATCGCCAGGATTACGCCGTCCATCGGGAACATCCCGATGTTGTGCAGGTTCAGCAGAATGGTGGTCATGCCAAAACCCATCAGGCCCAGCGGAGCCGGATTAGCCAACTTAGTGTTGCCCATAAGTCCTCAAAAAAAATCATCATTAAAATGGTGAAATGGTTAAACCCGCGTCAATACTCCCTGACGGGGCGCGGCATCATAATGGGCGGCATCGACGCCGTCTATGATCTCATCAGGGTGAAATTAAAATTTTTTTTATGCTTGCCCCTTGATGGATGCCGTCGCGACCCCATCTTGTAGTCAACCGCAGTGTGTGGACCTGAAAAAAATCAAATCTGGGCAGTTGAAAAAGCACGTTCTGCCCTTATTACAGGTACACAACCACATGTTGACTGAATTTTTAGTGGAGACGTTTAGATGGGTAAAATTATTGGTATCGACCTGGGTACTACCAACTCTTGTGTAGCGATTATGGACGGCACTACTGCACGCGTGCTGGAGAACGCCGAGGGCGATCGCACCACGCCTTCTATCATTGCTTATACCCAGGATGGTGAAACTCTGGTTGGTCAGCCGGCTAAACGTCAGGCAGTGACAAACCCGCAAAACACCCTGTTTGCGATCAAACGCCTGATTGGCCGCCGCTTCCAGGACGAAGAAGTTCAGCGTGACGTTTCTATCATGCCTTACAAAATCATCGCAGCAGATAACGGCGATGCGTGGCTTGATGTGAAAGGCACCAAAACGGCACCACCGCAGATCTCTGCTGAAGTGCTGAAAAAAATGAAGAAAACCGCTGAAGATTACCTGGGTGAGCCGGTAACTGAAGCTGTTATCACCGTTCCTGCTTACTTCAACGATGCTCAGCGTCAGGCAACCAAAGATGCTGGCCGTATCGCAGGTCTGGAAGTAAAACGTATCATCAACGAACCAACCGCGGCTGCACTGGCTTACGGTCTGGATAAAGAAGTCGGCAACCGTACTATCGCGGTTTACGACCTGGGTGGTGGTACCTTCGATATCTCTATTATCGAAATCGACGAAGTTGACGGCGAAAAAACCTTCGAAGTTCTGGCAACCAACGGTGATACCCACCTGGGTGGTGAAGACTTCGATACCCGTCTGATCAACTACCTCGTTGACGAGTTCAAGAAAGATCAGGGCATTGACCTGCGTAACGACCCGCTGGCGATGCAGCGCCTGAAAGAAGCCGCTGAGAAAGCGAAGATCGAACTGTCTTCTGCTCAGCAGACCGATGTGAACCTGCCGTACATCACCGCAGACGCGACCGGTCCTAAACACATGAACATCAAAGTGACCCGTGCGAAACTGGAAAGCCTGGTAGAAGACCTGGTGAACCGTTCTATCGAGCCGCTGAAAGTTGCACTGCAGGATGCTGGCCTGTCTGTATCTGACATCCAGGACGTTATCCTGGTGGGTGGTCAGACCCGTATGCCAATGGTTCAGAAGAAAGTGGCTGAATTCTTTGGTAAAGAGCCACGTAAAGACGTGAACCCGGACGAAGCGGTAGCTATCGGTGCGGCGGTTCAGGGTGGTGTATTGACTGGTGAAGTGAAAGACGTACTGCTGCTGGACGTTACCCCGCTGTCTCTGGGTATCGAAACCATGGGCGGTGTGATGACTGCGCTCATCAACAAAAACACCACCATCCCAACCAAGCACAGCCAGGTGTTCTCTACCGCTGAAGACAACCAGTCTGCGGTAACCATCCATGTGCTGCAGGGTGAGCGTAAGCGTGCGTCTGATAACAAGTCCCTGGGTCAGTTTAACCTGGACGGCATCAACCCGGCACCGCGCGGCATGCCGCAAATCGAAGTTACCTTCGACATCGATGCTGACGGTATCCTGCACGTGTCTGCGAAAGACAAAAACAGCGGTAAAGAGCAGAAGATCACCATCAAGGCATCTTCTGGCCTGAATGAAGCGGAAATCGAAAAAATGGTTCGCGATGCCGAAGCTAACGCGGAATCCGACCGTAAGTTCGAAGAGCTGGTTCAGACCCGTAACCAGGGTGACCATCTGCTGCACAGCACCCGTAAGCAGGTTGAAGAAGCGGGCGATAAACTGCCAGCGGAAGACAAAACTGCTATCGAAGCTGCACTGACCGCGCTGGAAACGTCTCTGAAAGGCGAAGACAAAGCGGATATCGAAGCGAAGATGCAGGAGCTGGCACAGGCTTCCCAGAAGCTGATGGAAATCGCTCAGCAGCAGCACGCACAGCAGCAGGCAGGCGCTGACGCTTCTGCGAACAACGCGAAAGACGACGACGTTGTCGACGCTGAGTTCGAAGAAGTTAAAGACAAAAAATAATCGCCCTGATGCAGGGTAATTAATCGGCACGGGCGTAGGAGAACTCTCCACGCCCGTGCTCGCATGTTAAGGGGCTTAAAAAAACCAATGGCAAAGCAAGACTATTACGAGATTTTAGGCGTTCCGAAAACTGCGGAAGAGCGTGAAATCAAAAAGGCGTATAAGCGCCTGGCCATGAAATTCCACCCGGACCGTAACCAGGGTGACAAAGAGGCTGAAGCAAAATTTAAAGAGATCAAAGAAGCCTACGAAGTCCTGACTGATGCACAAAAACGTGCGGCCTATGACCAGTACGGCCACGCGGCCTTTGAACAGGGCGGCATGGGCGGCGGTGGATTCGGTGGCGGCGGCTTTGGCGGCGGTGCGGATTTCAGCGACATCTTTGGCGACGTGTTCGGCGATATCTTCGGCGGCGGTCGTGGTCGTCAGCGCGCAGCGCGCGGCGCAGACCTGCGCTACAACATGGATCTCACTCTTGAAGAGGCCGTTCGTGGCGTCACGAAAGAGATCCGTATCCCGACGCTGGAAGAGTGTGACGTTTGCCACGGCAGTGGCGCGAAAGCGGGTACCCAGCCACAGACCTGTCCAACCTGTCATGGCTCCGGCCAGGTACAGATGCGTCAGGGCTTCTTCGCGGTACAGCAGGCCTGTCCGCACTGTCACGGACGCGGTACGCTGATTAAAGATCCGTGCACCAAGTGTCACGGCCATGGTCGCGTTGAGAAAACCAAAACCCTGTCCGTTAAGATCCCGGCTGGCGTTGATACGGGCGACCGCATCCGTCTGGCGGGTGAGGGCGAAGCAGGCGAGCACGGCGCGCCGGCAGGCGATCTGTACGTTCAGGTTCAGGTGAAGCAGCACGCCATCTTCGAGCGTGAAGGCAATAACCTGTACTGTGAAGTGCCGATCAACTTTGCGATGGCGGCTCTCGGCGGTGAAATCGAAGTGCCGACGCTGGACGGTCGCGTCAATCTGAAAATCCCTGGTGAAACCCAGACCGGCAAGCTGTTCCGCATGCGCGGCAAAGGCGTGAAATCCGTTCGCGGTGGTGCGCAGGGCGACCTGCTGTGCCGCGTCGTCGTGGAAACGCCGGTTGGCCTGAACGACAAGCAGAAACAGCTGTTGAAAGAGCTTCAGGAGAGCTTTGGCGGCCCAACGGGTGAGAAAAACAGCCCGCGCTCCAAAAGCTTCTTTGATGGCGTCAAAAAATTCTTCGATGATTTGACCCGCTAATTCGTTAGCTGTGTCTAACTTCAAAAAGCCCGGAAGCGATTCCGGGCTTTTTTTTGCAGTTATAGATCGGTAAAACTGAGTCTATACGCAATATTAATCTGTTTTTGCCGAGTTATTTGGCTTGGTATTATGGTTTTATCGAGGTATCGTTGTAAAAGAGAGAATATAAATGAAATTACTACACCGTTTCTTTAGCAGTGAGGCGTCCGGTGGTGTGATCCTGATTATTGCCGCGGCCGCCGCGATGGTGCTGGCTAACCTGGGCATGACCCGCGATCTCTATCACGCATTTCTGGAAACGCCCGTCGAGCTGAAGGTCGGAGCGCTGGAAATTAACAAGAACATGCTGCTGTGGATCAACGATGCGCTAATGGCGGTGTTCTTCCTGCTCGTTGGTCTTGAGGTTAAGCGCGAGCTGGTGCTAGGTTCGCTAGCCAGCCGCCAGCGCGCGGCGTTCCCGGTTATTGCCGCGCTCGGTGGGATGGTCGTTCCAGCGCTGCTCTTTCTCGCATTTACCTGGCAGGATCCTGTCGCGCGTGACGGCTGGGCGATCCCGGCCGCAACGGATATCGCCTTTGCGCTCGGTGTCTTAGCTCTGCTCGGCAGCCGCGTGCCGGTTGCGCTGAAAATCTTCCTGATGGCGCTGGCGATCATTGATGACCTGGGCGCCATTGTGATTATCGCGCTGTTCTACACCAGCGATCTGTCGATCCTGTCCCTGAGCGTGGCCGCCGGGGCGATTGCGGTGTTGGCGGTGCTGAACATCTTCAACGTTCGCCGCATCGGTATCTATATCCTGGTGGGGATGGTGCTGTGGACGGCGGTGCTGAAATCCGGCGTGCACGCCACGCTGGCCGGCGTGATTGTGGGCTTCTTCGTGCCGCTTAAGCCGCAGGACGGTAAGTCACCCGCTAAACAGCTGGAACACGTGCTGCACCCGTGGGTCGCCTTTATGATCCTGCCGCTGTTTGCGTTTGCCAACGCGGGCGTTTCCCTGCAGGGGGTCACGCTGGACGGGCTGACGTCTGTCCTGCCGCTGGGGATTATTGCCGGGCTGTTTATCGGTAAGCCGCTGGGGATCAGCCTCTTCTGCTGGCTGGCGCTGAAGATGAAGCTGGCATCGTTGCCGAACGGTACAACCTTTAGTCAGATCATGGCCGTCGGCATACTGTGCGGTATTGGATTCACCATGTCGATCTTTATCTCGACGCTGGCGTTTGGTGCAAACGCGCCAGAGCTCATCGTCTGGGCGAAACTCGGCATTCTCATTGGGTCATTACTGGCGGCAGTGATTGGGTATACTTTGTTGAAGGTGAAGTTGTCCGGACAGGCCGTCCAGGCATAACGGAACACCGGGAGAAGGTCACTCTTCTCCCGATACACACTCAGGGAGCGAAGACGCGATGCCTCATTTGAATTACAACCATCTTTACTACTTCTGGCACGTTTACAAACAGGGCTCGGTCGTGGGGGCTGCAGAGGCGCTTTACCTGACGCCGCAAACCATCACCGGGCAAATCAAAGCCCTTGAAGAACGGCTGCAGGGTAAGCTCTTCAAGCGCAAGGGCCGTGGGATTGAGCCCAGCGAACTGGGTGAACTGGTTTTCCGCTATGCGGACAAAATGTTTACCCTGAGCCAGGAGATGCTGGATATCGTCAACTACCGCAAAGAGTCGAACCTGCTCTTTGACGTGGGGGTGGCGGATGCACTGTCCAAACGGCTGGTAAGCGGCGTGCTGGATGCCGCCGTGGTAGAGGATGAACAAATCCATCTGCGCTGCTTTGAATCCACCCACGAGATGCTGCTGGAGCAGCTGAGCCAGCACAAGCTGGACATGATTATCTCGGATTGCCCCATCGACTCCACGCAGCAGGAGGGGCTGTTCTCGGTGAAAATTGGCGAATGCGGCGTCAGCTTCTGGTGCATCAATCCACCGCCGGAGAAACCTTTCCCGGCCTGTCTGGAAGAGCGTCGCCTGCTGGTGCCGGGCAGGCGTTCCATGCTCGGACGCAAGCTGCTGAACTGGTTTAATTCGCAGGGGCTGAACGTGGAGATCCTCGGTGAGTTCGACGATGCGGCGCTGATGAAAGCCTTTGGCGAAGCGCATAATGCGATCTTCGTGGCGCCAACGCTCTACGCGCACGATCTCTATTCAGACGATAAGATTACGGAGATTGGCAGAGTAGATAACGTGATGGAGGAGTACCACGCCATTTTCGCCGAAAGGATGATTCAACACCCGGCGGTGCAACGAATCTGCAACCGTGACTACTCGGCGCTGTTTACGCCACCGGCATTCTGAATACATAAAAAAACCCGCGTTAAGCGGGTTCTTTAAACAAGCAACAACAAGTAGCGATTAAGCCAGTTTGTTGATCTGCGCGGTCAGGTTTGCTTTATGACGCGCTGCTTTGTTTTTGTGGATCAGACCTTTAGCAGCCTGACGATCCACGATTGGTTGCATTTCGTTAAATGCGTTCTGCGCTGCAGCTTTGTCGCCAGCTTCGATTGCTGCGTATACTTTCTTGATGAAAGTACGCATCATAGAGCGACGGCTTGCGTTGTGCTTACGAGCCTTTTCAGACTGAACGGCACGTTTCTTAGCTGATTTGATATTAGCCAAGTCCAACTCCCAAATATGTTCTATGTGGACAATTCAAAGGCCGAGGAATATGCCCTCTTTGCCTTCTTTTGTCAATGGATTTGTGCAAATAAGCGCCGTTAATTAGCGACGCTACGTTACGTAGTGATGGCGCAGGATTCTACCAGCTTGTCTTTCGTGAATACAGCCTTTCGGCGTAAAAATCGCAGTTCACGGGCAGATTTTTTCGCTGTGAAAGGTCAGCCTGATGAAATCATTACGGCTTTCTGTTTTGCGCGAACAATCGCCGGTTAACCTTAACCGCTGTACAAGGTATACTTTGGCGATTTTCACTGTTTTGAGCCAGACATGAAGCTGATACGCGGCATACATAATCTCAGCAGAGCGCCACACGGGTGCGTGCTGACCATTGGTAATTTCGACGGCGTGCATCGTGGTCATCAGGCGCTGTTGCAGGGATTGCGTAAAGAAGGGGAGGCCCGTGGCCTGCCCGTTGTGGTGATGATTTTCGAGCCACAGCCGCTGGAGCTGTTCGCGGGCGATAAATCTCCCGCTCGCCTCACTCGCCTGCGCGAAAAGTTGCGCTACCTGGCGGAGTCCGGCGTGGACTACGTATTGTGTGTGCGTTTCGATCGCCGCTTTGCCGCACTGACAGCACAAAATTTTGTCAGCGACCTGCTGGTTAAGCGTCTTGGCGTTCAGTTTCTCGCCGTGGGGGATGATTTCCGCTTTGGCGCTGGTCGTCAGGGCGATTTCTTGCTATTACAGAAGGCTGGTCTGGAGTACGGTTTTGACGTCACCAGCGCGATGACCTTCTGTGAAGGCGGCGTGCGCGTCAGCAGCACGGCGGTGCGGCAGGCGCTGGCTAATGATGAACTGGAGACGGCAGAAAATTTGCTGGGCCATCCGTTCACCATCTCTGGCCGCGTGGTTCATGGCGATGCGCTGGGCCGCACGATTGGTTTCCCGACGGCGAATATACCGCTGCGTCGTCAGGTTTCCCCGGTTAAAGGGGTCTATGCGGTGGAAGTGGCAGGACTGGGCGATAAGTCGTTTTACGGCGTTGCCAACATTGGCACGCGTCCTACCGTTGCCGGTGTGCGTCAACAGCTAGAAGTGCACCTGCTGGACGTTGTAATGGACCTTTATGGTCGCCATATAGATGTAATACTGCGTAAAAAAATACGCAACGAGCAGCGATTTGCTTCGCTGGATGAACTTAAGGCGCAAATCGCGCGAGATGAATTAACGGCCCGCGAGTTTTTTGGGCTTTAGAACCGGCTTAACTGCCTACGTGATAAATACGGAACCGAGAATCTGATGAGTGACTATAAATCAACCCTGAATTTGCCGGAAACAGGGTTCCCGATGCGCGGCGATCTCGCCAAACGTGAACCGGGAATGCTGGCGCGTTGGACCGATGATGACCTGTACGGCATCATTCGTGCAGCCAAAAAAGGCAAAAAAACCTTCATTCTGCATGATGGCCCTCCATATGCGAATGGCAGCATTCATATTGGTCACTCAGTAAACAAGATTCTGAAAGATATTATCGTGAAGTCCAAAGGACTCGCGGGATTTGACTCGCCTTACGTGCCGGGCTGGGACTGCCACGGTCTGCCGATCGAGCTGAAAGTGGAGCAAGAGTTTGGCAAGCCAGGTGAGAAGTTCACCGCTGCAGAGTTCCGCGCGAAGTGCCGCGAATACGCGGCCACCCAGGTTGAAGGCCAGCGCGCTGACTTTATCCGTCTGGGCGTGCTGGGCGACTGGTCGCACCCGTACCTGACCATGGACTTCAAAACCGAAGCCAACATCATCCGTGCGCTGGGCAAAATCATCGGTAACGGCCACCTGCATAAAGGCGCAAAGCCTGTGCACTGGTGCGTGGACTGCCGTTCTGCGCTGGCAGAAGCGGAAGTGGAATATTACGACAAAACTTCACCTTCAATCGACGTGGCCTTCGAAGCGGTCGATCAGGATGCCATTAAAGGTAAATTCGGTCTGCCTGGCGTTAGCGGCCCGATCTCTCTGGTGATCTGGACCACTACCCCGTGGACGCTGCCAGCCAACCGTGCAATCTCTCTCTCCGGCGAGTTCGAATATGCGCTGGTGCAGATTGATGGCCGCGCGGTAATCCTGGCGAAAGATCTGGTTGAAAGCGTGCTGAAACGCGCGAATATCACCGACTACACCGTGCTGGGCACCGTAAAAGGCGACGCGCTGGAGCTGATGCGCTTTAAACACCCGTTCCTGGACTTCGACGTTCCGGCGATCCTGGGCGACCACGTCACGCTGGACGCGGGTACCGGTGCGGTACATACCGCCGGTGGCCACGGTCCTGACGACTACAACATCAGCCTGAAATACGGCCTGGAAATTGCCAACCCGGTAGGCCCGGACGGTTCTTACCTGCCTGGCACCTACCCGGCGCTGGATGGTATCAACGTCTTCAAAGCCAACGACATCATCGTTGACATGCTGCGCACCAGCGGCGCGCTGCTGCACGTTGAGAAAATGCAGCACAGCTATCCGTGCTGCTGGCGCCACAAGACGCCGATCATCTTCCGTGCGACCCCGCAGTGGTTCGTCAGCATGGATCAAAAAGGCCTGCGCGAGCAGTCTCTGAAAGAGATCAAAGGCGTGCAGTGGATCCCGGACTGGGGCCAGGCGCGTATCGAATCCATGGTGGCTAACCGTCCTGACTGGTGTATCTCTCGTCAGCGTACCTGGGGCGTGCCGATGTCGCTGTTCGTGCATAAAGAGACGCATGAGCTGCACCCGAACACCCTGGAACTGATGGAAGAAGTGGCGAAGCGCGTCGAAGTTGACGGCATTCAGGCGTGGTGGGATCTCGACGCCCGCGACATCCTGGGCGCGGACGCGGACAACTATGAGAAAGTGCCAGACACCCTGGACGTGTGGTTCGACTCCGGGTCGACTCACGCCTCCGTAGTTGACGTGCGTCCGGAGTTTGCCGGTCACGCCGCCGACATGTATCTGGAAGGTTCCGACCAACACCGCGGCTGGTTCATGTCATCCCTGATGATCTCCACCGCGATGAAAGGTAAAGCGCCTTACCGTCAGGTACTGACCCACGGCTTCACCGTGGATGGTCAGGGCCGTAAGATGTCCAAGTCCATCGGCAACACCGTTTCGCCGCAGGACGTGATGAACAAGCTGGGCGCGGACATCCTGCGTCTGTGGGTGGCGTCGACCGACTACACCGGCGAAATGGCGGTGTCTGACGAGATCCTGAAGCGTGCTGCCGACAGCTATCGTCGTATCCGTAACACCGCGCGCTTCCTGCTGGCGAACCTGAACGGGTTCGATCCAGTGAAAGACATGGTGAAACCGGAAGAGATGGTCGTGCTGGACCGCTGGGCGGTAGGCTGCGCGAAAGCGGCGCAGGAAGATATCCTGAAAGCCTATGAGTCTTACGACTTCCACGAAGTGGTGCAGCGCCTAATGCGCTTCTGCTCCATCGAGATGGGCTCGTTCTACCTCGACATCATCAAAGATCGCCAGTACACCGCGAAAGCGGACAGCGTGGCGCGCCGTAGCTGCCAGTCCGCGCTGTTCCACATCGCAGAAGCGCTGGTACGCTGGATGGCGCCGATCATGTCCTTCACCGCGGATGAAATCTGGGGCTATCTGCCGGGCGACCGTGAGAAGTATGTCTTCACCGGCGAGTGGTATGAAGGTCTGTTCGATCTCTCCAGCACCGAAGCAATGAACGATGCCTTCTGGGACGAGCTGCTGAAAGTGCGTGGCGAAGTGAACAAGGTTATCGAGCAGGCGCGTGCGGATAAAAAAGTCGGTGGCTCTCTGGAAGCGGCAGTGACCCTGTACGCCGAACCGGAGCTGGCGGCGAAGCTGACCGCGCTGGGCGATGAATTACGATTTGTCCTGTTGACCTCCGGTGCAAAAGTTGCGGATTATGCCGAGGCTTCTGCTGATGCTCAGCAGAGCGAGTTGCTCAAAGGCCTGAAAGTCGCACTGAGCAAAGCCGAAGGTGAGAAGTGCCCGCGCTGCTGGCATTACACTACCGATATCGGCCAGGTGGCGGAACACGCAGACATCTGCGGACGCTGTGTAAGCAACGTCGCCGGTGACGGCGAAAAACGTAAGTTTGCCTGATGAGTAAAACTCTCTGTTCAACAGGACTGCGCTGGCTGTGGCTGGTTGTGGTGGTGCTGATTATCGATTTGGGCAGCAAGTTCCTGATCCTCCAGAATTTCGCTCTGGGGGAGACGGTTTCGCTGTTCCCGTCGCTTAACCTGCACTATGCGCGCAACTACGGCGCGGCGTTTAGCTTCCTTGCCGACAGCGGTGGCTGGCAGCGCTGGTTCTTCGCGGGTATCGCTCTCGGTATCTGCGTGGTACTGGCTGTGCTGATGTACCGCTCGAAGGCCACGCAAAAGCTGAATAACATCGCCTACGCGCTGATCATTGGCGGCGCGCTGGGCAACCTGTTTGACCGCCTGTGGCACGGCTTTGTGGTCGATATGATCGACTTCTACGTCGGCGACTGGCACTTCGCGACCTTTAACCTGGCCGACACCGCCATTTGCATCGGTGCGGCGTTAATCGTGCTGGAAGGCTTCTTGCCTAAACCCGCAGCGAAAGAGCAGGCGTAATTGTCAATGCCGGGTGATGCGCTGCGCCACCCGGCACAACATTAAAGAGCAATGTGTATGTCTAAATCCGTACAGAGCAACAGCGCGGTTCTGGTTCACTTCACGCTGAAGCTGGATGACGGCTCCACGGCTGAATCCACCCGCAATAACGGCAAACCTGCCCTGTTTCGTCTCGGCGATACCTCCCTGTCTGAAGGTCTTGAGCAGCAGCTCCTGGGCCTGAAAGAGGGTGAGAAAAAAGCGTTCTCGCTGGAGCCGGATGCCGCGTTTGGCGTGCCAAGCCCGGACCTGATTCAGTATTTCTCGCGCCGCGAGTTTATGGACGCGGGCGAACCGGAAATCGGGGCGATTATGCTCTTTACCGCTATGGACGGCAGCGAAATGCCTGGCGTGATCCGCGAGATTAACGGCGACTCTATCACCGTTGACTTCAACCATCCGCTTGCCGGGCGTACCGTTCATTTTGATGTTGAAGTGCTGGAGATCGATCCGGCACTGGAGGCCTGAAATGCAGATCCTGTTGGCTAACCCGCGCGGCTTCTGCGCCGGTGTAGACCGCGCTATCAGCATTGTTGAAAACGCGCTGGAGATTTACGGCGCGCCGATTTACGTGCGTCACGAAGTGGTACATAACCGCTACGTGGTCGACAGCCTGCGCGAGCGCGGTGCTATTTTCATCGAGCAGATCAGCGAAGTGCCGGACGGTGCGATCCTGATCTTCTCTGCGCACGGCGTCTCTCAGGCGGTCCGTAACGAAGCGAAAAGCCGCGATCTGACCGTATTCGATGCCACCTGCCCATTAGTGACAAAAGTGCATATGGAAGTGGCGCGCGCCAGCCGCCGTGGTGAAGAGTCGATTCTGATTGGCCACGCCGGTCACCCGGAAGTTGAAGGCACCATGGGCCAGTACAGCAACCCGGAAGGGGGAATGTACCTGGTGGAGTCGCCGGAAGATGTCCTGACGCTGAACGTGAAAAACGAAGCGCGTCTGTCGTTTATGACCCAGACCACGCTCTCCGTAGACGACACCTCAGACGTGATTGACGCCCTGCGCCAGCGCTTCCCGAAAATCGTCGGGCCGCGTAAGGATGATATCTGCTACGCCACCACTAACCGTCAGGAAGCGGTGCGCGCGCTGGCTGAACAGGCGGACGTGGTGCTGGTTGTCGGCTCTAAAAACTCCTCTAACTCCAACCGTCTGGCCGAACTGGCGCAGCGTATGGGGAAAGCGGCGTTTTTAATCGACGACGCGACGGACATCCAGGAAGCGTGGGTGAAAAATGCGGCCTGCGTTGGCGTTACCGCAGGCGCTTCCGCGCCGGATATCCTCGTGCAAAACGTCATTGCTCGTCTGCAGGAGCTGGGCGGGGGCGAAGCGGTGCCGCTGGAAGGACGCGAAGAGAATATCGTCTTCGAAGTGCCGAAAGAGCTGCGTATCGACGCCCGCGAAGTGGAATAATTTCTTTTCTGATGAAAGGCCAGCACCTCCTGTGCTGGCCTTTTTTTTGCTCCGGACTTTATCGTGACGACAAAATCATGTCTTTTACTGATATCTGAGTCGGTTTCACGTTAAATTCTAATTATTGGTGTTTTCAGTTGGCAGCCTTTACGAAGGCTGGTTAATCTGAAAACGGTTTACATCATTTTAACGTAAGAGAATAACTATGCATGATGCACAGATCCGTGTCGCCATTGCGGGCGCGGGTGGACGTATGGGTCGCCAGCTGATTCAGGCGGCAATACAAATGGATGGCGTGGCACTCGGCGCGGCGCTGGAGCGTGAAGGTTCATCCCTGCTGGGATCCGATGCGGGTGAACTGGCCGGCGCGGGCAAGACAGGTGTTACCGTTCAGAGCTGCCTTGATGCGGTGAAAGATGACTTTGACGTGTTCATCGACTTTACCCGTCCCGAAGGCACCCTGACTCACCTGGCGTTTTGCCGCCAGCACGGTAAAGGGATGGTGATTGGCACTACCGGCTTCGATGATGCGGGTAAACAGGCCATTCAGGATGCAGCCACCGACATTGCGATTGTCTTTGCCGCGAACTTTAGCGTAGGCGTTAACGTCATGCTGAAGCTGCTGGAAAAAGCGGCGAAGGTGATGGGCGACTACACCGACATTGAGATTATTGAAGCGCACCACCGCCATAAGGTTGATGCTCCATCAGGCACGGCGCTGGCGATGGGCGAAGCGATTGCTTATGCAATGGATAAAGATTTAAAAGACATCGCGGTCTATTCCCGTGAAGGGCATACCGGAGAACGCGTGCCGGGCACCATTGGTTTCGCAACCGTCCGGGCAGGCGATATCGTCGGCGAACACACGGCGATGTTCGCCGATATTGGTGAACGTGTAGAGATTACGCACAAAGCGTCAAGCCGCATGACGTTCGCCAATGGCGCAGTACGCTCCGCATTGTGGCTGAAATCGAAAGAAAAGGGTCTTTTTGATATGCGAGATGTGTTGGAACTCAACAATTTGTAAGCTTTATTACCCATCGTGATGTGGTTATTGCAGTCGTAATGTATTGATTGCATAGGGCAATAATTTATTGCCCTCTTATTTTATTTGTTTTAGATGGATTTTGATTGTTAATGGTCATAAATCTGAGTCTTATGCCATTATTATGTGAATTGAATGTAAATTTTGACCATTCGGTCCACTTTTTGTCGCTCGCATCTCTTAAATTCCATAAAACCTACCGCGCAAGCGTTTTCCAGGATGATTTACCTGATCTTTTTGCCCATTAAATCCCATTCAAGCCGCCAGTCCTGTAAAAGAATAAACAAAATATCCGTTTTAAGTTGACTTTTACCCACCAAATCTCCAGAATGCCGCCGTTTGCCAAAAATCCGCTGGCAACACATTTGCATTGATCTATGACATAGTCATGAATTAATATGCAAATAAAGTGAGTGAATATTCTCTGGAGGGTGTTTTGATTAAGTCAGCGCTATTGGTTCTGGAAGACGGAACCCAGTTTATCGGTCGGGCCATAGGGGCAACGGGTTCGGCGGTTGGGGAAGTCGTTTTCAATACTTCAATGACCGGTTATCAAGAAATCCTCAC
Organism: Enterobacter cloacae complex sp. P47BA; assembly: GCF_014930485.1. Lineage (NCBI taxonomy): Bacteria > Pseudomonadati > Pseudomonadota > Gammaproteobacteria > Enterobacterales > Enterobacteriaceae > Enterobacter > Enterobacter cloacae complex sp. P47BA. The sequence continues at coordinate 149,597 of NZ_JADBRF010000009.1, read as the reverse complement.
TGATCCTTCTTATTCTCGCCAAATCGTTACTCTTACTTATCCTCATATCGGCAATGTCGGCACCAATGCGGCTGACGAAGAATCCTCTCAGGTACATGCGCAAGGCCTGGTCATTCGCGACCTGCCGCTGATTGCCAGCAACTTCCGCAACACTGAAGACCTCTCTTCTTATCTGAAGCGCCATAACATCGTGGCGATTGCCGATATCGATACCCGTAAGCTGACGCGTCTGCTGCGCGAGAAGGGTGCACAGAACGGCTGCATCATCGCGGGTGATAACCTCGATGCGGCCCTGGCGCTGGAAAAAGCGAAAGCCTTCCCGGGCCTGAACGGCATGGACCTGGCGAAAGAAGTGACTACCGCCGAAGCCTACAGCTGGACGCAGGGGAGCTGGACGCTGGAAGGCGACCTGCCGGAAGCGAAAAAAGAGAGCGAACTGCCGTTCCACGTGGTGGCCTATGATTTTGGTGCCAAGCGCAACATCCTGCGCATGCTGGTTGACCGCGGCTGCCGCCTGACGGTGGTACCGGCGAAAACCTCCGCTGAAGACGTGCTGAAGATGAACCCGGACGGCATCTTCCTCTCTAACGGCCCAGGCGACCCGGCACCGTGCGATTACGCTATCGACGCCATCAAGTCCTTCCTGGAAACCGACATCCCGGTATTCGGCATCTGCCTCGGCCATCAGCTGCTGGCGCTGGCGAGCGGTGCGAACACCGTCAAGATGAAGTTTGGCCACCACGGTGGTAACCACCCGGTGAAAGACATTGATAACAATACGGTGATGATTACCGCGCAGAACCACGGTTTCGCCGTCGATGAAGCCTCTATGCCGGCTAACCTGCGCGTGACGCACAAATCACTGTTCGATGGCACCCTGCAGGGTATCCACCGTACCGATAAGCCAGCGTTCAGCTTCCAGGGCCACCCGGAAGCCAGCCCGGGCCCGCACGACGCCGCGCCGCTGTTCGATCACTTCATCGAACTTATCGAGCAATACCGTAAGACCGCTAAATAATCAGGAGCCGAGAAGACCATGCCAAAACGTACAGACATAAAAAGCATCCTGATCCTTGGCGCTGGCCCGATCGTCATCGGCCAGGCCTGCGAATTCGACTACTCCGGCGCGCAGGCGTGTAAAGCGCTGCGCGAAGAGGGTTACCGCGTCATCCTGGTTAACTCTAACCCGGCGACCATCATGACCGACCCGGAAATGGCGGATGCCACCTACATCGAGCCGATTCACTGGGAAGTGGTGCGTAAAATCATCGAAAAAGAGCGCCCGGACGCGGTGCTGCCAACCATGGGCGGCCAGACGGCGCTGAACTGCGCGCTGGAGCTGGAGCGTCAGGGCGTGCTGGCTGAATTTGGCGTCACCATGATTGGTGCGACCGCCGATGCGATTGATAAAGCAGAAGACCGTCGCCGCTTTGACGTGGCGATGAAGAAAATCGGCCTCGACACCGCGCGCTCCGGTATTGCGCATAACATGGAAGAGGCGCTGGCCGTTGCGGCTGAAGTGGGCTATCCGTGCATCATCCGTCCATCGTTCACCATGGGCGGCACCGGTGGCGGTATCGCCTACAACCGCGAAGAGTTCGAAGAGATTTGCGAGCGCGGTCTGGATCTCTCCCCAACCAAAGAGCTGCTGATTGATGAATCGCTGATTGGCTGGAAAGAGTACGAGATGGAAGTGGTGCGTGATAAAAACGACAACTGCATCATCGTCTGCTCCATCGAAAACTTCGATGCGATGGGTATCCACACCGGCGACTCCATCACCGTTGCGCCAGCCCAGACGCTGACCGACAAAGAGTATCAAATCATGCGTAACGCCTCGATGGCGGTACTGCGTGAAATCGGCGTGGAAACCGGCGGCTCTAACGTGCAGTTCTCCGTTAACCCGAAAACCGGCCGTCTGATTGTTATCGAAATGAACCCGCGCGTGTCCCGCTCCTCCGCGCTGGCCTCCAAAGCCACCGGCTTCCCGATTGCGAAAGTGGCGGCGAAGCTGGCAGTGGGTTACACCCTCGACGAGCTGATGAACGACATCACCGGTGGCCGCACGCCTGCGTCCTTCGAGCCGTCCATCGACTACGTTGTGACTAAAATTCCTCGCTTTAACTTCGAGAAATTCGCGGGCGCAAACGACCGTCTGACGACCCAGATGAAATCTGTGGGTGAAGTGATGGCGATTGGCCGCACGCAGCAGGAATCCCTGCAAAAAGCGCTGCGCGGTCTGGAAGTGGGCGCCACCGGCTTTGACCCGAAAGTGAGCCTGGACGACCCGGAAGCGCTGACCAAAATCCGCCGCGAGCTGAAAGACGCGGGCGCAGAGCGTATCTGGTACATCGCCGATGCCTTCCGCGCGGGCCTGTCCGTCGACGGCGTATTTAACCTGACCAACATCGACCGCTGGTTCCTGGTGCAGATTGAAGAGCTGGTGCGTCTGGAAGAGAAAGTGGCAGAGCTGGGCATCAACGGTCTGGACGCAGACTTCCTGCGCATGCTGAAGCGTAAAGGCTTCGCCGATGCGCGTCTGGCTAAACTGGCGGGCGTGCGCGAAGCGGAAATCCGCAAGCTGCGCGACCAGTATGACCTGCACCCGGTTTACAAGCGCGTGGACACCTGTGCAGCAGAGTTCTCGACCGATACCGCGTACATGTACTCCACCTATGAAGACGAGTGCGAAGCGAATCCGTCAGTTGACCGCGACAAGATTATGGTGCTGGGCGGCGGTCCAAACCGTATCGGCCAGGGCATTGAGTTCGACTACTGCTGCGTGCACGCCTCGCTGGCGCTGCGCGAAGACGGGTACGAGACCATCATGGTCAACTGTAACCCGGAAACCGTTTCTACCGACTACGACACCTCTGACCGTCTCTACTTCGAGCCGGTTACCCTGGAAGACGTGCTGGAAATCGTGCGCATCGAGAAGCCAAAAGGCGTTATCGTGCAGTACGGCGGTCAGACCCCGCTGAAGCTGGCGCGCGCGCTGGAAGCCGCAGGCGTGCCGGTTATCGGCACCAGCCCGGACGCGATTGACCGCGCGGAAGACCGTGAGCGTTTCCAGCAGGTGGTTGACCGTCTCAAGCTGAAACAGCCGGCGAACGCCACCGTGACCGCCATTGAAATGGCCGTTGAGAAGGCGAAGGAGATTGGTTACCCGCTGGTGGTGCGTCCTTCCTACGTACTGGGCGGCCGCGCGATGGAAATTGTCTACGACGAAGCCGACCTGCGTCGCTACTTCCAGACGGCGGTGAGCGTTTCCAACGATGCGCCAGTGCTGCTTGACCGCTTCCTCGACGACGCGGTTGAGGTGGACGTGGATGCCATCTGCGATGGCGAAATGGTGCTGATTGGCGGCATCATGGAGCACATCGAGCAGGCTGGCGTGCACTCCGGCGACTCCGCCTGTTCTCTGCCGGCCTACACGCTGAGCCAGGAAATTCAGGACGTGATGCGCCAGCAGGTGCAGAAGCTGGCCTTTGAGCTGCAGGTTCGCGGCCTGATGAACGTCCAGTTCGCGGTGAAAGACAACGAAGTTTATCTGATTGAAGTCAACCCGCGTGCGGCGCGTACCGTACCGTTCGTCTCTAAAGCGACCGGTATTCCGCTGGCGAAAGTGGCGGCGCGCGTGATGGCTGGCCAGACGCTGGCTCAGCAGGGCGTGACAAAAGAGATCATCCCGCCGTATTACTCGGTGAAAGAGGTGGTGCTGCCGTTCAACAAATTCCCGGGCGTTGACCCGCTGTTAGGGCCAGAAATGCGCTCAACCGGGGAAGTGATGGGCGTGGGCCGCACCTTCGCAGAAGCGTTTGCCAAGGCGCAGCTGGGCAGCAGCTCTACCATGAGAAAATCGGGCCGTGCGCTGCTCTCCGTTCGCGAAGGCGATAAAGAGCGCGTGGTTGACCTGGCCGCCAAGCTGCTGAAACAGGGCTTCGAGCTGGACGCAACCCATGGTACGGCGATTGTGCTGGGTGAAGCCGGTATTAACCCGCGTCTGGTGAACAAGGTGCATGAAGGTCGTCCGCACATTCAGGATCGCATCAAGAATGGCGAGTACACCTACATCATCAACACCACCGCAGGTCGCCAGGCGATTGAAGACTCCAAGCTGATTCGCCGCAGCGCGCTGCAATACAAAGTGCACTACGACACCACCCTGAACGGCGGTTTCGCAACAGCCATGGCGCTGAACGCGGATGCCACCGAGAAGGTGATTTCGGTTCAGGAAATGCACGCGCAGATTAGCAAGTAATCTGCGCAGGCCCGGCGGCGGTAGCGCCGCCGGGCAAATGGCGGGTGGCGCTTCGCTTACCCGCCCTCCTTTTTTCTTTATCCATCTTCAGAACCTTCTGGTTTTTCATCCGCATTCAGTGAGTTAGCCTAAAATTATTAGGTCGATAACGAAATTCAACTGAGAGCAGGGGAAAACACCATGCAAAATAAATTACTGATCGCCACCCTTCTTGCCGCCACTGCAACGTTTACCGTCGCGGGCTGTTCCTCTAACCAGGCAGTGAAAACCACCGATGGCAAAACCATTGTCACCGACGGAAAACCACAGGTCGATGATGATACCGGTCTGGTGTCGTATAAAAATGCGGAAACGGGTCAGACCGAGCAGATCAACCGCGATCAGGTTAAATCAATGGGCGAACTGGATAACTAATAAAAAAGCCGTGGCGTTTGCCACGGCTTTTAGTCTTTCAGGAACGATTACCAGCGGTGGTTCAGCAGGATATGACCGCCATAAGCAGCATAGCTGTTTTCACCCCACTCGCCGCTGGCGCGCAGGGAGAGCGTGGTGGTGTCGTTCAGGTTACCGGTGACGCCTAGCTCTAACTGACCACGATCTTCCGGCGTATCGTTGCTGACGGTCTCGCCGTTAAACGCCAGATCGTTTTGACCCGCACCTTTCAGCCAGTTCACGGCAACGTACGGCTGCCAGGCTTTAACATCTTTCTGCTGGAAGTAGCTTGATTTGACGCCCAGACGACCAAACAGACCGTTGTTGTCCAGCGTGGTAATCCGCACGCCGTCGCGATCGGTATGGTTTTCCTGATCCAGATAGCTGTAGATAACCTGCGCCTGCGGTTCGATTTTCCAGGTGCGCTCATTTTCTGAATCAATCACCCATGCATGGCCCACTTCGACGGATGCCGCGAAGCCCTCACTGTCGTAGTCTTCATCATTACGGTTGCTGGTCACTTTATTGTTGTACCAGCTGTAGGCGGCCCAGGTATCAACGTAGCTGCCCAGGCGCAGCTTCTGATCTTCCTGCCAGGTTGCATACAGGCCGACGTTAAAGCCGTCCACTTTGCCCTGCGCATCACGCACGTTGTGTTTTGCATCAGAGTGAGTTTTCGCCTGACCGGCCCCGAACATGCCGCCCGCACGCAGAATACCGTTGTCCATAGGCTTGCTCATAAAGTCGCTGCCTACCTGAAGCACGGTGGTGGTGGTGTCATAGCTGACTTTGTCGCCGCCTGCATTGTTTTCATGGTAGCGACCTTTGACGTACATCCAGGTGTTGAGGTCTTCTTCATTACGGAAGGTGATCTGATCGCGATCGTCACGCTTGTGCAGGAACATGCTCTGCGCGGCAAGGTAGTTGCCTAAGTAAGCGCCAACCTCCGGAGCCATGACTTCAGGACCGCTGTTGCTGTCGGTGTTACCGCCGTTGTCGGTGTTACCGCCGTTGTCGGTGTTATCACCGTTGTCGGTGTTATCGCCGTTGTCGGTGTTACCGCCGTTGTCAGTGTTACCGCCGTTGTCGGTGTTGCCGCCGTTGTCGGTGTTATCACCGTTGTCGGTGTTATCGCCATCATCGGTATTATCAGACGGTTCATCGGAAGGCGTGGCCTTTGATTCCAGATACCAGTTTCCGTCACTGTGCTGATAGAGATTATATTCCCACGCACCGGCAACCACCGGTTTGGCAAGGGTCAACTGGGCTTCGGAGCTGCCGCCGACACTGACAATTTCCATCCCGTTAATGGTTTGCGCGCCTGCGCCGCCAATGTTGGTAATGCTGACGCCGGACTGACCGAAGCTGCTACCCGTAATGGTGAGGTGGTCAGTGGGTGAGTTATCTTCACCCAGGGTGCTGTTCATCACAATCTGGCTACCGTAAGAGCCGGTGTAGTCGCCATCAATCGTAAAATTGTTGCCAACGCTATTATCAGCCGCACTGAGTAACAGTGTGCCGCCGTTAGTCACGTTGCCGTTGATGGTATCGACGCCGGAAGCGCTGAGCGTGGCGTTACCCTGAACTGCATTCCATGCCGCCAGCGTACCGCCGCTAAGAATCGCGATGTTGTTGTTCACTTCGCCTGCGGTGGCAAAGGTCGCGCCGTTTTCAACGGTAACGGTGGCGTTACTGCCCTTAACGCCGAGCGTTGCCCCGGAAGATACCAGCGTAGTACCGCAGTGCAGTACCGTATCCCCGGTATAGCTATTTTTGCCCGTCAGGGTCAGCGTATTGGAATCCACTTTTTCGACGTTACCGCTACCGGTCATGTTGGTGGCGAAAGTGAAATCGCTTCCCTGATTAAAAATAACGGTACCGTTGTTGGTGAGCCCACCGCTGAGGGTCGCGGTTTTTTCGCCATCGCCCAGTTGCAGCGAGGCATTTTTGGCCACCCGTGTATTACCGGTATTCGAAACCGCGCCTGACAGGGTTAACGCGCCCGTGTCTATCAGCAAAGAATCGCCAGAGCCAATAATGTCGAGATCGCCCGACAGCGCCCAATTTTCGCCCATCATTTTTATACTGGCAAAACCGTCGCCTTCGTTCAGACCGACAAAGTTACTGTCTTCCGTACCGGTGCCGATCAGGGTGAGAGTGTTTCCCGTGGAATTGGTGGAAATAACGTCACCGATAAGAGTGGAACCCGTATCAAGCACCAGCGTGTTATTTTTATTGCTGGCAAACATAACAGCGGCTGTATCACCACTAATCGTTCCGCTATTTGTGATATCTACTTTTGCAGTATCTTTTACATTAATGCCAATCTGGGTTCCCTGCACGGTACCACTGTTAAATATCTTTGTATTGCCAGTACCTAGTGTGATAGCGTCACCGCTTGTACCGATAATTGTACCACTGTTATTAATACCAATGCCGGTCTGAGAGTTCAGACCTGTTTTTCCTTTTATCATTCCAGTGCTGGAGTTAGTAATATTTACTGCGGAGGAGTTTTCACTGATAAAAATGCCATTTTCCGCACCTATGATATTTCCATTATTCTTGAATTCACCGAGTAATGACTGAATATTTACAGCATTCGCGGTGGTGGAAGAAATGTTTGCACCGATGTCGTTATTAATAACAACACTTTGCGCACCAGTATTTATATTCAGGCCAGTTTCCCTACCGGAAATATTCCCTTCGTTTGTGACATTGTTGACAGTAAACCCAGTGACTGACACTGCCGCTTCACTATCTGCGGAAGATATCGTCACGTCTTTATTAATAACATATTCAGCATCGGATGAGAAATCTTGAGGAACAGAAGTTGATTGGTCAATCGTTGCAGAAAACGCAACCACAGGAGTGCATATCAACAAGGCAGGAAATATCTTTCCCAGCGTTTTGGTTGTATTATTTAATTTGAAGAATTTGTTGCTCATGTACACATCCATTTGAGAGAGAAGGAACATCAGATAACGTGCGAAAATGTATATTGGCCGTCTTAAAGACGTAAGCTCAAAACAAAAAGCATAAAATTATTATTTTTTCAATGGGTTATGTACAGGTTGATTTGTTAAATAATGATTTAAGTCTCTCTAAAAATATCTACTAATAATATGAGTAGGCATAACTATTTTGTGGGGTGAATTTATCGCGCGCATGGTTCTTCTTGTTTTGCGCCACTGTTGCAGCTAAAGCGGGGGCGGTTGTCAATGCTTGCATTTTACTTTGAAGCGTAAGACAGCCCCTTTAAGTCGGGAGAGGAACTGTCTACACTCATTGCTACAAGAAAAGTAAAAGACAGGCATATTCATGGTTCTGATAATTTATGCGCACCCTTATCCGCAGCACTCGCATGCGAATAAGCGGATGCTTGAGCAGGCAAGGACGCTCGAAAACGTCGAGATACGTTCCCTCTATCAACTCTATCCCGATTTCAACATCGATATTGCCGCCGAACAGGAGGCGCTTTCTCGTGCCGATCTGATCGTCTGGCAGCATCCGATGCAGTGGTACAGCACGCCTCCGCTGCTGAAATTGTGGATCGATAAAGTTCTCTCCCACGGTTGGGCATACGGACACAACGGCAAGGCGCTTCAGGGAAAAAGCCTGATGTGGGCTGTTACCACCGGCGGAGGGCAAAGCCACTTTGAGATCGGCGATTTCCCCGGATTTGATGTGCTGGCGCAGCCGCTCCAGGCTACAGCACTTTACTGTGGCCTGAACTGGCTCCCGCCTTTTGCGATGCACTGCACCTTTGTCTGCGACGACGAAACGCTGCAGGCGCAGGCTCGCCATTATAAACAACGCTTACTTGAATGGCAGGAGGCGCACCATGGATAGCCATACGCTGATACAGGCGCTGATATACCTCGGCGCGGCGGCGCTGATTGTACCCGTGGCGGTTCGCCTGGGGCTGGGCTCTGTTCTCGGCTACCTGATTGCGGGCTGCGTCATTGGGCCGTGGGGCTTTCGACTGGTGACGGATGCAGAGGCAATCCTCCATTTCGCTGAAATTGGCGTTGTGCTGATGCTCTTTGTGATTGGTCTGGAGCTCGATCCGCAGCGCCTGTGGAAGCTTCGCGCCTCGGTGTTTGGTGGCGGCGCGCTGCAGATGGTGGCCTGCGGCCTGCTGCTCGGTGGGTTCTGCATCCTGTTGGGCATGGACTGGAAAGTGGCGGAGCTTATCGGCATGACGCTGGCGCTCTCCTCGACGGCCATCGCCATGCAGGCAATGAACGAGCGAAATCTGACGGTCTCCCAGATGGGACGCAGCGCGTTCTCGGTGCTGCTGTTCCAGGATATCGCCGCTATTCCGCTGGTGGCGATGATCCCGCTGCTGGCGGCAAGCGGCTCGTCCACGACGCTGGGGGCGTTTGCGCTGTCGGCATTAAAAGTTGTGGGGGCGCTGGCGCTGGTGGTCCTGCTTGGCCGCTACGTGACCCGCCCGTTACTGCGGTTTGTTGCCCGTTCAGGCCTGCGCGAAGTGTTCAGCGCCGTGGCGCTGTTTCTGGTGTTTGGCTTTGGTTTGCTGCTGGAGGAAGCCGGGCTGTCGATGGCGATGGGGGCGTTCCTCGCAGGCGTTCTGCTGGCGAGCTCTGAATATCGTCACGCGCTGGAAAGCGATATCGAGCCGTTCAAAGGGCTGCTGCTGGGGCTGTTTTTCATCGGCGTGGGGATGTCTGTCGACTTCGGCACGCTGGTCACGCACCCGCTGCGGATCGTCATCCTGCTCGTCGGTTTCCTGATCATTAAAATGGCGATGCTGTGGCTGATTGCGCGTCCATTGAAGGTGCCGAACAAGCAGCGCCGCTGGTTTGCCGTACTGCTGGGTCAGGGGAGCGAATTTGCATTCGTGGTCTTTGGTGCCGCGCAGATGGCAAACGTGCTCGATCCCGAGTGGGCGAAAGCGCTGACGCTGGCGGTCGCGCTGTCGATGGCGGCAACGCCTGTTCTACTGGTGGTGCTGACGCGTCTGGAAAAATCAGGCAGCGAGCAGGAGCGCGAAGCCGACGAGATCGATGAGGAGCAGCCGCGCGTCATCATCGCCGGATTTGGTCGCTACGGGCAGATCGTCGGGCGTTTACTGCTGTCAAGCGGGGTGAAAATGGTGATTCTCGATCACGATCCTGACCATGTCGATACCCTGCGTAAATTTGATATGAAGGTGTTTTACGGCGATGCGACTCGCGTCGATCTGCTGGAATCCGCCGGGGCGGCAAAAGCCGAGGTATTGATTAACGCCATTGACGATCCTGAGACCAGCATGCAGATGGTGGAGCTGGTAAAAGAGCATTTTCCGGGGCTGACCATTATCTCCCGCGCGCGCGATGTGGATCATTACATCCGGCTGCGTCAGGCGGGCGTAGAGGCGCCGGAACGTGAAACGTTCGAAGGCGCGCTGAAATCTGGCCGCCTGGCGCTGGAGAATCTGGGGCTCGGCGCGTATGAAGCCCGCGAACGTGCGGACCTGTTCCGGCGCTTTAACACCGGGATGGTGGAAGAGATGGCGGCGATGGCGGGAAGTTCGGCCACGGAGCGTGCGGCGGTGTTTAAACGCACCAGCGCAATGCTTACAGAAATCATTAACGAGGACCGCAATCACCTGTCGCTGATCCAACGTCATGGCTGGCAGGGCACGGAAGAGGGCAAGCATACCGGCGATCCGGCTGACGAGCCCGAGAGTAAACCTTCCGCGTGAAGTGGAGTTGCCAGCAATAATAAAAAATTTCTGTATCTTTACTCTGCCGCCAGTCGACGAAAGATTAAGCTTTCCGTATAGTGGCGGCAATTTTTTGCATCCGGGAAATTTTCAATGATCAGTCTGATTGCAGCGCTGGCGGTGGACCGCGTTATCGGTATGGAAAATGCCATGCCGTGGAACCTGCCTGCCGATCTCGCATGGTTTAAACGTACTACGTTAAACAAGCCGGTAGTGATGGGCCGCCTGACCTGGGAGTCGATTGGTCGTCCATTGCCGGGCCGTAAGAATATCGTTATCAGTAGCCAGCCGGGCACTGACGATCGCGTCGAATGGGTTAAGTCCGTTGATGAAGCGATTGCCGCCTGCGGTGACGCCGAAGAGATCATGGTGATCGGCGGCGGCCGCGTGTATGAGCAGTTCCTGCCAAAAGCGCAGAAGCTGTATCTGACGCACATTGATGCGGAAGTGGAAGGGGACACCCATTTCCCGGATTACGATCCGGACGAGTGGGAATCGGTATTCAGCGAGTTCCACGACGCGGATGCACAGAACTCCCACAGCTACTGCTTCGAGATTCTGGAACGTCGTTAAGTGATGTCCCTCTCCCGCCCGGGAGAGGGAATGATTCAGGAGGCAACGGCCTCACTTTCCCCTAAGTCCAGCTGTCGGTTGGACGGCTGAACAAAGTAAGTTTTATCTTCCCAGCGTAAGCAGGTCAACTCTCCGCCCCAGCAGCATCCGGTATCCAGACCGTAGATCCCGTCCGGCGTGCCTTTTCCTTCCAGCGCAGCCCAGTGGCCAAAGACGACGTTGTACTCGCTTGTCACGGGTCCAGGAATGGCAAACCACGGTTTGAGCGGGGCAGGCGCGCTTTCCGGCGTCTCTTTGGAATACATGTCCAGCTGCCCGTTCGGGAAGCAGAAACGCATGCGCGTAAAAGCGTTGGTAATAAAGCGCAGGCGGGCCAGACCGCTGAGATCCTCGCTCCAGTGATTCGGCATATCGCCGTACATGGCATCAAGGAAGAAGGGGTACGAGTCGCTCGCCAGCACCGCCTCAACGTCACGCGCGCAGGTTTTAGCCGTCTCAAGATCCCATTGCGGGGTGATCCCGGCATGAGCCATGACCAGCTTTTTCTCCTCATCGACCTGTAGTAAAGGCTGGCGGCGCAGCCAGTTAATCAGTTCGTCCGCGTCTGGCGCATCCAGCAGGGGAGAGAGGCGATCTTTAGGTTTGTTGCGGCTGATCCCGGCAAATACGGCCAACAGGTGAAGATCGTGATTGCCCAGCACCATGCGCACGCTGTCGCCCAGAGATTTGACGAAACGTAAAACCTCAAGCGAGCCCGGGCCACGCGCGACTAAATCGCCCGTCAGCCAGAGCGTGTCCTGTCCTGGCGTAAAGTCGACCTGTTTTAACAATGCGATCAGTTCATCGTAGCAACCGTGAACGTCGCCAATCAGATATGTAGACATTATATTAATGAATGAGTGTGGTTACGGCGAGACGGAACACAGGAATAGCAACGCGGAACACATTGCCATCGACGTCGACCATTTCGTAATGGCCTTGCATGGTACCCAGCGGCGTTTCAATTACCGCGCCGCTGGTGTACTGATACTCTTCGCCAGGGGCGATGTGGGGTTGTTCACCGACCACACCTTCACCCTGAACTTCAATTTCGCGGCCATTGCCGTTGGTGATAAGCCAGTAGCGCCCGCGCAGCTGCACGGGCATCCGCCCCAGATTGCGAATGGTCACGGTGTAAGCAAAGACAAAACGCTCTTCATCCGGCGAGGATTGCGATTCAACATAGACGCTTTGTACATGGACACATACGCGGGGCGAATCAATCATGGCTTAACTCTCCTTCGGCGGCGCATTTTCGCTGATGTAATTAGCCAGCTTGCAGTACTGCTCTACGGAAATGTTTTCCGCACGCATTGCCGGGTCGATCCCCAGCTCTGCTAACACCTCAACGGTAAACGAATTGCTCAGACTGTTACGGATCGTTTTACGGCGCTGGTTAAAGGCTTCCGTGGTGATGCGGCTCAGTACACGCAGATCTTTAACCGGATACGGTTTCGTTTTGTGCGGCACAAGGCGCACAACCGCAGAATCTACTTTCGGTGGCGGCGTGAACGCTGATGGCGGTACTTCGAGTACCGGGATCACGTTGCAGTAATATTGTGCCATCACGCTTAAACGACCATACGCTTTACTGTTCGGCCCTGCAACCAGACGGTTAACAACCTCTTTTTGCAACATGAAGTGCATGTCGGCAATGGCATCAGTATAGCTAAAGAGGTGGAACATTAGCGGCGTGGAGATGTTATACGGCAGGTTGCCGAACACGCGCAGCGGCTGACCCATTTTTTCCGACAGTTCGCCAAAGTTCATGGTCATGGCATCCTGCTGATAGATGGTCAGCTTTGGTCCGAGGAACGGGTGCGTTTGCAGGCGTGCGGCCAGGTCGCGATCCAGTTCGATAACGGTCAGCTCGTCGAGGCGTTCGCCTACCGGCTCGGTCAGTGCGGCAAGGCCCGGGCCGATTTCGACCATAGCCTGACCCTTCTGCGGATTAATAGCAGACACGATGCTGTCGATCACGAACTGATCGTTGAGAAAGTTTTGCCCGAAGCGTTTACGGGCTAAGTGGCCCTGATGGACTCGATTAGTCATTGAGTATTAACAATCATTTTGATGGCGAGATTAAGCGCCGTAATAAAACTGCCGACATCCGCTTTCCCCTGGCCTGCCAGATCCAGCGCAGTGCCGTGGTCAACGGACGTTCGAATAAAGGGTAAACCGAGGGTGATATTCACCCCGCGGCCAAAGCCCTGGTATTTTAGCACGGGCAGACCCTGATCGTGGTACATCGCGAGGACGGCGTCGGCATTATCCAGGTATTTTGGCTGGAAAAGGGTGTCCGCAGGCAGCGGCCCGCTGAGATTCATCCCTTTGGCGCGCATTTCTTCAAGCACCGGAATAATGGTGTCGATCTCTTCGGTGCCCATGTGACCCCCTTCACCCGCGTGCGGATTCAGGCCGCAGACCAGCACATGCGGCCGCTTGATGCCGAACTTCGTTTGCAGGTCGTGATGCAGGATCCCGATGATCTCCCGCAGCAGTTCCGGGGTGATGGCATCAGGAATGGCCTTGATCGGTAGATGGGTGGTCACGAGAGCAACGCGCATCGCTTCCGTCGCCAGCATCATCACCACTTTCGGGCTGTGCGAGCGCTCTTCGAAGAACTCCGTATGCCCGGTAAAAGGGATGCCCGCTTCGTTGATGACGCCCTTATGCACGGGGCCGGTAATCAGAGCGGCAAATTCGCCCTTCAGGCAACCGTCGCAGGCGCGGGCAAGGGTTTCCACGACGTAGTGGCCATTTTCCGTGCTGAGCTGGCCTGGAACAACGGGAGTACGAAGGGGAACAGAAAGAAGAGTGAGCGTACCGGCCTGCTGTGGTGCGGGCTGTTGGCCTTCAACGTAGGGGATGAGCGTTAAGGGCAGACCGAGCAGATTCGCCCGGTCTTGTAACAGTGTTGCATCCGCGCAGACAACCAGTTCTACTGGCCAGCTGCGCTGGGCGAGCTGGACAACGAGGTCAGGCCCAATCCCGGCGGGTTCGCCGGGAGTGATAACAACACGATGCTGTTTCATTAGTTGCTCAGGACTTTCACGTAAGCACTGGCGCGCTGTTCCTGCATCCAGGTTGCCGCTTCTTCGGAGAACTTACGGTTAAACAGCATACGGTAGGCTCTGTCTTTCTGCGCCGCATCCGTTTTGTCCACGTTGCGGGTGTCCATCAGCTCGATCAGATGCCAGCCAAATGAAGAGTGAACCGGGGCACTGATCTGGCCTTTATTCAGCTTCATCAGCGCATCGCGGAAGGCAGGATCGTAAATGTCCGCAGCCGCCCAGCCCAGATCGCCGCCCTGGTTCGCAGAGCCAGGATCCTGAGAGAACTCTTTCGCTGCATTGGCAAACGACGTTTTACCGCTCTTAATATCTGCGGCAATTTGCTCCAGCTTCGCACGCGCCTGATCGTCAGTCATGATCGGTGACGGCTTCAGCAGAATGTGGCGAGCGTGAACTTCAGTCACGGAGATATTCTGGCTCTGACCGCGCAGATCGTTCACTTTCAGAATGTGGAAGCCCACCCCTGAACGGATTGGACCGACGATATCGCCTTTCTTCGCCGTGCTCAGCGCCTGAGCAAAGATAGATGGCAGCTCCTGGATACGTCCCCAGCCCATCTGGCCGCCTTTCAGGGCCTGTTGGTCAGCAGAGTAGGTGATAGCCAGCTTGCCAAAGTCGCCGCCGTTACGCGCCTGATCGACAATTGAACGTGCCTGACTTTCTGCTTCAGCAGCCTGATCTGACGTTGGGTTCTCTGGCAGTGGGATCAGAATGTGGCTCAGGTTCAGCTCTGTGCTCGCATCGTTCTGGTTGCCCACCTGTTTTGCCAGCGCATCCACTTCCTGAGGCAGGATGGTAACGCGGCGACGGACTTCATTATTACGCACTTCCGAGATCAGCATCTCTTTACGGATCTGGTTACGGTAGGTAGCGTAGCTGATGCCGTCATAGGCCAGACGGCTGCGCATCTGGTCCGGCGACATGTTGTTCTGCTTTGCAATGTTAGCGATAGCCTGATCGAGCTGCTCGTCGGTCACCTTCACGCCCATTTTCTGACCCATCTGCAGGATAATCTGATCCATGATCAGACGCTCCAGGATCTGGTGGCGCAGCGTGGCGTCATCCGGAAGTTGCTGACCCGCTTCGCCCGAATTGAGCTTCACGGATTTCATCAGACCATCAACGTCACTTTCGAGCACGACGCCGTTGTTAACGACAGCGGCGACCTTATCAACAACCTGGGGGGCCGCGAAGCTGGTATTCGCAACCATAGCGACACCAAGCAGCAGCGTTTTCCAGTTCTTCATACTTTTTCCATTTCAATTAACCGCAAAGCGGATTACGTTGTAAATCAAGCACATTACAAAGAACTACTGTACGGCAGAATGTTCGAACGCAGCATCTGATGCGTGCCCAGGCCGTAGTTGGAGCTCAGGCCGCGCAGTTCGACATTAAAGCCAATCACGTTATCGTATTTGCTCTGATTGTTTACAGTGTTCCAGCCGTTAAGCTTACGCTCGTAACCGACGCGCAGCGCGTAACAGCAGGAGTTATATTGCAGACCAACCATCTGGTCCGCTGGCTTATTCGCGTTGGTGTCAAAGTAGTAAGCGCCTACGATTGACCAGCGGTCGGCGATAGGCCAGCTTGCTGCACCACCAACCTGCGAGATGCCGTCTTTATACTGTTCTGCGCCTGCATAAGAAGGCAATGTTGCCTGAATATATTCCGGGCTTGCATAACGATACGTCAACTGTACCATGCGGTCTTCATCGCGACGGTACTCAATAGCGGCACTGCTTGTGGCGATATTATCGAGGCGAGTGTCATATTGCACACCACCACGCAGGCCCCAACGGTCAGTCATGCGCCAGTACGTGTCTCCCGCCCAAACCAGCGAGCCCGTTTTGTTGTCCTTCTCCCAGTTAATGTTGTCATCACCGGTACGTGACTCGGTGAAATAGTAGATTTGACCAACAGAAACGTTAAAACGTTCAACGGCGGCATCATCATAAACGCGTGTTGTGACGCCGGTCGTTAACTGGTTAGCGGAGGCGATACGGTCCAGACCGCCGTAAGTACGGTCACGGAACAGGCCGCTGTAGTCAGACTGCAGCAAAGACGAGTCGTAGTTTTGAATATTGCTCTGATCGCGGTACGGCACGTACAAATACTGCATACGCGGTTCAAGCGTCTGGGTATAACCATCCGCCAGCAGGCCCATATCACGCTCGAAGATCAGCTTCCCGTCCATTTTGAACTGCGGGAGCGTTCGGTTAACCGACTCTTCCAGATGCGCATTGTTCGTGGTGTTGTAATTATCAACATTTTTTTGCTGATAGTGCGTCGCCATCAGCTTGGCTTCGGTATTCAGGCTTGCCCAGTCGTTAGACCACGGCAGATTGATCGTCGGCTCCAGGTGAACACGCGTAGCTTCCGGCATGTCCGAATCTGTGTTCACGAAATGTACCGCCTGAGCGTAAACCCGGGTGTCGAATGGACCTACGTTATTCTGATACCAGTTAACGTCCAGCTGCGGCTCTGCACCATAGGTAGGCGTGGACTGGTCAGAGAATACCTGGAACTGCTTGGTTGAGACGGTTGCATCAAAGTTCTGCACCGCATAGCCTACGCTGAACTTCTGCGTGGCATAGCCATCCGTGCTCGAACCGTATTTAGACGAGAAGTCGTTAAAATAAGATGAGTCGCTGACTTTGGTATAGTCAACGTTAAAGCGCCACACCTGATCCATCACTCCGGCATGCTGCCAGTAGAATAGCCAGCGGTGTTTATCGCCTTCTGTAGGGTGCTCATCCTGGAAGACCTTATCCGACGGCAGATAATCCAGCTCCATCAGGCCAGCACCGGCCTGAGTCAGATAGCGGAACTCGTTTTCCCACATGATGTTGCCGCGCTTGTGAATATAGTGCGGCGTGATCGTGGCGTCCATGTTGGGCGCGATGTTCCAGTAATACGGCAGGTAGAACTCAAAGTAGTTCGAGGTGCTGTATTTAGCATTCGGGATCAGGAAGCCCGAGCGACGCTTGTCACCCACGGGAAGCTGGAGATAAGGGCTGTAGAATACCGGCACCGGACCCAGCTTAAAGCGTGCGTTCCAGATCTCTGCGACCTGCTCTTCACGGTCATGGATAACTTCGCTCCCGACCACGCTCCAGGTATTTGAACCCGGCAGACATGATGTAAAGGAGCCATTCTCCAGAATCGTATAGCGGTTTTCACCGCGCTGTTTCATCAGGTCCGCTTTACCGCGTCCCTGGCGACCCACCATCTGGTAATCACCTTCCCAGACGTTAGTATCTTTGGTATTCAGGTTTGACCAGGCTTTCGGACCTTTCAGGATGACCTGATTGTCGTCATAGTGCACATTACCCAGCGCATCCACCGTTCGTACCGGCTCGACCGCGCCTTCCGGCTGCTTCTGGTGCAACTGCACTTCATCAGCCTGCAGGCGGCTATTGCCCTGGTTAATATCCACATTGCCCGTAAACGTGGCATTGTCAGGATAAGTACCTTTGGAGCTATCGGCAGTAATGGTTACCGGCAAGCTATTTGTATCGCCCTCCACCAGTGGGCGATTATAACTTGGGACGCCAAGCATACACTGCGAGGCGAGATCGGCCGCCAGCCCCTGTTGACTGTACAGGGCGGAGCCAATCATTGTGGCCAGGAGGGTGGGGATACGTTTTTTCATACGTTATATTTTATTGTTCCGTCATCAGTGGCTACGGCTTACAAACGCTCAGAGACTATCTTACTCATCAGCGCAGTACCAGCGTTAATCCTGCCCGTTTGCGCGCCAGAGTGTTAGGCTCGCTATCGAATGACGAGTATGATAAAGCAAATTATAGGCGATGTCCTTCAATTGACCGTGGCTTGAACACTGTGATGATGACGTTGCGTCGGCAGGGAATATGACTATCCGGGGAGTATATGCAGTATTGGGGTAAAATAATCGGCGTTGCGTTCGCCATCATCATGGGTGCCGGGTTCTGGGGAATTGTGCTTGGGCTTATCATTGGCCATATGTTTGATAAGGCACGCAGCCGCAAAATGGCCTGGTTTGCCAATCAGCGCGAGCGCCAGTCGCTCTTTTTCTCCACCACCTTTGAGGTCATGGGGCACTTAACCAAATCCAAAGGACGCGTGACCGAAGCGGATATTCAGATTGCCAGCGTTTTTATGGATCGCATGAACCTGCATGGTGAGTCCCGCCTGGCGGCGCAGAATGCGTTTCGCATCGGTAAATCGGATAACTATCCGCTGCGTGAAAAGATGCGCCAGTTCCGCAGCATCTGCTTCGGACGTTTTGATTTAATTCGGATGTTTCTGGAAATCCAAATCCAGGCGGCGTTTGCCGACGGCTCGCTTCACCCCAATGAACGCGATGTCCTGTACGTTATTGCGGAAGAACTGGGTATCTCCCGTATGCAGTTTGATCAGTTCCTGCGCATGATGCAGGGCGGCGCCCAGTTTGGCGGCGGCTATCACCAGCAGTCTTCCGGCGGTGCATGGCAGCAGGCGCAGCGTGGCCCGACGCTGGAAGATGCCTGCAACGTGCTTGGCGTGAAGCCCACGGACGATCAAACCACGATTAAACGTGCCTACCGTAAGCTGATGAGCGAGCATCATCCTGACAAGCTGGTGGCGAAAGGTTTACCGCCGGAAATGATGGAGATGGCGAAGCAAAAAGCGCAGGAAATCCAGAAGGCGTACGAGCTCATTAAAGAGAAGAAAGGTTTCAAATAAGAAAAAGCCCGACAATGTCGGGCTTTTTTTTCAGAAGTCCACCGGGGCTTTAAACGTCATCGCGTTACCGAAAGTAGGGTGGGTGATGGTGAGCGTCTGCGCATGGAGCTGCAGGCGTGGCGCTAACGCCAGGGCCTCTGGCGGGGCGTAGAAGCGGTCACCCAGAATCGGGTGACCCAGCGCAAGCATATGCACGCGCAGCTGGTGTGAACGTCCGGTAATCGGCTTAAGCAGGACGCGCGCGGTGTTATCCGGCGCGTACTCCAGCACTTCATATTCGGTTTGCGCGGCCTTGCCGGTTTCATAACACACCTTCTGCTTTGGCCTGTTCGGCCAGTCGCAAATCAGCGGTAAATCCACCAGCCCTTCCGCCTGCGCCGGGTGGCCCCAGACGCGGGCAACATACTGCTTCTTCGGCTCGCGCTCGCGGAACTGACGCTTCAGCTCGCGCTCCGCTGCTTTATTCAGCGCCACCACAATCACGCCGCTGGTGGCCATGTCCAGGCGATGGACGGACTCGGCCTGCGGATAATCGCGCTGAATGCGCGTCATCACGCTGTCCTTGTGCTCATCCAGACGGCCCGGCACGGACAACAGGCCGCTCGGCTTGTTGACCACCATAATGTGTTCATCCTGATACAGAATGACCAGCCAGGGATCCTGCGGCGGATTATACGGCTCCATCACCATCTTGCGCTCCGTTTACTGATGCGTCACAACGATAAGACGCAGGGCGTCCAGACGCCAGCCTGCCTGATTCAGGCTTTCCAGCACCTGCTGACGGTTGCTTTCAATTGCCGCCAGTTCGTCGTCGCGGATGTTCGGGTTGACCGATTTTAACGCTTCCAGACGGGACAGCTCGGCAGACAGTTTCTCGTCGGCTTCATTGCGCGCGGCGTCAATCAGGTCTCGGGCCGCTTTTTCGATCTGGATTTCGCCCTGCTGGAGAATGGCGTGCACGTCCTGCTGGACCGCGTTCACCAGCTTGCTGCCGGTATGGCGGTTCACCGCGCTCAGCTGGCGGTTGAAGCTTTCGAACTCCACCTGTCCTGCCAGGTTCGTACCGTTTTTATCCAGCAGCAAACGCACCGGCGTTGGCGGCAGGAAGCGGTTGAGCTGCAGCTGTTTCGGCGCTTGCGCTTCCACAACATAGATCAGCTCCAGCAGCAGCGTGCCTACGGGCAGCGCCTTGTTTTTCAACAGGGAGATGGTGCTGCTGCCGGTATCTCCGGAGAGGATCAGATCCAGCCCGTTGCGGATCAGCGGGTGTTCCCAGGTGATGAACTGAGCATCTTCGCGGGATAGCGCCACGTCACGCTCGAAGGTGATGGTACAGCCATCTTCCGGCAGGCCTGGGAAATCGGGCACAAGCATGTGGTCTGACGGGGTTAACACGATCAGGTTCTCGCCACGATCGTCCTGGTTAATCCCGACAATGTCGAACAGGTTCATGGAGAAGCCGATCAGGCTGGTGTCGTCATCTTGTTCTTCAATGCTCTCGGCAAGCGCCTGCGCTTTTTCGCCACCGTTGGAGTGGATCTCCAGCAGGCGGTCGCGCCCCTTTTCAAGCTGCGCCTTCAGCGCTTCATGTTTCTCGCGGCAGGATTTAATCAGATCGTCAAAACCGTCGGTATTTTCCGGCGCGGCCAGGTAACCGATCAGATCGCCATGCACCTGGTCATAAATGGTGCGGCCCGTTGGGCAGGTATGCTCAAACGCATCCAGACCTTCGTGGAACCAGCGCACCAGTACCGACTGAGCGGTTTTTTCCAGGTACGGCACGTGGATCTGAATATCATGCGCCTGGCCGATACGATCCAGACGGCCGATACGCTGCTCCAGCAGATCCGGGTTGAACGGCAGATCGAACATCACCAGATTGCTGGCGAACTGGAAGTTACGCCCTTCAGAACCGATTTCGGAGCACAGCATCACCTGCGCGCCGCTGTCCTCTTCACTGAACCACGCCGCCGCGCGGTCGCGCTCGACGATGGACATGCCTTCGTGGAACACGGCGGCACGAATGCCTTCGCGCTCGCGCAGAACCTGTTCCAGCTGCAGCGCGGTGGCGGCTTTGGCGCAGATCACCAGCACTTTCTGGGAGCGGTGCGCGGTCAGGTAGCCCATCAGCCACTCCACGCGCGGGTCAAAGTTCCACCAGGTGCCGGTATCACCTTCAAATTCCTGATAAATCTGCTCCGGGTAGAGCATGTCACGCGCGCGCTCTTCCTGAGTTTTGCGCGCGCCCATAATGCCGGAGACTTTAATCGCCGTCTGATACTGCGTCGGCAGCGGGAGCTTGATGGTGTGCAGTTCGCGTTTCGGGAACCCTTTCACGCCGTTACGGGTGTTGCGGAACAGCACGCGGCTGGTGCCGTGACGGTCCATCAGCATGTCGATCAGCTCTTTACGCGCGGATCCCGCATTCTCGCTGTCGCTGTTCGCAGCCTGCAGAAGCGGCTCGATATCCTGCTCGCCAATCAGATCGCTCAGGGTGTTGAGTTCATCGTTTGAGAGACGTTTACCCGCCAGCAGCAGCGCGACGGCATCCGCAACCGGACGGTAGTTGTTCTGCTCTTCCACGAACTGAGCGAAGTCGTGGAAACGGTTTGGATCGAGCAGGCGCAGACGGGCGAAGTGACTTTCCAGACCGAGCTGCTCCGGCGTTGCGGTCAGCAGCAGGACGCCGGGCACGCGCTCGGCAAGCTGTTCAATCGCCATATATTCGCGGCTTGGGGCATCTTCGCTCCACACCAGGTGGTGTGCTTCGTCGACGACCATCAGGTCCCATTCGGCATCGCACAGATGCTCAAGGCGCTGCTTGCTGCGGCGCACGAAATCCAGCGAGCAGATTACCAGCTGTTCGGTTTCAAACGGGTTGTCCGCGTCGTGCTGCGCTTCGGCATAGCGCTCGTCGTCGAACAGGGAGAAGCGCAGGTTAAAGCGGCGCAGCATCTCCACCAGCCACTGGTGCTGGAGGGTTTCCGGCACGACAATCAGCACGCGCTCGGCAGCGCCAGAGAGCAATTGCTGGTGCAGGATCATGCCCGCTTCGATGGTTTTACCCAGGCCCACTTCGTCAGCAAGCAGCACGCGGGGCGCATGGCGACGGCCCACGTCATGGGCGATATTCAGCTGGTGGGGGATCAGGCTGGTGCGCTGACCGCGCAGGCCACTCCACGGCATGCGGTACTGTTCGCTCTGGAACTTACGCGCGCGGTAGCGCAGGGAGAAGCGATCCATACGGTCGATTTGCCCGGCAAACAGGCGGTCCTGCGGCTTGCTGAACACCAGTTTGCTGTCGAGCAGTACTTCACGCAGGATGACGTTCGTCTCTTCGGTATCAAGACGCGTTCCGATGTAGGCGAGCAGTCCATTCTCTTCTTTTACGTCTTCAACCTTTAGCTGCCAGCCTTCGTGGCTGGTCACGGTGTCGCCCGGATTGAACATTACGCGGGTCACAGGGGAGTCATTGCGGGCGTACAGGCGGTTTTCACCGGTAGCAGGGAAGAGGAGGGTAACCATGCGCGCATCGACGGCAACGACGGTTCCTAATCCAAGTTCGCTTTCTGTATCGCTGATCCAGCGTTGACCAAGTGTAAAAGGCATAGTTGTTCGGCTCTAATCTTTAATTGCAGGCAATAGTTCGACCCCCGTCAAAAAAGACGGTCATCGAAAAATGGGTCCGGGAATGGAAAGGGCGCTATGGTACTGGATGGCAGCCATTTCGTCACGCGTCAAAATAGGCCAAGTTGCCCTGTCACAAGTGTAGCAAAATCGTCGTCGATGAACGGTAAAATTCCCTCCGCAACCGGCTGAAGCTGGCGGGTCAGGTAGTGATCGTAATCGAGAGGCGACTGCTGGTAATCAACGGGCTCCGGCCCGTTCGTTGTCCAGACGTATTTTATCGTCCCCCGGTTCTGATACTGCGGCGCGCGTCCCCGGCGTACATTCTCTTCGTCCGCCAGGCGCGCGGCGCGCACGTGGGGCGGGACGTTGCGCTGGTACTCCGCCAGCGGGCGGCGCAGGCGCTTGCGATATACCAGCTGGTCATCCAGCTCGCCGGCCATCAGGCTGGCGATGGTTTCGCGGATGTAGTCCTGATAGGGCTCGTTGCGGAAGATCCGCAGATAGAGCGTCTGCTGGAACTGCTGTGCCAGCGGCGTCCAGTCAGTGCGCACCGTCTCCAGGCCTTTAAAGACCATTCTCTGCTTTTCACCCTCCTGGATCAGCCCGGCGTAGCGCTTCTTGCTGCCCTGGTCGGTTCCGCGGATGGTGGGCATTAAAAAACGGGCAAAATGGGTTTCAAATTCCAGTTCTAATGCGCTGGTTAACCGCTCTTTTTGCAAATGTTCCTGCCACCAGTCGTTTACGAAGGCCACCAGTTCTTTGCCGATTCGTGAGGCGTCGTCTTCTGAATGTGCGCCCTTAAGCCACACAAAGGTTGAATCCGTGTCGCCGTAGATAACGTCATAGCCCCGGGATTCAATCAGCGCTTTGGTCTGACGCATGATGTCGTGTCCGCGCATGGTGATGGACGACGCCAGACGCGGATCGAAGAAGCGGCAGGCGCTGGTACCCAGCACGCCGTAGAAAGCGTTCATAATAATTTTCAGGGCCTGCGAGAGCGGCTTGTTGCCATGACGTTTCGCCTCGTCGCGGCCGTGCCAGATGTTCCCCACAATCTCCGGCAGACAGTGTTTTTCGCGCGAGAAGCGTGCCCCGAGAAAACCTTCGGTGCTGTGCGCGTCGTCTGGCTGCGCCATCCCCTCCACCAGCCCCACCGGGTCAATAAGGAAAGTGCGGATAATTGACGGGTAGAGGCTTTTGTAGTCCAGCACCAGAACCGAGTCATACAGCCCGGGCCGTGAGTCCATCACGTAGCCGCCAGGGCTGGCCTGCGGCGGCACGTCCCCGAGGTTGGGCGCAACATAGCCCGCACGGTGCATTCGTGGGAAATAGAGGTGGCTAAAGGCGGCTACCGAGCCGCCGTGCCTGTCAGCCGCGAGGCCATTTACCGTCGCGCGCTCCAGCAGGAACGGCATGAGCTCGGTTTTGTGGAATATCTGCGTCACCAGCTCGCAGTCTTTCAGGTTATAGGTGGCGAGCGCCGGTTTGTCTTCGTTGAAGCGCCGGTCAATCTCGTCCATGCGGTCCCACGGATTGTCGATGGATTTGCCTTCACCGAGCAATTCCTGCGCTACCGCTTCCAGAGAGAAGGAGGAGAAATTCCAGAACGCGGATTTCAGCGCCTCGATGCCGTCGATAATCAGGCGGCCGTTGGCCTGCGCAAAGAACACGCCGTTCTTAAAGCCGTGCTCGCGCCACTCCAGCTCCGTATTTCCGCGCCCGAGCATCAGTGGGATGCGATACCGCTCTGCGTGTTTTTGCAGCACGCGCAGGTCAAACTGCACCACGTTCCAGCCGATCAGCACGTCCGGGTCGTGCTCGGCAAACCACTGGTTAAGCTTCTCCAGCAGCTGCGGTCGGCTGTTGACGTACTCAAGCTGAAAATCGAGCGCGGACGCATCGCCGTTCGGCGGCCCGAGCATATAGACAACCCGCTGCCCGCAGCCTTCCAGGCCGATGCAGTACAGCTCGCCGTGACGGGTGGTTTCGATATCCAGGGAAACCCACTTTAGCGGGGGGCGATAATGCGGATTAGGCTTCAGGCGAGCGTTGATAAGGGTGCCGTTTTGCTCAGCACCGTCAACCCAGACGGGGGCGGTAATAAACCGCTCCATCAGAAAGCGTTCCGGCGGACGAATGTCCGCTTCGTAGAGCGTCACGCCCGCTTCTCGCAGCAGTTTTTCGTAGCGCATCAGCTGGCGATGGGCGCGGCAGTAAAGGCCATACACCGGCTGACGATGGAAATCTTTTAGCTCAAGAGGAGTGAGGCGCCAGCCGTTCTCATCGCGGAGCAGTTGTTTTACCTTCTCGACGTAATGTTCAGGGATAAACGCCACGGATTCCTGAGGAGGAAGCGTAACGTGCAGCGGGCCGTTATCTGTCGCCAGCCAGAACGCAACCTCGGTGCCCTGAGGGGTATCCCGCCAGTGTCGGGTCAGTAAAAAGCCTTCTTGCGCCTGTGCCACGCCGCCATCCCATAAAACAAAACCAGGCCTGATTATAGCCTGGTTGAATGTTTTATGCTGGGGATATATACAGTTTATTGTCCGTAATAGGCCTTCGCGCCGTGCTTGCGCAGGTAGTGTTTATCCAGCAGGGTTTGCTGCATATCCGGCAACTGCGGTGCCAGCTGGCGGCAGAAGATCCCCATGTAGGCGATTTCCTCCAGCACTATTGCGTTATGCACTGCGTCTTGCGCGTTTTTACCCCAGGCAAACGGGCCGTGGGAATGCACCAGTACGCCGGGCATTTGCGCCGCGTCGATCCCCTGTTTTTCAAAGGTTTCGACGATCACGTTCCCGGTTTCCCATTCGTACTCACCGTTAATCTCCGCATCGGTCATCAGACGCGTGCAGGGAATGGTGCCGTAAAAGTAGTCCGCGTGGGTGGTGCCGGTGGCCGGAATAGACTGGCCCGCCTGCGCCCAGATGGTCGCGTGACGCGAATGGGTATGCACGATGCCGCCGATAGTCGGGAAGGACTGATACAGCAGACGGTGGGTGGGCGTATCGGACGACGGTTTTTTGTTACCTTCCACCACTTCACCCGTTTCGATGCTGACCACGACCATATCCTCTGCGGTCATCACCGTGTAATCCACGCCCGAAGGCTTGATCACGAATACCCCTTTTTCCCGGTCAACGGCGCTGACGTTGCCCCAGGTCAGGGTCACCAGGTTATGTTTTGGCAGCGCCAGGTTGGCTTCAAGTACCTGACGTTTGAGATCTTCTAACATCGTTGTCTCCCTGCCCGGCGAGCGCAGCGCCACCGGGCATTACGTACTTAGCGTTTTGAACCGTAATAGACTTCGTTCCAGCGCAGCGCGTCTTTAAAGGCTGGCAGACGGGTGTCGTTATCAATCACGGTCAGCTCGATATCGTGCAGCTCGGCAAACTGGCGCATATCGTTCAGGTCCAGCGCGTGGCTGAAGACGGTGTGGTGCGCGCCACCCGCCAGGATCCACGCCTCTGACGCGGTTGGCAGGTCCGGCTGCGCTTTCCACAAGGCATTGGCAACCGGCAGCTTCGGCAGAGAGTGCGGGGTTTCAACCGCATCGACGCAGTTCACCAGCAGGCGGAAACGGTCGCCGAGGTCGATCAGGCTGGCGTTGATGGCCGGACCGGTACGGGTGTTGAAGATCAGACGGGCCGGATCCGCTTTGCCGCCGATGCCGAGGTACTGCACGTCAAGGATCGGTTTCTCTTCAACCGCGATGGAGGGACACACTTCCAGCATGTGCGAACCGAGCACCAGATCGTTGCCGTTCTCGAAGTGGTAGGTGTAGTCCTCCATAAAGGAGGTGCCGCCCTGCAGACCGGTCGACATCACCTTCATGATGCGAAGCAGAGCGGCAGTTTTCCAGTCGCCTTCACCCGCAAAGCCGTAGCCCTGCTGCATCAGACGTTGTACGGCCAGACCCGGCAGCTGTTTCAGCCCGTGGAGGTCTTCGAAAGTGGTAGTAAAAGCATGGAAGCCGCCCTGTTCCAGAAAACGCTTCATGCCCAGCTCAATGCGTGCGGCATCCAGCACGTTCTGGCGCTTGTCGCCGTTGATTTGCGCCGCAGGCGTCAGGCGGTAGCTGCTTTCGTACTCGTCCACCAGCGCGCTCACGTCGCCGTCGCTGATTTCATTCACCACCTGCACCAGGTCGCCCACCGCCCAGGTATTCACGGAGAAGCCGAACTTGATCTGCGCCGCGACTTTATCGCCGTCGGTCACCGCCACTTCACGCATGTTGTCGCCGAAACGCACCACTTTCAGGTGGCGGGTATCCTGCTTAGAGACCGCCTGACGCATCCAGGAGCCGATACGCTGTTGCGCCTTGCCGTCCTGCCAGTGGCCGGTGACCACAGCGTGCTGCTGGCGCATGCGCGCGCCGATGAAGCCGAACTCGCGGCCGCCGTGCGCGGTCTGGTTCAGGTTCATGAAGTCCATGTCGATGCTGTCCCACGGCAGGGAGGCATTGAACTGCGTGTGAAATTGCAGCAGCGGTTTGTTGAGGATAGCCAGGCCGTTGATCCACATTTTGGCCGGTGAGAAGGTGTGCAGCCACACCACCAGGCCAGCGCATTTGTCATCGTAATTGGCGTCACGGCAGATATTGGTGATTTCGTCCGGGGTGGTACCCAGCGGCTTAAGCACCAGTTTGCACGGCAGTTTGGCTTCCGCGTTCAGCGCATTCACAACGTGCTCCGCGTGTTTTGTCACCTGCTGCAACGCTTCCGGTCCGTACAAATGCTGGCTGCCAATCACAAACCACACTTCATAATTATTAAAAATGGTCATTATCGTGTCCTTAATGTGTCAGGGTTGCCGAGGTGTCCGCGGTGCTTTTGGCCGGGGCGGCGACAGGGAGATAGTGAAGTTCGGCGCTTTTTGCCCATTGCTGGTAGCGCTGATAAAGCTGTTCAAAGCGTTGTGCCTGCTGGATACGCGGCTGGAGCGTGTTTTCGACGGCGCTTGCCATGTGCTGCTGCGCGGTCGGGATATCCGCATGAACGCCTGCGGCCACGGCAGCGAAAATCGCGGCGCCCAGCGCGCAGCACTGATCGGAGGCCACAATCTGCAGCGGACGGTTCAGCACGTCGCAGCAGGCCTGCATAATCACCGGGTTTTTACGGGCGATACCGCCCAGCGCCATCACGTTGTTCACGTCGATGCCCTGTTCGGTGAAGCACTCCATAATGGCGCGCGCGCCGAACGCGGTGGCGGCAATCAGACCGCCGAACAGCGCCGGGGCATCGGTCGCCAGGTTGAGATCGGTAATCACCCCTTTCAGGCGCTGGTTGGCAAACGGCGTGCGGCGACCGTTAAACCAGTCCAGCACCACCGGCAGGTGGTCGAGGGTCGGATTTTTTGCCCAGGCTTCGGTGAGCTGCGGCAGGAGCTGTTTTTTGCTCGCGGTAATCTGCGTTTTCAGCTCAGGATGCGCGGCAGCCAGCTGATCCAGCGGCCAGCCCAGCACCCGGCCAAACCAGGCGTAGATATCGCCAAACGCGGACTGCCCCGCTTCGAGGCCGATAAAATCTGGCACCACGCTGCCGTCAACCTGGCCGCAGATCCCTTTCACCGCGCGGTCGCCGACGCTGGCTTTATCTGCCGTCAGGATGTCGCAGGTGGAGGTGCCGATCACTTTCACCAGCGTGTTAGGCTGCGCACCCGCGCCCACGGCGCCCATGTGGCAGTCGAACGCGCCGCCGGAAATGGTCACGCTTTGTGGCAGGCCGAGACGCGTCGCCCACTCTTCGCAGAGCGTGCCGACCGGAATATCGGCGGTGAAGGTGTCGGTAAAGAGCGGGTATTTCAGGTTTTTGTTGATAATCGGGTCAAGTTCATCGAAGAACGCTGCCGGAGGAAGACCGCCCCAGCCTTCATGCCACAGGGATTTATGCCCGGCGCTGCAGCGGCCGCGGCGGATATCCTGCGGGCGAGTGGTGCCGGAGAGCAGGGCGGGAACCCAGTCGCACAGCTCAATCCATGATGCCGCGGCCTGGGCGACCGAAGCGTCCGCGCGGGTAACGTGCAGGATTTTGGCCCAGAACCATTCGCTGGAGTAGATGCCGCCGATGTAGCGCGAGTAGTCGGTTTTGCCCGGCAGGTGGCATAAGCGGGTGATGGCTTCCGCCTCTTCCACGGCGGTATGGTCTTTCCAAAGCACGAACATGGCGTTCGGGTTGTCGGCAAACTCCGGGCGCAGCGCCAGCACGCGGCCTTCAGCGTCCACCGGGGCTGGCGTTGAACCGGTGCTGTCGACGCCAATCCCCACGACGTCGGCCCGCTGGGCGTCAGTCAGTTCAGCCAGCACGGTTTTGATCGCCGCTTCCATCGATTCAATGTAATCGCGCGGGTGGTGACGGAACTGGTTGTTTGGCGCGTCGCAGTAGCGCCCCTCTTGCCAGCGCGGATACCACTCAACGCTGGTTGCTATCTCCTGGCCAGTCGTACAGTCCACTGCCAGCGCGCGAACCGAGTCGCTGCCAAAATCGAGGCCAATTGCAATTGCCATGGTGTTGCTCCATCCGAAACAGGTATGGAAGAACATTAGAGACTGGGGATAAAAATCGTCAGGCAGGATCCGCTAATCTTATGGACTAAATTGCTGTTACGACGGAAAGTGTGACGCCGTGCAAATATTCAATGTGGACATTTCTGCCGCACTTATAGACACTTTTGTTACTGCTTCTCTGCCCGTGCCGGCAGAAAAATCAGGAGAAAAGGCTGAAACATGGCGGACGTAAAAGAGGCGTGATGCTTTTTGGATCTTTTCGCAGGCCATTTTTATACTGCTTTTAACGATATGGACAAATGGTTTCCTTCAGGACCCTTGGGAGAACTGAATCTATGGCCGAACCGCAAAACGATCCCCTGCTGCCGGGATACTCATTTAACGCCCATCTGGTGGCGGGGCTGACGCCAATTGAGGCCGAGGGGTATCTCGATTTTTACGTCGACCGACCGCTCGGCATGAAAGGGTATATTCTGAACCTGACCGTACGCGGGGAAGGGGTGATAAAAAACGGCGATCGGCAGTTTGTTTGCCGCCCGGGCGATATGCTGCTGTTCCCGCCGGGGGAGATCCACCACTACGGGCGTCACCCGGACGCCAAAGAGTGGTATCACCAGTGGGTCTATTTCCGCCCGCGCGCCTACTGGCAGGAGTGGCTCTCATGGCCGGCTATTTTCGCGCAAACCGGTTTTTATCGTCCGGATGAGGCGCATCTGGCGCAGTTTCGTGAACTGTTCGCACAAATTATTGAGGCGGGGCAGGCGGGCGGGCGCTATGCCGAACTGCTGGCGATCAACCTGCTTGAGCAGGTGCTGCTGCGCCGCATGGAGGCGATCAACGAGTCGCTTAACCCGCCGCTGGATAACCGCGTCCGCGACGCCTGCCAGTACATCAGCGACCATCTGGCCGACAGCCAGTTTGATATCGCCAGCGTTGCCCAGCACGTCTGTCTTTCGCCGTCCCGCCTGTCACACCTGTTCCGCCAGCAGCTTGGCGTGAGCGTGCTGAGCTGGCGTGAGGATCAGCGCATCAGCCAGGCAAAGCTGTTGCTCAGCACCACCCGGATGCCTATCGCGACCGTCGGACGCAACGTGGGCTTTGAAGATCAGCTCTATTTCTCTCGCGTGTTTAAGAAGTGCACCGGCGCCAGTCCCAGTGAATTCCGCGCGGGATGTGAATAAACGGTAAACATTCAGGTGAACTTCAGGAGCATCCTGTAAACTATTCAGACAATTGATGCCTTGACGCGGTGCGGGGCGCTAAGCAGAATCGCTGATTCGTTTTCTGACCGGAATAGTTATGCAGGCATTGCTGGAACACTTTATTACCCAGTCCGTTATGTACTCGCTCATCGCTGTGGCGCTGGTGGCGTTTCTGGAATCGCTGGCGCTGGTTGGGCTGATCCTGCCCGGCACCGTGATGATGGCGGGGCTTGGGGCGCTTATCGGCAGCGGTGAGGTCAATTTCTGGCAGGCGTGGCTGGCCGGGATTATCGGCTGCCTGCTGGGGGATTGGATCTCCTTCTGGCTGGGCTGGCGCTTTAAGAAGCCGCTGCACCGCTGGTCGTTCATGAAAAAGAACAAAGCGCTGCTGGATAAAACCGAACATGCGCTGCATCAGCACAGCATGTTCACCATTCTGGTAGGCCGCTTTGTCGGGCCAACGCGTCCGCTGGTGCCGATGGTGGCGGGGATGCTGGATCTGCCCGTCGCAAAATTCGTGGTGCCGAACATTATCGGCTGCGTATTCTGGCCGCCGTTTTACTTCCTGCCGGGGATCCTCGCGGGTGCGGCCATTGATATCCCTGACGGTATGCAAAGCGGTGAGTTCAAGTGGCTGCTGCTGGGAACGGCGGTGCTGCTGTGGCTGGCGGTCTGGCTCTGCTGGCGGCTATGGCGCAGCGCGAAAGCCAGCGTCGATCGCCTGACGCACTATCTCCCGCGCACGCGCCTGCTCTGGCTGGCCCCGCTGACGCTGGGCGTGGCGGTGGTAGCGCTGGTCGCGCTGATTCGTCATCCGCTGATGCCGGTGTACGGCGAGATCCTGTTGAAGGTAGTGAGCCGTTAAGGTGTTTTCCCTCTCCCCGTGGGAGAGGGCCAGGGTGAGGGCGTCAGACCGCACGAATGCCTAACAATGAAGACGCCCCCGCGTTACCACTCAGAAGTTCTTCTGTTTCTCCATCCCACAAAATCCGTCCCTCCGCGATCACTACCGATCGCGGCGCAATGCGTGCGGCATCTTCAATGCTGTGCGAAACCATCAGCATCGTGATCTGCTGGCGCTGGCAAACCTCTTCCACCAGCGAGAGCATCTCCTGGCGCAGGGCCGGGTCGAGTGCCGAGAAGGGTTCATCGAGCAGCAGCAGCGGCTGTTCGCGCACCAGACAACGTGCCAGCGCCACGCGCTGACGCTGGCCGCCGGAAAGCTCACCGGGCAGTCTGGAAATCAACGCGGACAGGCCCATTTGTTCGGCAATTGCCTCCAGCTTCTGACGCTGCGCAGCATTGAGTTTTAACCCCGGATCGATTCCCAGCGCGATGTTCTGCCACACCGTAAGGTGATTAAACAGATTGTTTTCCTGAAACAGCATCGACACCGGGCGCTTAGCCGGCGGAGCGTAGGTATACTCGCCATTATCAATGACTATCGACCCGCTGACAGGCTGCAAAAAACCGGCAATCAAATTGAGCAGGGTACTTTTACCGGCCCCGCTTGGGCCAAGCACCGCAATTCGCTCTCCCTGACGAACGGAGAGGGTAAAACGCATTGGCAGGTGCTGGTAAAGCCAGGTTACATCAGTCAGTTTTAACATCACGCCCCGGAAGTTTTTCGATAACGGTAAATAAGGTAAAGCACAGCAGTAATAGGAGCAGCGCCGTGACGGCGCCGTCCTGGCTGCGATAGGAGCCAATTTGCTGATAAAGCCAGAACGGCAGCGTGCGGAAATCCTCGTTGCCAAAGAGGGCCACCACGCCAAAATCCCCAATCGACAGCACGCAGGCGAAGGCCATCGCCTGGGCGAGCGGCCGCTTCAGGGCGCGTAGTTCGACCACTTTCAGCCGCCGCCAGCCCATAATGCCAAGGGACTGGCACAGGGCGCTGTACCGGCTGTTAACATCCCGCATCGGGTTTTCCAGCACCTTCAGCGCGTACGGTATGGCCATTAAGGCGTTGGTAAAAATGACGATGCCGTCGGCGCTTTCCGGCAGGCCGATGGTGCTGTTAAACAGTAAAAAGAAGCCGGTCGCCAGCACAATGCCCGGCATCGCCAGGATCAGCATGCCCGTCAGTTCCAGCGCGTGTCCGGCTTTACGGGCATGTCGCGCGTACAGCTCGCGGCTGCTCCAGAGCAGCATCATGGTCAGCGCCACGCAGATTAGCCCGGCTGCCAGCGCGATACGCAATGAGGTCCATGTGGCTTGCCACAGGACCGGCTGTTGAAGTACCGATACCACATTCCTGTTGAGGCCATCGGCGATCACGGCCAGCAGCGGCGGCAGCAGAAGCAGGAGCGCCAGCGCAATCAGCATCACGTCCGAGATGCGGCTGTGCAGGCTGTCCTGCGGATCGCGCCAGCCAGAAAGATTATTGCTTCCTGCGGGGATCGCTTTGCTCAGCCGCTGGCTGAGTAACACCAGCGCCAGGCAGCACACCATCTGTACGATCGCCAGCAACGCGGCGCGGCCCGGATCGTAGTCGTAACTTAATGCCTGATAGATCGCCAGCTCAATGGTGGTGGCCTGCGGGCCGCCGCCGAGAGAAAGCACGGTCGCAAAGCTGGCGAAACAGAGCATAAAGATCAGCGCGGCCACCGGGGCTATCTGGCGTCGCAGCCACGGCCATTCGACAAAGCGGAAGAATGACCATCCGCGCATGCCGAGCTGGGCCGCAATCTGGCGCTGCTCGCCGGGTATGTTCTCCAGCGCCTGCAAAAAGAGGCGCGTCGCCATCGGCATATTGAAGAAAATGTGTGCCAGCAGGATGCCCTTCAGCCCGTAGGGAGAGAAGGTCCATTCCAGGCCTAAAGACGCGAAGAGGGAGGCCAGCCAGCCCTGGCGACCGTATACGCTCAGGATGCCAAAGACGGCCACCAGCACGGGCAGGATCAGCGTCATGGCGCACAGGCGCAGCAGGGCCAGCCTGCCGGGGAAACGTCTGCGATAGAGGGCGCGCGCAAGGAAAATGGCCGGGATGACTGACAGCAGCGCGGAAAGAAACGCCTGCAAGAAGGAGAAACGGATAACGTGCCAGAGATAGCTATCGTGCCAGAGCGCGAGCAGATCGCTCTCTGGCGCGTTAAACCACAGTGCGAGAAACGCTCCCAGACTGACGACCACCATCAGTATGGCGGCAATCAGTCCGGGAACTAACCAGCCGGGGATCAGCGGCTGACGGCGCGTTGCCATTCGCTTATCCATGCGGCACGCTGAGCGGCAACCTGCTGCGGCGTAAATTCCAGCGCGGTCTGCGGTTTGTTCAGCTGCTCAAAGCCTGCCGGCAGCGCCGCGTCGGTGACCGGGTACATCCAGTTGCCCGTCGGAATGGCGTTCTGGAATGCCGGGGAGACCATAAATTTCAGGAACTTCTCGGCCAGTTCCGGCTGTTTGCTGGCGGCGGTACGCGCTGCCACTTCCACCTGCAGGTAGTGACCTTCAGCAAAATTCGCCGCAGCGTAGTTGTCTTTCTTCTCGGCAATAATATGATAGGCCGGAGAGGTGGTGTAGCTCAGCACCAGATCGCTTTCGCCTTTCAGGAACAGGCCATAGGCTTCGCTCCAGCCTTTAGTGACCGTAACGGTTTTCGCAGCCAGCTTCTGCCACGCCTCCGGCGTTTTGTCGCCGTAGACTTTCTGCATCCACAGCAGCAGGCCCAGACCCGGCGTGCTGGTGCGCGGATCTTCGTATATCACGCGCCATTTCTGGTCGCTTTCGACCAGCTCTTTCAGGCTCTTCGGCGGGTTCTTCAGCTTGTTTTTATCGTAGACGAACGCAAAGTAGCCGTAATCGAAGGGAACGAAGGTGTCGTTTTTCCAGCCGCCCGGCACGTTGACGGCATCTGCCGCCACGCCGCTTTTGGCAAACAGTCTGGTTTGCGTGGCGGCTTCCAGCAGGTTGTTATCCAGACCGAGCACCACGTCGGCCTTGCTGTTTTTCCCTTCCATGCGCAGGCGGTTAAGCAGCGACACGCCATCTTCCAGCGCCACGAACTTCAGCTCGCAGTTGCAGTCGGCTTCAAAGGCTTTTTTAACCACCGGGCCGGGGCCCCAGTCGGCGGAGAAGGAGTCGTAGGTATAGACCGTCAGAACAGGCTTAGCAAAAACAGGCAGCGCAACCAGCGCCAGCAGAGGAAGAACGTTTTTTAACACTTTGCACCTCAGGGTTGAGTGGCAAAGGATTTTGAGAAACAGCCTCAAATCCCTTCGCCGGCGTTATCCGGATCAGGTTCGACGGGTATTATCTCAGCGCACATCTGTGATGCAGCACCCCGTTGAGAACGGCGCTATTGTAATGATTTGGTGAATATTACGAAAGCGTTATGGCTCCGGCGGCGCAAACCACGCGGATTTAAAATCAAACCAGCCCAGGGTGTTCATCCGCAGGCCGCGCATGCTGCGCTGTCCCTGGATCAGCAGCCAGTGGTGGATCAACGGTACGATCGTCTGCCCGGCCAGCAGCTCCTGGCACCACGCGGCCAGATCCATCTCTCCTGCCCGCCACTTCGCGGCGTCCTGCTGCCAGTCCCGGCTGATGCAGTGCTGAATGAGAGGCACTTCATACAGGTGTGAAAAGAGCGAGAAATCAAGCGGCAGCGTAAAGTTGGCGCTGTTGAGCCAGATATCGCTGACGACATCCCCCCGGTGCCATTCATCATAATCGACTTCCTGTATCGCCAGCGTCACGCCTTCGGCCGCGAGCAGCTTGCTCATGATCCTCGCGATAAACCGGTGCTCAATGTGATCGCGATAGTAGCTGAGGGTGATGGTTTCCAGCCCGGCGGGTTTTTCACTGCGCACCGGCTGTGCATGGTGCCAGCGCGGAAGCAGGCCATAGGCCGGGAACCACCAGGTCTGGTATTGTTCTTCAGCGTGATAAATCAGGTTAGCCGGGGCCAGAATATGGCTGATCCACTTGCGGACATCGTGATTCGCCCCGCGATGGCTGCGGCTGTCAAAAAGAAGATAGTAGCAGCCCTCCTCCAGGCGACTCTCGAACGCCTTTTCGCTGGTTGTGGGCCCCTCCAGGGTGAGGCCTGCGCTCAGCTCTTCGTTGAGATCCGGTAACACCCAGACGTTCACTTCGTCGATCAGCGCCCGATAGCCAAAATAGTCATCAAAGGCGCGGATCTTCAGCTGATTGCTGTTATTGCGCGTAACGGAGTAGGGGCCTGTACCGATCGGCTGGCTGGAAAAATTGTTCAGGGATCGCCACTCGGCAGGCAGGATCATCGAGGGCACGTAGCCCAGAAGCCACGGCAGCCAGTTG
Source organism: Enterobacter cloacae complex sp. P47BA (assembly GCF_014930485.1). Lineage (NCBI taxonomy): Bacteria > Pseudomonadati > Pseudomonadota > Gammaproteobacteria > Enterobacterales > Enterobacteriaceae > Enterobacter > Enterobacter cloacae complex sp. P47BA. Next base: position 114,166 of record NZ_JADBRF010000009.1, on the reverse strand, counting down.
TCTGGCTGGGACAGTTCAATATCCAGCGTCCAGGCCGTTGGGGAGTGGATCCGCGTGATATGCGAATAGAGCGGCAGCGTGCGGGCGCGCTCTAAAGAGGCGATAACGTCACGCATCTCCAGCTCGCGGCCATGGTGGAAGTGAATGCCCGGGCGTAAAAAGAAACGCCAGTGCAGGGGGGAAAGCTGCTGCCAGTGGTGGGCGATATCCGCTTCCAGTTCCCCGTTTTCCTCATTTATTTTCGTCAAGCCGCTGAATATCTGCCGTGCCATATGAGTTTCTGAGCGACGCAGCGCCGTACCGGGCAGCAGATTTTTCATTGGGCGGTAGTAAAGCACCCGCAGAATGTGGCGGCCCTGGCGAAAGCTGCGTCCCAGGTGCGAGACCAGCATCTGGCGCACGGCGGCTTTGTCGCCCACCAGCTGGACCAGCTGATCGATGCGGTCCTGCTCCAGCAGATCCTCCGCCCGCTGCTGCTGCAACGCCAGGCCGGTATACAGGAAGGTCAAGCGTGAGCGCTTGCCGCGTCCCGCCTCGGCCTCCCAGCTTAGCCAGCCCTGCTGCTGCATAGTGTTGAGTAACGTGCGCATATGGCGGCGAGAGCAGTTGAGGAGTTCTGCCAGCTCGTTAAGCGTGGTCTCCTGCGATTGACCCTCGCAGCACTGCCACAGACGAATGAATTGTTGTTGCAGTCGACCGGATGGCATAAAAGAGGAACTCCTGACAAAAAATCAGCAATTTATTAATCCCTATATTAAGCCAATAATGCTTCCCGATGAAGTGAGGAGGTAAATTATGAAGAGGTCTACCGCACGTCAGTTTTATCAGCAGTACTTTTCAGCGACAAAGGGAGTGTCCTGGCTGGCCCGCCAGTGTGCAGAGCAGCGGCTGAGAATCCTGGAAGATCTGATGCAGTGGGACGTTACGAAACCGACCTCTTCTCGCTAACTCGCCTCGATCATGTGTGACTGAGTATTGGTGTTTATCACCCGCCAGCAAAATGTTTTTGCTGGCTTTTTTCGTTTATTCTTTCACCCAATTTCGATTCGCTTTCACAAGGACTTGCGCATGCTGTGGTTGATGACGATGGGGCGCCGCCTGAATGGCGTGTACGCTGCTTTTATGCTGGTGGCCTTCATGATGGGCGTGGCCGGTGCGCTACAGGCACCGACGCTGAGCCTGTTTCTCAGCCGCGAGGTGGGGGCGCAGCCGTTTTGGGTGGGCCTGTTTTATACCGTTAACGCGATTGCCGGGATCCTCGTTAGCCTGGGTCTGGCGAAACGATCCGACAGCCAGGGCGATCGCCGCAGGCTGATCCTCTTTTGCTGCGCCATGGCCGTGGGCAACGCGCTGCTTTTTGCCTTTAACCGTCATTACCTGACACTCATCACCTGCGGCGTGCTGCTGGCCTCTCTGGCGAACACCGCCATGCCGCAGCTGTTCGCGCTGGCCCGTGAATACGCCGACAGCTCGGCGCGAGAGGTGGTGATGTTCAGCTCGGTGATGCGCGCACAGCTCTCGCTGGCGTGGGTCATCGGCCCGCCGCTGGCCTTCATGCTGGCGCTGAACTATGGCTTTACGGTCATGTTTTCTATCGCGGCAGGCATTTTTATTATCAGTCTGGCTCTGATTGCCTTTGCGCTGCCGTCTGTCGCCCGGGTTGAGCAGACGACGGATAAGCCCATCACTCAGGTGAGCGGCTGGCAGGATAAAAACGTGCGGATGCTGTTTATCGCCTCCACGCTGATGTGGACCTGCAACACCATGTACATTATTGATATGCCGCTGTGGATCAGCAGCGATCTAGGCCTACCGGACAAGCTTGCGGGGATCTTAATGGGGACTGCCGCCGGGCTGGAAATTCCGGCGATGATTCTGGCGGGGTATTACGTTAAGCGCTTCGGAAAGCGTCGGATGATGATCGTTGCCGTGGCGGCTGGGGTGCTGTTCTACGCGGGGCTGCTCCTTTTCCATTCGCGTGAAGCGTTGCTGGCGCTGCAGCTGTTTAATGCCGTGTTTATTGGCATCGTTGCCGGGATCGGCATGCTCTGGTTCCAGGATCTCATGCCCGGCCGCGCCGGCTCTGCGACTACGCTTTTTACCAACAGTATTTCGACGGGCGTTATTCTGGCGGGAGTGATTCAGGGCGCGCTGGCGCAAAGTTATGGTCATGCCTCGGTTTACTGGATGATTGCGGCGATTTCGGTGGTAACGCTTGGGCTGACCTGCCGGGTCAAGGATGTTTGATTCTGGAAGGCGGCTTCACGAAATGAAACGATTTTCTGACAGATACAGAGAAGGCGCATAGAGTGCGTGACGGGTGCTTGAGGCTGTTTGCCTCAGGCTTTCGCAAGAGGCAAACAGTGGAGAGTCCCACATCAAAAAACTGATGGGGGGACCAACTTCACAACCAACATTGCGAGGTTAGTCTCTTCATTGCCGAAAAGCAATAAGGAGGCTGGAATGCCAAAACGTACTCTGCTGTTAGGTTTGTTTCTGATCTGTACGACGCTATTGATCTTCACCTGGATGGTGCGTGATTCGCTGTGTGAGTTGCACTTCAGACAGGAGAAAACAGAGCTGGCGGCAGTGTTGGCTTACGAAGCAAAACGTTAGCGGTATTGGCGGGGGAAGTGTCCCCGCCTCTCCAGAGTGGTTGAGCCTCAACGCACCCTTATCAATGGCCCGCGCCCTGCGGGCCATTGCCTTTAGCCCATAAATGCAGGCTGTTTTTTCTCGTACGCTGAGATGGCGTCCTCGTGCTGGAGCGTCAGGCCAATGCTGTCCAGACCGTTCAACATGCAGTGGCGACGGAAGGCATCAATGCTGAAGCTGTAGGTCTTATCCCCGGCTTTCACCACTTCCGCTTCCAGATCCACCTCAAACGCCATCCCCGGATTTGCCTTAACCAGCGCGAACAGTTCATCGACCTGCTCGTCGCTCAGCGTCACCGGCAGCAACTGGTTGTTGAAGCTGTTGCCGTAGAAGATATCCGCGAAGCTCGGGGCGATAACCACCTTAAAGCCGTAGTCGGTCAGCGCCCAGGGCGCATGCTCACGCGAGGAGCCGCAGCCGAAGTTTTCCCGCGCCAGAAGAATGGATGCACCTTTGTATTCCGGGAAGTTCAGGACGAACTCCGGGTTTGGCACTTCGCCTTTGTCGTCCAGAAAACGCCAGTCGTTGAACAGGTGTGCGCCAAAACCGGTGCGGGTTACTTTCTGCAAAAACTGCTTCGGAATGATCGCGTCCGTATCGACGTTAGCGGCGTCCAGCGGGACAACACGGCCCGTATGTTGGGTAAATTTCTCTGCCATGATTGTCTCCTTATTTCAGGCTGCGAATATCGGCGAAATGGCCGGTGACTGCCGCAGCGGCGGCCATTGCCGGGCTGACCAGGTGGGTGCGTCCACCCCGGCCCTGACGGCCTTCAAAGTTACGGTTGCTGGTGGAGGCGCAGCGCTCACCCGGATTCAGGCGGTCGTTGTTCATCGCCAGACACATGGAGCAGCCCGGCAGGCGCCATTCGAAGCCTGCTTCGATAAAGATCTTATCCAGTCCTTCCGCTTCCGCCTGGGCTTTCACCGGACCGGAGCCTGGAACCACCAGCGCCTGCACGCCCGGCGCCACTTTGCGACCTTTGGCAATCTCTGCCGCCGCGCGTAAATCCTCGATACGGGAGTTGGTGCAGGAGCCGATAAACACCTTATCAATGTTCACGTCGGTCAGCGGTACGCCGGGTTTCAGCCCCATATAGGCCAGCGCTTTTTCCGCGCTGGCGCGTTCGACCGGATCGGCGAAGGAAGCCGGGTCAGGAATGCTGTCGTTGACGGAGATGACCTGGCCAGGATTGGTACCCCAGGTGACTTGCGGCGCAATCTCTTCTGCCTGCAGCGTGACAACGGTATCAAAGGTGGCACCGTCGTCAGTTTTCAGGGTTTTCCAGTACGCGACCGCGTCGTCAAAATCCTGACCTTTCGGCGCGTGCAGACGGCCTTTCACATAGTTGAAGGTGGTTTCGTCCGGTGCGACCAGGCCTGCTTTAGCACCCATCTCAATCGCCATGTTGCACAGGGTCATACGGCCTTCCATGCTCAGCGCCTGAATGGCTTCACCGCAGAACTCCACCACGTGACCGGTACCGCCTGCACTGCCGGTTTTGCCGATAATCGCCAGCACGATATCTTTCGCAGTGATACCCGGCGCGGCTTTGCCCTTCACCTCAATCTTCATGGTTTTGGCGCGGCCCTGTTTCAGAGTTTGCGTCGCCAGAACGTGCTCAACTTCCGATGTGCCGATGCCGAACGCCAGCGCGCCAAACGCGCCGTGGGTCGCGGTATGGGAGTCGCCGCAGACGATGGTCATGCCCGGCAGCGTAATACCCTGCTCAGGTCCCATCACGTGGACGATGCCCTGATACGGGTGGTTCAGGTCGTACAGCTCCACGCCAAATTCGTTGCAGTTCTTGATCAGCTCCTGCATCTGGATGCGCGCCATCTCGCCGGAAGCATTGATGTCTTTGGTCTGGGTGGAGACGTTGTGATCCATCGTGGCAAAGGTTTTACCCGGCTGGCGCACCGGACGTTTGTGCGCGCGCAGGCCGTCGAAGGCCTGTGGAGAGGTCACTTCGTGCACCAGGTGGCGGTCAATGTACAGCAGCGGGGTTTCGTTTGGCGCCTCGTAGACAACGTGCGCATCAAACAATTTTTCATATAACGTCTTGGCCATGATTACACCCCTTCAGCGACATAGCGGGCAATGATGTCGCCCATTTCATCAGTACTGACTGCTGCCGTGCCGCGCGCTAAGTCACCGGTACGGACGCCTTCTTCTAACGCCCGGTTAATGGCGTTTTCAATTGCGGTTGCTGCGTCGCCTGCATCGAGGCTGTAGCGCAGCAGCAGGGCCAGGGAGAGGATCTGCGCAATCGGGTTCGCTATGTTCTTGCCTGCGATATCCGGCGCGGAACCGCCCGCCGGTTCGTACAGGCCAAAGCCTTCTTCATTCAGGCTGGCGGATGGCAGCATGCCCATAGAGCCGGTGATCATCGCGCACTCGTCAGACAAAATATCGCCGAACAGGTTGGAGCAGAGCAGCACGTCAAACTGGGACGGATCCTTAATCAGCTGCATGGTCGCGTTGTCGATGTACATATGCGACAGCTCAATGTCCGGGTACTGCTTAGCGACTTCATTGACGATCTCGCGCCACAAAATGGACGACTGCAGCACGTTCGCTTTATCAATGGAGGTCACCTTATGGCGGCGCTTGCGTGCAGATTCAAAGGCGATATGGGCGATACGTTCAATTTCGAAACGGTGGTACACCTCGGTATCAAACGCTTTCTCGTGCTGACCGCTGCCTTCGCGACCTTTTGGCTGGCCGAAGTAGATCCCGCCCGTCAGCTCACGCACGCACAGGATGTCGAAACCGTTGGCCGCGATATCCGCGCGCAGCGGACAAAACTCTTCCAGCCCCTGATACAGCTTAGCCGGACGCAGGTTACTGAACAGTTTAAAATGTTTACGCAGCGGCAGCAGCGCGCCGCGCTCTGGCTGCTCTGCCGGCGGCAGGTGTTCCCATTTTGGGCCACCGACGGAGCCAAACAGCACGGCATCGGCATTTTCGCAGCCTTCAACGGTGGTTTTCGGCAATGGCGTTCCGTGATTATCAATCGCAATACCGCCCACGTCGTAGTGGCTGGTGGTAATTTTCATCGCAAAACGCGAGCGAACGGCTTCCAGTACTTTCAGCGCCTGTGCCATCACTTCCGGACCAATACCGTCACCCGGCAACACAGCAATATGGTAGTTCTTCGACATTACACGGTTTCCTTGTTGTTCTCTTTATTCTGAGCTTTGCGTTGCAACTCTTTTTCGACTTCAGCGGCGCGCCAGATGTTGTTCAGGACGTGCACCATCGCTTTCGCGGAGGATTCGACAATATCCGTCGCCAGGCCCACACCGTGGAAACGGCGGCCATTATAGTTGACGACGATATCCACCTGACCCAGCGCGTCTTTACCGTGCCCTTTCGCCGTCAGGTCGTATTTCACCAGCTCTACGTCGTACTCGGTAACGCGGTTGATCGCCTGATAGATGGCATCCACAGGGCCGTTACCGTTGGCGGCTTCCGCTTTGATTTCATCACCGCAGGCCAACTTGACCGAGGCGGTAGCGATGTCGCTGGAGCCGGATTGCACGTTGAAGTAGTCCAGACGGAAGTGCTCTGGCTCTTCCTGCTGTTTGTTGATGAAGGCCAGCGCTTCCAGGTCGTAATCGAATACCTGGCCTTTCTTGTCGGCCAGCTTCAGGAACGCGTCGTACAGCTGATCCATGTTGTAATCGCTGTCCTGATAGCCCATCTCTTCCATCCGGTGTTTCACTGCCGCACGACCGGAACGGGAGGTCAGGTTTAGCTGAACCTGGTTCAGGCCGATGGATTCCGGAGTCATGATTTCGTAGTTTTCACGGTTTTTCAGCACGCCGTCCTGGTGAATACCGGAGGAGTGGGCGAACGCGCCGGTTCCAACAATCGCCTTGTTAGCCGGGATCGGCATGTTGCAAATCTGGCTGACGGTCTGACTGGTGCGCCAGATTTCATTGTGATTGATGCGGGTGTGCACGTTCATGATGTCTTTGCGCACCTTGATCGCCATGATCACTTCTTCCAGTGAACAGTTGCCCGCGCGTTCACCGATACCGTTCATTGCACCTTCTACCTGACGTGCACCGGCGTGCACCGCAGCGATGGCATTGCCTACGGCCAGGCCCAAATCATCATGGGTATGTACGGAGATGATTGCTTTATCAATGTTAGGTACGCGCTCATACAGGCCGGTAATGATGTTGGAGAACTCAAACGGCATGGTATAGCCGACGGTGTCCGGGATGTTGATGGTTTTAGCGCCCGCGTTGATGGCGGCTTCGACTACGCGCGCCAGGTCTTCAATCGGCGTACGGCCCGCATCTTCACAGGAGAATTCAACGTCATCGGTGTAGTTGCGTGCGCGCTTAACCATGTATACCGCGCGTTCAATGACCTCATCCAGCGTGCTGCGCAACTTGGTTGCGATGTGCATTGGTGAGGTTGCAATAAAGGTATGAATACGGAAGGCTTCGGCCACCTTCAGCGACTCAGCCGCAACGTCGATGTCTTTCTCTACGCAGCGCGCCAGACCGCACACGCGGCTGTTTTTAATGGTGCGGGCGATAGTCTGTACGGATTCAAAATCACCCGGAGAGGAGACGGGGAAACCGACCTCCATCACGTCGACGCCCATACGCTCGAGAGCCAGCGCAATCTGCAGTTTCTCTTTTACACTCAGGCTTGCCTGTAATGCCTGTTCACCGTCACGTAAAGTAGTATCGAAAATAATGACTTGCTGGCTCATGGGTTAGGTCCTTGTCAGTCTTAGGGCGCCTTGCTACGAGCATAAAAAAACCCGCGCAGTGGCGCGGGTTTTTAGTCTTACTGGTGACGATTCAACGCTGAATTTCGCCCGCCAGTCTACCGCGCACAGTGGATGCGTTTAGTAGTAGTAGACCGATGAAACGAATGGTGCGTGTCATGAATCGTGCTCCGTTAAATTCAATATGCTTTTAGTGGTACTGGATACAGCTGGGCATGTCAACCCCTGATGGTAAAAACGGCCCCAGAAGGCTAAACAGAGAGGGTGTGTTGTTTAGCTTATTGTGCTGGGTTTTTGATTTTTAACTTAACTAATTGTCTATTTTTGGACTTAAAAAACATTTGCAGAAACGAATAAACATAACGGGTATTTTTCAGGTGACGCAGTCCTCACAAATGCTTTCTCTTTAAACCGTTTTACTATCATCGAGTTATTTTTTTTTGAGAGAACTTTTTCTCCCTTCAAATAGAATCATTGATAACAGATTGTTAACTTAATTCTGCTCAATGTCGATAACAGTTTAATTATACTTAAGTCATCCTTAACTGGATGGTTATTGTATATTGATTTGGTTTATGGTTTCATTCAAACACTAAAGTTAAGCATATCCTTTGTGCCGTTTTGTATTATAGCATTATTAGATAATCTTTATATATTCCGATTTTTAAACAATTTTCTTTCGCTGGTCGTATCTGCATGGTAAATCATATTTTCCGAAATTATTACAGTGCGTTGGCGAAGGGAGTGTAGCGTGACAGTGGAGTCAGAAGTGCCAGAAAATAATATTAAACAACCACAGATTACTGATGGAATTAAACCACAGTTACGCACGGTGGATCTTAATCTACTGACGGTGTTTGATGCTGTCATGCAGGAGCAGAATATCACGCGTGCGGCACAAGCCCTGGGGATGTCACAGCCTGCCGTAAGTAATGCCGTTGCCAGGCTTAAGGTTATGTTCAACGACGAATTGTTTGTTCGTTATGGAAGAGGGATCCAGCCTACAGCGCGGGCTTTCCAGCTTTTCGGCTCCATCCGCCAGGCGCTGCAGCTGGTGCAAAATGAGCTGCCGGGCTCGGGTTTTGAACCCTTAAGCAGTGAGCGAGTATTCCATCTCTGCGTCTGCAGTCCATTAGATAATTATCTGACATCAATTATTTATAATAAAGTTGAAGAGATCGCACCTAATATTAATCTCGTCTTTAAATCGTCCTTAAATCAAAACACCGAACACCAGTTACGTTACCAGGAAATCGAATTCGTCCTGGGTTATGAAGAATTCCGCCGTCCTGAATTTTCCTGTGTACCGCTGTTTAAAGATGAAATGGTGCTGGTTGCCAGCAAAAAACATCCACGACTGAATGCGCCGTTACGTGAAAGTGACGTTTATAGCGAACAGCATGCCGTTGTTGCGCTCGACAGATATGCCTCCTTTAGCCTGCCCTGGTACGACACTGCGGAGAAACAGGCGAGCGTGGCTTATCAGGGGATGGCCATGGTCAGCGTATTAAACGTCGTTTCCCAGACGCAGCTGGTGGCAATTGCCCCACGCTGGCTGGCAGAAGAGTTCTCTGGCGCGTTAAATCTGCAAATTTTGCCTCTGCCGCTCAAGCTAAATAGCCGCACCTGCTATCTCTCCTGGCATGAAGCTGCTGGACGGGATAAAGGACATCAGTGGATGGAAGAGCTACTTATTAGCATCTGCCGTCGGTAATCGAGTCAGGATAAATTGCATCTTTGCATGTGATTTATCCTGGTTTTGTTTCTTTTATTAATATTTTGTTCTGTTGTGTATTTTATCTGGTGGCTGCCAGGCCCGTAAAAATAGATGATTTTCTACATCGCCGCGCTTTTCAGCGATGATTTATCATCTCATCCCCTAATTTCAGATGAATTAACCATATCCTCTGACAATGTCTGTTTTTTCTGCTTTCGCGGCCTCTTCTCTCTCCTGGTTTGCGAATTGCCTGCCTCATAACGAGCGGTTAAGGTAAGTATCACTCTGCAAAATAGAAGACGGGTTCATCCCGATCGCAAGACGGTGCGGAAATGAATTCGGCGGTCCGTCTATAACAAAATGCCTGGAGGCAAAGCATGGAGATGTTGTCTGGCGCGGAAATGGTCGTCCGGTCGCTGATCGATCAGGGCGTAAAGCAAGTGTTCGGCTATCCTGGCGGCGCGGTCCTCGATATTTATGACGCATTGCATACGGTAGGGGGTATTGACCATGTGCTGGTACGCCATGAGCAGGCGGCGGTACATATGGCCGATGGCCTGGCGCGTGCGACGGGTGAAGTGGGCGTGGTCCTGGTCACGTCGGGGCCCGGTGCGACAAACGCCATTACCGGCATTGCGACCGCGTACATGGACTCTATTCCGCTGGTGATCCTTTCCGGACAGGTCGCGACATCACTGATTGGCTATGATGCGTTTCAGGAGTGCGACATGGTCGGGATTTCGCGTCCCGTCGTGAAGCACAGCTTCCTGGTCAAGCAAACCGAAGACATTCCGGGCATTCTGAAGAAGGCGTTCTGGCTGGCGGCAAGCGGGCGCCCGGGGCCGGTGGTGGTCGATCTCCCTAAAGATATCCTGAACCCGGCAAACAAGCTGCCCTATGTCTGGCCGGAATCGGTGAGCATGCGCTCTTACAACCCAACAACGCAGGGTCACAAAGGTCAGATCAAACGCGCGCTGCAAACGCTGCTGGCCGCTAAAAAACCGGTGGTCTATGTCGGTGGCGGGGCCGTCAATTCAGCGTGTGAGGCACAGCTTCGTGAACTGGTTGAAAAGCTCAATCTTCCTGTTGCGTCATCGCTGATGGGACTCGGAGCGTTTCCCGCCACCCACCGTCAGGCGCTCGGCATGTTGGGTATGCACGGTACCTATGAAGCCAACATGACGATGCATCATTCTGACGTCATCTTTGCCGTCGGCGTGCGTTTTGACGATCGTACGACCAACAATCTGGCGAAGTATTGCCCGAATGCCACCGTGCTGCACATTGATATCGATCCGACGTCAATTTCAAAAACGGTGTCTGCTGATGTACCTATCGTCGGCGACGCGCGACAGGTCCTTGAACAAATGCTGGATCTGCTGGCGCTGGAAAACACAGCGCAACCGCTGGATGAAATCCGTGACTGGTGGCAGCAAATTGAGCAATGGCGCGCGCGGCAGTGTCTGAAATATGACACCCAAAGCGAGCATATTAAGCCGCAGGCGGTCATCGAAACGGTATGGCGACTGACGAAAGGCGACGCGTATGTGACCTCTGACGTGGGCCAGCATCAAATGTTTGCCGCCCTCTATTATCCGTTTGATAAACCGCGTCACTGGATCAACTCGGGAGGTTTAGGCACGATGGGCTTTGGCCTGCCTGCCGCGCTGGGCGTGAAGCTGGCGCTGCCAAATGAAACCGTCGTCTGCGTGACCGGAGACGGCAGTATTCAGATGAACATTCAGGAACTTTCCACCGCGCTGCAATATGAGCTGCCGGTACTGGTGCTCAACCTTAATAACGGCTATCTCGGTATGGTGAAGCAGTGGCAGGATATGATCTACTCGGGCCGCCACTCTCAGTCATATATGAAATCGCTGCCGGATTTTGTTCGTCTTGCTGAAGCTTACGGTCATATAGGGATGCGGGTGACCGATCCGGCTGAACTGGAAACGAAGCTCGCCGAAGCGCTTGAGCACGTTAAAAACAACCGCCTCGTCTTTATGGATGTCATCGTTGATGGAACCGAGCACGTTTATCCGATGCATATTCGCGGCGGCGGTATGGACGAGATGTGGTTAAGCAAAACGGAGAGAACCTGATATGCGCCGGATATTATCGGTATTACTGGAAAACGAGTCTGGCGCACTGTCGCGCGTCATTGGGCTTTTTGCGCAGCGTGGCTATAACATTGAAAGCCTGACCGTGGCGCCAACGGACGATCCGACGCTGTCGCGTATGACGATTCAGACCGTTGGCGATGCCAAGGTAATTGAGCAGATCGAGAAACAGCTGCATAAGCTGGTCGATGTGCTGCGCGTAAGCGAGCTGGGGCAGGGCGCTTACGTTGAGCGTGAGGTCATGCTGGTAAAAATACAGGCCAGCGGTTACGGGCGCGAAGAGGTCAAACGCAATGCGGATATCTTCCGCGGGCAGATCATCGACGTCACGCCTTCTCTTTATACGGTTCAACTGGTCGGAACCAGTGACAAGCTGGACGCTTTCCTGGCATCCGTGCGGGATGTAGCAAAAATTGTTGAGGTGGCGAGATCGGGGATCGTTGGTCTGTCACGCGGCGAGAAAATCATGCGGTAGTTGTTAAAAAGGTTCGCCTCTTTCAGCCCGGTCACCAAAGCCGGGCTTTTTTTTGCGTAATCAGCCGACAACGCAGATAAAAGCGGTTGCCGCGAAGGCTTTTCTGCGTTTAGATGTTAAAAGATTTAACCATAACCTTGACAGGGCCATGGACTCTTTTCTTTTTTTAAGGGGCAATTGTGAAACTGGATGAAATCGCCCGGCTAGCCGGCGTGTCACGAACAACGGCCAGCTATGTGATTAACGGCAAAGCAAAGCAGTACCGCGTCAGCGATAAGACCGTTGAAAAAGTTATGGCGGTGGTTCGTGAGCATAACTACCATCCGAATGCTGTCGCTGCCGGCCTGCGTGCCGGGCGCACCCGCTCTATTGGTCTGGTGATCCCGGATCTGGAAAACACCAGCTATACCCGTATCGCCAACTATCTCGAACGTCAGGCCCGCCAGCGCGGTTACCAGCTGCTGATAGCCTGTTCTGAAGACCAGCCCGATAACGAGATGCGCTGCATTGAACATCTGCTCCAGCGTCAGGTCGATGCCATCATCGTCTCGACCTCCTTACCGCCGGAGCATCCGTTTTACCAGCGCTGGGCGAACGATCCGTTCCCCATCGTGGCGCTGGACCGCGCGCTCGATCGTGAGCATTTCACAAGCGTAGTGGGTGCCGATCAGGATGACGCGGAAATGCTGGCCGCTGAGCTGAGAACCTTCCCCGCTGAAACGGTGCTGTATCTTGGCGCGCTGCCCGAGCTTTCCGTAAGCTTCCTGCGTGAGCAAGGGTTCAGAACCGCCTGGAAAGACGATCCACGTGAAGTCCACTATCTCTATGCCAACAGCTATGAACGCGAAGCCGCTGCGCAGCTGTTCGAAAAATGGCTGGAGACGCACCCGATGCCCCAGGCGCTGTTCACCACGTCATTTGCCCTTCTGCAGGGGGTAATGGATGTCACCTTGCGTCGTGAAGGCAAGCTTCCCTCTGACCTGGCGATCGCCACGTTTGGGGATAACGAGCTTCTCGATTTCCTTCAGTGCCCGGTGCTGGCGGTGGCCCAGCGTCACCGAGATGTAGCGGAACGCGTCCTGGAGATTGTTCTGGCGAGCCTGGATGAGCCGCGCAAACCGAAGCCGGGTCTGACGCGTATCAAACGTAATCTCTATCATCGCGGAATTTTGAGCCGCCATAAATGAAATGACGGGGCGGCGAAAAACCGCCCCTTTTTACTGGAATAAATCGCCGAGTTAATTCCCGCAGTGAAATTAGGATAATTCTTGAGAGTTCCTAATCTACTATTTTTCTTAATTCATTTTGCCGTTTAAAAGGGTCCTTAAAGAATCATGAAGCGATTTTTAAAACCCTCTCTTTGTATTACTTTGTTACAAACCCTCTTCGGTCGATGAATATTCAGACGTTTTTCCTTCCCCTCGACCGGCCAGCAACGCAACCGCCGCTTCCACCGACCGATTGAGTGAATCTGGCGCTGTTATCCCCTGACAATCTGTCATAAAATGCTGCCCGCGTCGCAAACTGACACTTTATATTTATCTGCGATGATATTGAGTGAGCCTTAACGCTAGTGTGCATATTCGGTTTTTTTCTTACAAATATTCATAACGTTAATTTGCCTCGCCAGTTGTGCAGTTATTAACCAGGACTGTTTATCTCTGTAAATAGAGGGCTTTCGGGTCTCTACAGGGAGAGTCCTGGCTTGACAAGCTTTTCCCTCGCTCCGTAAACTCCTTTAGGTGGGAATTTGTGGGTTAAAGTGGTGAGGAGGGGTGAGACTGGCATGTTCCGTGGAGCTACGTTAGTCAATCTCGACAGCAAAGGGCGTTTATCGGTCCCAACCCGATACCGCGACCAGCTGATTGAGAATGCTTCGGGTCAAATGGTTTGCACCATTGACATCAACTCCCCCTGCCTGCTGCTTTACCCCTTACCTGAATGGGAAATCATTGAGCAAAAGCTGTCGCGACTGTCGAGCATGAACCCGCAAGAGCGCCGCGTGCAGCGGCTGTTATTGGGACATGCCAGTGAGTGTCAGATGGATAGCGCCGGGCGATTACTGATTGCGCCCGTGCTGCGGCAACATGCCGGTCTGACCAAAGAAGTGATGCTGGTCGGGCAGTTCAACAAGTTTGAACTGTGGGACGAAACGACCTGGTATCAACAGGTCAAGGAAGATATCGACGCTGAGCAGTCTGATTCCGCAACTTTATCGGAACGGCTGCAGGACTTGTCTCTATAAATATGATGGAAAATTATAAACATAAAACGGTGTTACTGGACGAGGCCGTGAACGGCCTGAATATTCGTCCGGATGGCATCTACATTGATGGCACGTTTGGTCGCGGTGGTCACTCGCGTTTGATCCTCTCCCAGCTTGGAGAGGAAGGGCGACTGCTGGCAATCGATCGCGATCCGCAGGCGATTGCCGTGGCACAGACCATCAATGACCCACGCTTTTCCATCGTGCATGGACCTTTTTCTGCGCTCGCGGATTACGTGGCCGAGCGCGGTCTCACGGGCAAGATCGACGGGATTCTTCTCGATCTTGGCGTATCTTCACCCCAGCTTGATGATGCAGAACGCGGCTTCTCCTTTATGCGCGACGGTCCGCTGGACATGCGTATGGACCCGACGCGCGGACAGTCGGCCGCCGAATGGCTGCAGACCGCTGACGAAGCAGATATTGCCTGGGTGATCAAAACCTTCGGCGAAGAACGCTTTGGCAAGCGCATTGCGCGCGCCATCGTTGAGCGCAACCGCGTTGAGCCAATGACCCGCACCAAAGAGCTGGCGGAAGTGATTGCGGCGGCGACGCCGGTGAAGGATAAGCACAAACATCCCGCGACCCGTACCTTCCAGGCGGTTCGCATCTGGGTAAACAGTGAACTGGAGGAAATAGAGCTGGCGCTAAAAAGCTCGCTCGACGTGCTGGCCCCGGGTGGGCGGTTATCCATCATCAGCTTCCATTCGCTGGAAGACCGCATTGTAAAACGCTTCATGCGTGAACAGAGCCGCGGTCCTCAGGTTCCAGCGGGGCTGCCGATGACGGAAGAACAACTCAGGAAGCTGGGGGGCCGTCAGTTGCGAGCATTAGGCAAGTTGATGCCGGGCGAAGAAGAGGTGGCAGAGAATCCACGTGCCCGTAGTTCAGTGCTGCGAGTTGCAGAGAGGACGAACGCATGATCGGCAGAGTGACAGAAACCCTAAGCAAAGTTAAGGGATCGTTAGGAAGCAACGAGCGCCATGCCTTGCCTGGCGTGATCGGCGACGATCTTTTGCGATTCGGGAAACTGCCACTCTGCCTGTTCATTTGCATCATTGTTACGGCAGTTACGGTGGTGACCACAGCTCACCATACACGTTTATTGACTGCGCAACGCGAGCAGCTGGTGCTGGAACGCGATGCGCTGGATATTGAATGGCGAAATCTGATCCTTGAAGAAAACGCGCTCGGCGATCACAGCCGGGTTGAACGGATCGCAACGGAAAAGCTGCAACTGCAGCATGTTGATCCTTCCCAGGAAAATATCGTAGTACAAAAATAAGGGAACACGCGACGCATGAAAGCAGCGGCAAAAACGCTTAAACCAAAACGTCACGAAGAACAGGCCAACTTCATCAGTTGGCGTTTTGCGTTGCTTTGCGGCTGCATTTTACTGGCGCTGGGTTTCCTGCTGGGACGCGTGGCGTGGTTGCAAATCATCGCCCCTGACATGCTGGTACGCCAGGGAGATATGCGCTCCCTTCGCGTTCAGGAAGTGTCGACTTCTCGCGGAATGATCACTGACCGTTCAGGTCGCCCGCTGGCGGTGAGCGTGCCGGTGAAAGCGATTTGGGCCGACCCGAAAGAGCTGCACGACGCTGGTGGCATCACGCTTGATAACCGCTGGAAAGCGCTTTCAGATGCGCTCAAAATGCCGCTGGATCAGCTAGCCTCCCGCGTCAACGCGAACCCGAAAGGGCGTTTTATCTATCTGGCGCGCCAGGTTAACCCTGACATGGCGGACTACATTCGAAAATTGAAGCTGCCGGGCATTCATCTGCGCGAAGAATCCCGTCGTTACTATCCGTCCGGCGAAGTAACCGCTCACCTCATCGGCTTCACCAACGTCGACAGCCAGGGGATTGAAGGCGTTGAAAAAAGCTTCGATAAGTGGCTCACCGGCCAGCCTGGCGAGCGAATTGTGCGTAAGGACCGCTACGGGCGCGTCATTGAAGATATCTCCTCTACAGACAGCCAGGCGGCGCACAACCTGGCTCTGAGTATCGACGAGCGCCTGCAGGCGCTGGTCTACCGCGAGCTGAACAACGCCGTGGCGTTTAACAAGGCAGAATCCGGCAGCGCCGTGCTGGTGGATGTCAGCACCGGAGAAGTGCTGGCTATGGCCAACAGTCCTTCCTACAACCCGAACAACTTTACCGGCACCGCAAAAGATGCGATGCGTAACCGGGCGATTACCGACGTGTTCGAACCCGGCTCCACGGTGAAGCCGATGGTGGTGATGACGGCGCTTCAGCGCGGTATCGTCAATGAAAACACGGTCCTGAACACGATCCCTTACCGTATTAACGGCCACGAGATTAAAGACGTGGCGCGCTACAGCGAATTGACCCTGACCGGGGTGTTACAGAAGTCGAGTAACGTCGGTGTTTCAAAGCTGGCGTTAGCGATGCCGTCCTCAGCGTTAGTAGAGACTTACTCACGTTTTGGACTTGGAAAGGCGACCAATTTGGGGTTGGTCGGAGAACGCAGTGGCTTATATCCTCAAAAACAACGGTGGTCTGACATAGAGAGGGCCACCTTCTCTTTCGGCTACGGGCTAATGGTAACCCCGTTACAGTTAGCGCGAGTCTACGCAACGATTGGCAGCTACGGCGTCTATCGCCCTCTGTCCATCACCAAAGTTGATCCACCGGTTCCGGGCGAGCGTATCTTCCCGGAATCCATCGTTCGTACCGTTGTGCACATGATGGAAAGCGTGGCGCTGCCGGGCGGCGGCGGCGTGAAGGCGGCCATCAAAGGCTATCGCATCGCCATTAAAACCGGTACGGCGAAAAAGGTGGGGCCAGACGGCCGCTACATCAACAAATACATTGCCTATACCGCAGGCGTTGCGCCTGCTAGCAATCCGCGTTTTGCGCTGGTGGTCGTGATTAACGATCCACAGGCGGGTAAATACTACGGCGGCGCCGTTTCCGCGCCTGTGTTTGGCGCCATCATGGGTGGCGTGTTACGCACCATGAACGTTGAACCAGATGCGCTGGCGACGGGCGAAAAAAGTGAATTTGTAATTAATCAAGGCGAGGGTACAGGTGGCAGATCGTAATTTGCGCGACCTTCTCGCTCCGTGGGTGCCAAATGCACCGGAGCGAGCACTGCGAGAGATGGTACTGGACAGCCGCGTGGCTGCTTCTGGCGATCTTTTTGTGGCAGTGGTTGGTCATCAGGCGGACGGGCGTCGTTATATCCCGCAGGCGATTGCGCAAGGTGTGGCTGCCATTATTGCTGAGGCAAAAGACGAGGCAACCGACGGTGAGATCCGTGAAATGCACGGGGTGCCGGTTATCTATCTCAGCCAGTTGAATGAGCGTCTCTCTGCACTGGCAGGACGCTTTTATCACGAACCTTCCGACCAACTGCGTCTGGTTGGCGTGACGGGCACGAACGGAAAAACCACCACCACGCAGCTGATGGCGCAGTGGGCTCAGCTGCTGGGTGAAACCGGCGCGGTGATGGGGACCGTGGGTAACGGCCTGCTGGGCAAAGTGAGCCCGACGGAAAACACCACCGGTTCGGCGGTTGACGTACAGCACGTGCTTGCCGGTCTGGCAGGGCAGGGGGCAACCTTTGCCGCGATGGAGGTTTCTTCGCACGGCCTGGTACAGCACCGCGTCGCGGCACTGAAGTTTGCTGCTTCAGTGTTCACCAACCTGAGCCGCGATCACCTTGATTATCATGGTGATATGGAACACTACGAAGCCGCCAAATGGCTGCTGTTCTCTACTCACCATTATGGCCAGGCCATCATCAACGCCGACGACGAAGTGGGCCGCCGCTGGCTTGCGAAGCTGCCAGACGCGGTAGCGGTGTCGATGGAAGACCATATCAATCCGAACTGCCATGGCCGCTGGCTGAAGGCCGTTGACGTTAACTATCACGACAGTGGCGCGACGATCCGCTTTGCCTCTTCCTGGGGTGACGGTGAAATTGAAAGCCGCCTGATGGGGGCGTTCAACGTCAGCAACCTGCTGCTGGCGCTGGCAACGCTACTGGCGCTGGGTTATCCGATGGCGGAACTGCTGAAAACGTCAGCGCGTCTACAGCCGGTTTGCGGCCGTATGGAAGTGTTTAGCGCGCCGGGCAAACCGACCGTGGTTGTCGATTATGCCCACACGCCGGATGCGCTGGAAAAAGCGCTGGAAGCGGCACGCCTGCACTGCACCGGTAAACTCTGGTGCGTCTTCGGCTGCGGTGGCGATCGCGACAAAGGTAAACGTCCCCTGATGGGCGCCATTGCGGAGCAGTTCGCGGACATTCCTGTGGTCACCGATGACAATCCGCGTACCGAAGAGCCGCGCGCCATCATTAACGACATTCTGGCGGGTATGCTGGACGCCGGTCGCGCCCGTGTGGTGGAAGGCCGCGCGGAAGCCGTGACAAACACCATCATGCAGGCAAAAGAAAATGATGTCGTTCTGCTGGCCGGTAAAGGCCATGAAGACTATCAGATTGTTGGCAATCGTCGTCTGGACTACTCCGACCGCGTAACGGCAGCGCGTCTGCTGGGAGTCGTCGCATGATTAGCATCACCTTAAGCCAGGCCGCTGCGGTACTGCACGGCGAGCTGCTGGGCCAGGATCTGACCATTGACGCGGTCACCACCGACACCCGCAAAGTGACCGCGGGCTGTCTGTTTGTGGCGCTGAAAGGCGAACGTTTTGACGCGCATGATTTTGCCGGACAGGCCAAAGAAAACGGCGCTGGCGCGCTGCTGGTCAGCCGCAGGCTGGATATCGATTTACCGCAGATTGTGGTGAACGATACGCGTCTCGCGTTCGGTGAACTGGCCGCCTGGGTTCGTCATCAGGTGCCTGCTCGCGTTGTCGCGCTGACCGGGTCATCGGGCAAAACGTCAGTGAAAGAGATGACGGCGGCCATCCTCAGCCAGTGCGGTAATACGCTTTATACCGCAGGCAACCTCAATAATGACATCGGCGTGCCGATGACATTACTTCGCCTGACCAAAGAGCATGAATTTGCGGTGATCGAGTTAGGGGCAAACCACCAGGGCGAAATCGCCTGGACCGTGAGCCTGACTCGCCCGGAAGCGGCGCTGGTGAATAACCTTGCGGCAGCGCATCTGGAAGGTTTTGGCTCGCTGGAAGGCGTGGCGAAAGCGAAAGGCGAAATCTACACCGGTCTGCCTGCTGACGGCATTGCCATTCTCAATGCCGACAACAACGACTGGCTGAACTGGCAGAGCATCATTGGCTCGCGTAAAACCTGGCGCTTCTCGCCGAACGCGGCCAACAGTGACTTTACCGCGACCAATATCCATGTGACGTCGCACGGTACAGAATTCACGCTTGCTACCCCAACGGGTGACGTAGACGTGCTGTTACCGCTGCCGGGACGCCATAACATCGCCAATGCGCTGGCGGCAGCGGCCTTGTCGACGGCGGTGGGAGCGTCACACGAGGCGATTAAAACCGGGCTGGCGAATTTGAAAGCCGTGCCGGGACGCCTGTACCCGATCCCGCTTGCAGAAAACAAATTGCTGCTTGATGACTCCTACAACGCGAACGTCGGCTCAATGACGGCGGCAGTGCAGGTGCTATCTGAAATGCCGGGCTACCGCGTCATGGTGGTTGGCGACATGGCGGAGCTGGGCGATGAAAGCGAAGCCTGTCATACCCAGGTGGGTGAAGCGGCGAAAGCGGCGGGACTGGACTGCGTGCTGAGCGCAGGAAAACTGAGCCAGGCGATTAGCCATGCCAGCGGCGTTGGCGAACATTTTGCCGACAAAGCCGCGTTGATTGAGCGCCTTAAGGCATTAATTACAGAAAAAAAAATTGTGACAGTGTTAGTGAAAGGTTCACGTAGTGCCGCCATGGAAGAGGTTGTGCACGCATTACAGGAGAACGGGACATGTTAGTTTGGCTGGCCGAACATTTGGTCAAATATTATTCAGGCTTTAACGTCTTTTCTTATCTGACGTTTCGCGCCATCGTCAGCCTGCTGACTGCGCTGTTCATCTCGTTGTGGATGGGCCCGCGCATGATTGCCCGTCTGCAAAAACTCTCTTTCGGCCAGGTCGTACGTAACGACGGTCCGGAGTCGCACTTCAGCAAGCGCGGTACGCCGACGATGGGCGGGATCATGATCCTGACCGCGATCGTCGTTTCCGTACTGCTGTGGGCCTATCCGTCTAACCCGTACGTCTGGTGCGTGCTGACCGTACTGGTGGGCTACGGCATTATCGGGTTTGTGGATGATTACCGTAAAGTCGTCCGCAAAGACACGAAGGGCCTGATTGCCCGCTGGAAGTATTTCTGGATGTCAGTGATCGCGCTGGGCGTGGCCTTCGCACTGTATCTTGCCGGGAAAGACACGCCAGCGACCGAGCTGGTCGTGCCGTTCTTTAAAGACGTGATGCCGCAGCTGGGTCTGTTCTACATTCTGCTGGCGTACTTTGTGATTGTCGGCACCGGTAACGCCGTTAACCTGACCGACGGTCTGGATGGCCTGGCAATCATGCCTACCGTCTTCGTGGCGGCCGGTTTTGCGCTGGTGGCCTGGGCGACCGGTAACATGAACTTTGCGAACTACCTGCACATTCCTTATCTGCGTCACGCGGGTGAGCTGGTGATCGTCTGTACGGCGATAGTCGGCGCGGGGCTGGGCTTCCTCTGGTTCAACACCTATCCGGCGCAGGTCTTTATGGGTGACGTCGGTTCTCTGGCGCTGGGCGGCGCGCTCGGCATTATCGCCGTGCTGCTGCGTCAGGAGTTCCTGCTGGTGATCATGGGCGGCGTGTTTGTGGTTGAAACCCTGTCGGTGATTTTGCAGGTCGGCTCCTTCAAGCTGCGCGGTCAGCGCATCTTCCGTATGGCGCCGATCCACCACCACTATGAACTGAAAGGCTGGCCGGAGCCGCGCGTGATTGTGCGCTTCTGGATTATTTCGCTGATGCTGGTGCTGATTGGCCTGGCAACGCTGAAGGTACGTTAATCATGGCAGATTACCAGGGTAAAAAAGTCGTTATCATCGGGTTAGGCCTCACTGGCCTCTCCTGCGTGGACTTTTTCCTTGCGCGCGGCGTGACGCCGCGCGTGATGGATACGCGTGTCTCTCCGCCGGGTCTGGACAAGCTGCCGGAACAGGTTGAACGCCACCTTGGTGGTCTGAATGATGACTGGCTGCTGGCAGCCGATCTGATTGTCGCCAGCCCGGGTATCGCGCTGGCGCACCCTTCACTGAGCGCTGCTGCGGATGCGGGCGTTGAGATTGTCGGCGATATTGAACTGTTCTGCCGCGAAGTGCAGGCGCCGGTTATCGCGATCACCGGTTCTAACGGCAAAAGCACCGTCACTACCCTGGTGGGTGAAATGGCGAAAGCCGCAGGCATGAACGTAGGGGTAGGCGGCAATATCGGTCTGCCCGCGCTGATGCTGCTGGACAAAGGCTGCGAGCTGTACGTTCTGGAACTTTCCAGCTTCCAGCTTGAAACCACCTCCAGCCTGCATGCGGCGGCGGCAACGATCCTCAACGTGACGGAAGATCATATGGATCGGTACCCATTTGGTCTGCAGCAGTATCGCGCGGCCAAGCTGCGTGTTTACGAAAATGCCAAAGTTTGCGTGGTTAACGCCGACGACGCGCTGACCATGCCGGTGCGCGGCGCGGACGAGCGCTGCATCAGCTTTGGTATCACCATGGGTGATTATCATCTGAACCGCCAACTGGGCGAAACCTGGCTGCGCGTGAAAGGTGAAAAAGTGCTGAACGTGAAGGAGATGAAGCTTTCCGGCCAGCACAACTACACCAATGCCCTGGCGGCGCTGGCGCTGGCAGATGCCGTAGGGCTGCCGCGCTCTTCCAGCCTGAAAGCGTTGACCACATTTTCCGGCCTGGCACACCGTTTCCAGCTGGCGCTGGAGCATAACGGCGTGCGCTGGATTAACGACTCCAAAGCGACCAACGTGGGAAGCACAGAGGCCGCGCTGAACGGTCTGCACGTTGACGGCACCCTGCATCTTCTGTTGGGTGGCGACGGCAAATCTGCTGATTTCTCCTCCCTGAAACAGTACCTCACCGGCGATAACATCCGCCTGTACTGCTTTGGCCGTGACGGCAGCGAGCTGGCTGAACTACGCCCGGAAGTTGCTGAGCAAACTGAAACGATGGAACAGGCGATGCGCCTGATTGCCCCGCGCGTGCAGCCTGGCGACATGGTTCTGCTCTCCCCGGCGTGCGCCAGCCTCGATCAGTTTAAGAATTTCGAACAGCGTGGCGATGTCTTTACCCGCCTTGCGAAGGAGTTAGGCTGATGCGTTTATCTCTCCCTCGCCTGAAAATGCCGCGCCTGCCAGGATTTGGAATTCTGGTGTGGCTGTTTGCGGCGCTGAAAGGCTGGGTGATGGCTTCCCGGGATAAAGATTCCGATAGCCTGATTATGTACGACCGCACCCTGTTCTGGCTGACGCTGGGGCTGGCGGCGATCGGCTTTATCATGGTGACCTCAGCCTCCATGCCTGTCGGACAACGCCTGGCAAACGATCCCTTCCTGTTCGCCAAGCGTGACGGGCTGTACATCATTCTGGCGTTCTGCCTGGCGCTGGTAACGCTTCGTCTGCCGATGGCGTTCTGGCAGCGCCACAGTACCGCGATGCTGATCGCCTCCATTATCATGCTGCTGATCGTGCTGGTTGTCGGGAGCTCCGTTAACGGGGCATCACGCTGGATCGCCTTCGGCCCGCTGCGTATTCAGCCTGCGGAGTTCACCAAGCTTTCGTTATTCTGCTACCTGGCAAACTACCTGGTGCGAAAAGTCGATGAGGTGCGTAACAACCTTCGCGGCTTCTTAAAGCCGATGGGCGTCATTCTGGTGCTGGCGATCCTGCTGCTGGCGCAGCCTGACCTCGGGACCGTTGTCGTACTGTTTGTCACCACGCTGGCGATGCTGTTTCTGGCAGGGGCCAAGCTGTGGCAGTTCATCGCCATTATCGGAATGGGAATATCAGCAGTGGTGCTGCTGATCCTCGCCGAGCCTTACCGTATCCGCCGCGTGACCTCGTTCTGGAACCCATGGGAAGATCCGTTCGGTAGCGGTTACCAGCTGACGCAGTCGCTGATGGCGTTTGGCCGCGGTGAAGTCTGGGGGCAAGGTCTGGGCAACTCGGTACAGAAACTGGAGTATTTACCGGAGGCGCACACCGACTTCATCTTCTCCATTATTGGGGAAGAACTGGGTTATATCGGTGTGGTATTAGCGCTTTTAATGGTATTCTTCGTCGCTTTCCGCGCCATGTCGATTGGCCGAAAAGCGCTGGAGATCGATCACCGCTTCTCAGGCTTCTTAGCCTGCTCAATTGGTATCTGGTTTAGCTTCCAGGCGCTGGTTAACGTCGGGGCCGCAGCGGGTATGCTGCCGACCAAAGGTCTGACGTTGCCGCTGATCAGCTATGGTGGTTCGAGCCTGTTGATCATGTCGACGGCCATTATGTTTTTGTTACGCATAGATTATGAGACGCGTCTGGAGAAAGCCCAGGCGTTTACACGAGGTTCACGATGAATCAACCGAAGCGGTTAATGGTGATGGCAGGCGGTACCGGTGGACACGTGTTCCCGGGGCTGGCGGTTGCGCACCATTTAATGGAGCAGGGCTGGCAGGTACGCTGGCTGGGAACCGCAGACCGCATGGAAGCCGACCTGGTACCGAAGCACGGTATTGAGATCGACTTTATTCGTATTTCCGGCCTGCGAGGCAAAGGCCTCAAGGCCATGCTGCTTGCGCCGGTGCGTATTTTTAATGCCTGGCGTCAGGCGCGCACCATCATGAAGCGCTTTAAGCCCGATGTGGTGCTGGGTATGGGCGGCTATGTTTCTGGTCCCGGCGGGCTGGCCGCGTGGTCGTTAGGCATTCCCGTTGTTCTGCACGAGCAGAACGGTATTGCCGGTCTGACCAACAAGTGGCTGGCGAAAATCGCCACCAAAGTGATGCAGGCGTTTCCCGGCGCGTTTCCGAAAGCGGACGTGGTGGGTAACCCGGTGCGCGTCGACGTGCTGGCGCTGCCTCTACCGGATGCCCGCCTGGCGGGACGCGAAGGCCCGGTTCGTGTTTTGGTCGTTGGTGGTTCTCAGGGTGCGCGCATTCTGAATCAGACAATGCCGCAGGTGGCGGCAAAGCTGGGTGATGCCGTGACTATCTGGCACCAAAGCGGTAAAGGCGCTCAGCAGACCGTTGAGCAGGCGTACGCTGATGAAGGCCAGCCGCAGCATAAAGTGACGGAATTTATTGACGATATGGCCGCAGCCTATGCCTGGGCCGATGTCGTGGTCTGCCGCTCTGGCGCGCTGACGGTGAGCGAAATCGCCGCCGCCGGCTTGCCAGCGCTGTTCGTGCCGTTCCAGCACAAAGACCGACAGCAGTACTGGAACGCGCTGCCGCTTGAGAAAGCCGGCGCGGCGAAAATTTTTGAGCAGCCACACTTTACCGCCGATGCGGTCGCCACCACCCTGGCGGGCTGGAACAGAGACGCACTGCTGGAGATGGCACAGCGCGCGCGCGCTGCCGCTATCCCGGATGCGACAGAACGGGTGGCAAAAGAAGTGAGCCTGGCAGCCCAGGCTTAACCCTCGCAGCGCGTGTTGCGCTGCACGAATTTTAAGTAGTCGATGGCGTTTAGAGAATGAATACACAACAACTGGCAAAACTGCGTTCAATCGTGCCCGAGATGCGTCGCGTCCGGCACATTCACTTTGTTGGCATCGGTGGTGCCGGCATGGGCGGTATTGCCGAAGTGTTAGCTAACGAAGGCTATCAGATCAGCGGGTCTGACCTGGCGCCAAACCCTGTCACGCAGCAGCTGGCGTCGCTTGGGGCGACTATCTATTTCAACCATCGCCCGGAAAACGTGCGCGATGCAAGCGTGGTGGTGGTATCGAGCGCCATCTCCTCTGACAATCCGGAAATCGTTGCCGCGCACGAAGCGCGCATTCCGGTGATCCGCCGCGCAGAAATGCTGGCGGAACTGATGCGGTTCCGTCACGGCATTGCGATTGCCGGTACCCACGGTAAAACCACGACCACGGCGATGGTTTCCAGCATTTATGCGGAAGCGGGTCTCGATCCGACGTTTGTCAACGGCGGTCTGGTGAAAGCCGCAGGCGTCCATGCGCGTCTGGGCCACAGCCGTTATCTGATTGCGGAAGCGGATGAGAGCGACGCGTCGTTCCTGCACCTGCAGCCGATGGTGGCGATTGTCACCAATATCGAAGCTGACCATATGGATACCTACCAGGGCGACTTCGAAAACTTAAAGCAGACCTTCATCAACTTCCTGCACAACCTGCCGTTTTATGGCCGCGCGGTGATGTGCGTGGACGACCCGGTGATCCGCGAGCTGCTGCCGCGCGTCGGTCGTCAAATCACCACCTACGGCTTCAGCGAAGACGCTGACGTCCGCGTGGAAGAGTACAAACAGATTGGTGCGCAGGGGCATTTCACTCTGGCGCGTCAGGACAAAGAGCTGCTGCACGTCACGCTGAATGCGCCAGGGCGCCATAACGCACTTAACGCCGCAGCGGCAGTGGCTGTTGCGACGGAAGAAGGTATTGATGACGAGGCGATCCTGCGCGCGCTGGAAAGCTTCCAGGGGACGGGGCGTCGCTTCGACTTCCTCGGCGAGTTCCCGCTGGAAGCGGTGAATGGTAAGCCAGGTACCGCGATGCTGGTGGACGACTACGGTCACCATCCGACGGAAGTGGACGCGACCATCAAAGCCGCACGCGCGGGCTGGCCGGAGAAGAATCTGGTGATGATTTTCCAGCCGCACCGCTTCACGCGTACCCGCGATCTTTATGACGATTTCGCCAGTGTGCTGTCACAGGTAGATACCCTGCTGATGCTGGATGTTTACGCCGCCGGCGAAACGCCAATTCCAGGCGCAGACAGCCGTTCCCTGTGTCGTACCATCCGCGGGCGCGGTAAAGTTGACCCTATTCTGGTTTCTGACCCGGCACAGGTGGCGGAAATTCTGGCACCGGTCCTGACCGGTAACGATCTCATCCTGATTCAGGGTGCGGGAAATATCGGCAAGATCGCCCGTACCTTAGCTGAAATCAAACTGAAGCCGCAAACCCAGGAGGATGAGCATCATGGCTGATAAGATTGCAGTCCTCTCTGGCGGCAACTCCGCCGAGCGCGAGGTTTCTCTGAATTCCGGCGTTGCCGTGCTGGCGGGCCTGCGTGAAGGTGGCGTAAACGCACATATTGTCGATCCAAAAGAGGTCGACGTGACGCAATTAAAAGCGATGGGCTTCGATAAGGTCTTTATCGCGTTACATGGTCGTGGCGGTGAAGACGGAACCCTGCAAGGGCTTCTGGAGCTGATCGGCCTGCCTTACACCGGCAGCGGCGTGATGGCATCCGCCATCTCTATGGATAAACTGCGCAGTAAGTTACTCTGGCAGGGAGCGGGTTTACCCGTTGCGCCGTGGGTGGCGCTGACGCGCGGCGAATTTGAATTGGGCCTGTCGGACAGCGTTAATACACGCATTGCGTCACTGGGCTTACCGGTTATTGTAAAGCCGAGCAGGGAAGGGTCGAGCGTCGGGATGTCAAAGGTCGATAAAGCTGAAGATTTAACATCTGCTTTAACGCTGGCATTTCAACACGATGAAGAAGTTCTGATTGAAAAATGGCTCAGCGGGCCGGAATTTACCGTCGCGATGCTTGGCGAAGAAATTTTACCGTCAATTCGCATCCAACCCGCCGGAGTCTTCTATGATTATGAGGCGAAGTATCTCTCTGATGAGACGCAATATTTCTGCCCTTGTGGTCTTGAAGCAGAGCGCGAAGCCGAATTACAGTCCCTGGTGCTTAAAGCCTGGAATGTTTTGGGCTGCAGCGGCTGGGGACGCATTGATGTGATGCAGGACAATGACGGGCAGTTTTATCTGCTGGAAGCCAATACCTCACCGGGAATGACCAGCCACAGCCTTGTGCCGATGGCGGCGCGTCAGGCGGGAATGAGCTTCTCGCAGTTAGTCGTACGTATTCTGGACCAGGCGGGCTGATATGTCTCAGGCTGCATTGAACACGCGCAACCGCGATGACGAAGAAGAATACACTTCTTCACGCCGGAGTAATGGAACGCGTCTTGCAGGAATAATTTTCCTGCTCGGGGTGCTGTGCACCGTGTTTATCAGCGGCTGGATGGTGCTGGGCTGGATGGAAGACGCACAGCGGTTGCCGCTGTCAAAGCTGGTGGTGACCGGTGAGCGTCACTACACGCGTAACGATGATATTCGCCAGTCTATTCTGGCGCTGGGATCGCCCGGCACCTTTATGACGCAGGACGTCAATATTATCCAGAGCCAGATTGAACGTCTGCCCTGGATAAAACAGGCGAGTGTCAGAAAACAATGGCCTGATGAATTGAAGATTCATCTGGTTGAATATGTGCCCATTGCGCGTTGGAATGATCAGCACATGGTTGACGTAGATGGAAATTCCTTCAGCGTCCCGAGCGATCGTGTCAACAAGCAAAATTTACCGATGTTGTATGGCCCTGAAGGCAGCGAAAACGAAGTATTGCAGGGTTTTCGTGAAATGGGGCAGGTGCTGGCGAAGGACAGGTTTACGTTAAAAGATGCTGCGATGACGGCGCGCCGCTCCTGGCAGCTGACGTTGACGAACGGCATTAAGCTCAACCTGGGACGCGGCGACACAATGAAACGTCTTGCGCGTTTTGTAGAACTTTACCCGGTTTTACAACAGCAGGCGCAGGCGGACGGCAAACGGATAAGCTACGTTGATTTGCGCTATGACTCAGGCGCAGCAGTCGGTTGGGAGCCGGCTCCGGTCGAGGAACCTAATCAGCAACAGAATCAGGCACAGGTACAGGCAGAACAACAATGATCAAGGCGACGGACAGAAAACTGGTAGTTGGACTGGAGATTGGCACCGCGAAGGTTGCCGCTTTAGTAGGGGAAGTTCTGCCCGACGGTATGGTCAATATCATTGGCGTGGGCAGTTGCCCGTCCCGTGGTATGGATAAAGGTGGGGTAAACGACCTTGAGTCGGTGGTGAAATGCGTACAGCGCGCCATCGACCAGGCTGAATTAATGGCAGATTGCCAGATTTCTTCTGTCTATCTGGCCCTTTCTGGCAAGCACATTAGCTGCCAGAACGAAATCGGTATGGTGCCGATTTCTGAAGAAGAAGTGACGCAGGAAGACGTTGAAAACGTTGTGCATACGGCGAAGTCCGTGCGCGTTCGCGATGAGCATCGCGTGCTGCACGTGATCCCGCAGGAATATGCGATTGACTATCAGGAAGGGATCAAGAACCCGGTTGGTCTGTCTGGCGTTCGTATGCAGGCAAAAGTGCACCTGATCACATGTCACAACGATATGGCGAAGAACATCGTAAAAGCCGTTGAACGTTGTGGCCTGAAAGTTGACCAACTTATTTTCGCCGGTCTGGCGGCAAGTTATTCCGTGCTGACCGAAGACGAACGTGAACTGGGTGTCTGTGTGGTGGATATCGGTGGTGGTACAATGGACATGGCCGTGTATACCGGCGGTGCGCTGCGCCACACCAAAGTGATCCCTTACGCAGGGAACGTTGTGACCAGCGATATTGCTTACGCTTTTGGTACGCCACCGAGCGATGCAGAAGCGATTAAAGTACGCCACGGCTGTGCGCTGGGGTCTATCGTTGGTAAAGATGAGAGCGTTGAGGTGCCGAGCGTGGGCGGCCGTCCGCCGCGTAGCCTGCAGCGCCAGACGTTGGCAGAGGTAATTGAGCCGCGCTATACCGAGCTGCTCAACCTGGTCAACGAAGAGATTTTACAGCTTCAGGAACAGCTTCGTCAGCAGGGTGTTAAGCATCATCTTGCGGCGGGGATTGTATTAACCGGCGGTGCAGCGCAAATTGAAGGTCTTGCGGCCTGCGCTCAGCGCGTGTTCCATACGCAGGTGCGTATTGGTGCGCCGCTGAATATTACCGGTTTAACGGATTATGCTCAGGAGCCGTACTATTCAACGGCTGTGGGCCTGCTCCACTACGGGAAGGAATCTCATCTCAGTGGTGAAGCAGAAGTGGAAAAACGCGTCTCAGTGGGGTCCTGGGTCAAACGACTGAACAACTGGCTGCGAAAAGAGTTTTAATTTTTTAAAGAGACCGGAGAGAATTAGCGGTCTCGGGCGACAGGCACAACGGAGAGAGAAATTATGTTTGAACCTATGGAACTGACCAACGACGCGGTGATTAAAGTCATCGGCGTCGGTGGCGGCGGCGGTAACGCCGTAGAGCATATGGTGCGTGAACGCATTGAAGGTGTTGAATTCTTCGCAGTTAACACCGATGCGCAGGCACTGCGTAAAACGGCAGTTGGCCAGACTATCCAGATCGGCGGTGGCATCACCAAAGGGCTGGGCGCTGGGGCTAACCCGGAAGTCGGTCGCAACGCGGCTGAAGAAGATCGTGAAGCCCTGCGTGCTGCACTGGAAGGTGCGGACATGGTCTTCATCGCAGCAGGCATGGGCGGCGGTACCGGTACCGGTGCAGCACCTGTTGTCGCTGAAGTAGCTAAAGATTTAGGTATCCTGACCGTTGCTGTCGTGACCAAGCCTTTCAACTTCGAAGGCAAAAAGCGTATGGCCTTCGCGGAACAGGGTATCACCGAGCTGTCCAAGCATGTGGACTCGCTGATCACCATCCCGAACGACAAGCTGCTGAAAGTTCTGGGTCGTGGTATCTCCCTGCTTGACGCCTTCGGCGCAGCAAACGACGTGCTGAAAGGCGCGGTCCAGGGTATCGCAGAACTGATTACCCGTCCTGGCCTGATGAACGTTGACTTTGCAGACGTTCGCACCGTGATGTCCGAAATGGGCTACGCGATGATGGGCTCTGGCGTGGCGAGCGGCGAAGACCGTGCGGAAGAAGCGGCTGAAATGGCTATCTCTTCTCCACTGCTGGAAGATATCGATCTGTCCGGTGCGCGCGGCGTGCTGGTCAACATTACCGCTGGCTTTGACCTGCGTCTGGATGAGTTCGAAACCGTGGGTAATACCATCCGCGCGTTCGCTTCTGACAACGCGACCGTGGTAATTGGTACTTCCCTTGACCCGGAAATGAACGACGAGCTGCGTGTTACCGTTGTTGCGACCGGTATCGGTATGGACAAGCGTCCTGAGATCACCCTCGTGACCAACAAGCAGACTCAGCAACCGGTAATGGATCGTTACCAGCAGCACGGTATGTCTCCTCTGACTCAGGAGCAAAAACCGGCCGCGAAAGTGGTGAACGACCCAACGCCGCAAACGGCAAAAGAGCCAGATTATCTGGACATCCCGGCGTTCCTGCGTAAGCAAGCTGACTAAGAATTGGCTGGAATTTGGGGATTTGCGCTCTTTGTGCTAAACTGGCCCACCGTTAGTGATATACACTCTCGGTTGGATAGTTAATTTGGCGAGATTATACGATGATCAAACAAAGGACACTTAAACGTATCGTTCAGGCGACGGGTGTCGGTTTACATACCGGCAAGAAAGTCACACTGACGTTACGCCCTGCGCCGGCCAATACCGGGGTCATCTATCGTCGCACCGACTTGAATCCACCGGTAGATTTTCCGGCCGATGCCAAATCTGTGCGTGATACAATGCTCTGTACTTGTCTGGTGAACGAGCATGACGTGCGGATTTCTACCGTAGAGCACCTGAACGCCGCCCTGGCGGGGCTGGGTATCGACAACATTATTGTTGAAGTCGATGCGCCAGAAATCCCGATTATGGATGGTAGTGCTGCGCCGTTCGTTTATCTGTTGCTGGATGCCGGCATCGAAGAGCTGAACTGTGCGAAGAAATTTGTTCGCATCAAAGAGACCGTTCGCGTCGAAGATGGCGACAAGTGGGCTGAATTCAAACCGTACAATGGTTTCTCGCTGGACTTTACCATCGACTTTAACCATCCGGCGATTGACTCCAGCACTCAGCGCTACGCGATGAACTTCTCTGCTGATGCGTTTATGCGCCAGATCAGCCGCGCTCGTACGTTTGGCTTCATGCGTGATATCGAATATCTGCAGTCCCGCGGCCTGTGCCTGGGCGGCAGCTTCGATTGTGCCATCGTTGTTGACGATTATCGCGTACTGAACGAAGACGGCCTGCGTTTTGAAGATGAATTCGTTCGTCACAAAATGCTGGATGCGATCGGCGACCTGTTCATGTGTGGTCACAACATCATTGGTGCATTTACCGCGTTCAAATCCGGTCATGCACTGAACAACAAATTGTTGCAGGCCGTCCTGGCAAAACAGGAAGCCTGGGAATATGTGACCTTTGAAGACGAAGCGGAACTGCCGCTGGCGTTCAAAGCACCGACTATGGTCCTGGCGTAACGGTTAACGCCGTTTCGTAAGAAAAGCGACTGGTTCACCTGGTACTCTCTCCGACCAGGGAAGCCAGTCGTTTTTATTTCTGCCCTTCTTTGATTTGCCCCTCTACTCCCTGGCCATTGTTGGGTGCCGAATAACGGTGTGTTCGCTGCATTATTGACCGTTTTTACCTGCTGCAAGGTGTCATTCCTGCTGCTGCGTATTGGCTTTAGTGGTAATATCTGGGCGCTAAAAAAGAATAACTGAACTCAGCCTGCACTGGCGGGCGATTGTGGTGGAGCAAGTGAGCGGAATATTGACGCGCTGGCGACAATTTGGCAGACGTTACTTCTGGCCGCATCTCTTATTAGGGATGGTCGCGGCGAGTTTCGGCTTGCCTGCGCTCAGCAACAGTGCGGAAGCGGCGACGCCAGCACGTTCCACGACAACTAAACACGATCTCTCGACGCGGGTTAACTTTACTAATCTCGCGTGGCTTGAAGCCAGCCGTCGTCCTAATTTCTCCGTTGATTACTGGCAGCAGCACGCCATCCGCACGGTTATTCGTCATCTGTCGTTCGCGATGGCGCCGCAGACGATGCCTGTTGCTGAAGAGTCGCTGCCGGTTCAGGCTCAGCATCTTGCCCTGCTCGATACGCTTAATGCGCTTCTGACGCAGGATAACCAGCCGCCCGTGACCGTGAGTCAGACGGCGCAAACCTCGTTTGTTCCTCCTGTATCATTCTCCGTTTCGACATGGATTAGCCAGGTTCACGGCATCCGTGCCGGGCCTCAACGCCTCAGCTAAATTAACCTTTTTCAATACCTTAATTTATCTGCCCGTCTGGGGCGTTTGAGAATTTATTATGCTAATCAAATTATTAACCAAAGTTTTTGGTAGTCGTAACGATCGTACCCTGCGCCGTATGCGCAAAGCTGTTGCCGTCATCAACGGTATGGAACCGGCGATGGAGAAGCTCTCTGATGATGAGCTGAAAGCGAAAACGGCGGAATTCCGTGCGCGTCTGGAAAAAGGTGAAACCTTAGAAAGCCTGATCCCGGAAGCTTTCGCCGTTGTGCGTGAAGCGAGTAAACGTGTGTTCGGCATGCGTCACTTCGACGTTCAATTGCTGGGCGGTATGGTGCTTAACGAACGCTGCATCGCGGAAATGCGTACCGGTGAAGGTAAAACCCTGACCGCAACGCTGCCGGCTTACCTGAATGCACTTACCGGTAAAGGCGTTCACGTCGTTACCGTCAACGACTATCTGGCCCAGCGTGATGCCGAAAACAACCGTCCGCTGTTCGAATTCCTCGGCATGACCGTCGGCATCAACATGTCCGGACTGCCGGCACCCGCCAAGCGCGAAGCCTACAACGCGGACATCACCTACGGCACCAACAACGAATACGGCTTCGACTACCTGCGCGACAACATGGCGTTCAGCCCGGAAGAGCGCGTCCAGCGTAAGCTGCACTATGCGCTGGTGGATGAGGTTGACTCCATTCTGATCGATGAAGCGCGTACCCCGCTGATCATCTCCGGCCCGGCCGAAGACAGCTCTGACATGTACCGTAAAGTCGACAAAATCATTCCACACCTGCTGCGTCAGGAGAAAGAAGACTCCGATACCTTCCAGGGGGAAGGTCACTTCTCCGTGGATGAAAAAGCGCGCCAGGTGAACCTGACCGAACGCGGTCTGGTGAAAATCGAAGAGCTGCTGGTGGCTGAAGGCATTATGGAAGAGGGCGAGTCCCTGTATTCCCCGAGCAACATCATGCTGATGCACCACGTGACCGCCGCGCTGCGCGCCCACGCGCTGTTCACCCGCGACGTTGACTACATCGTGAAAGACGGCGAAGTCATCATTGTCGATGAACACACCGGCCGTACCATGCAGGGTCGTCGCTGGTCTGATGGTCTGCATCAGGCCGTTGAAGCGAAAGAAGGCGTGGATATCCAGAACGAAAACCAGACGCTGGCATCCATCACCTTCCAGAACTACTTCCGTCTGTATGAGAAGCTGGCGGGGATGACCGGTACCGCAGATACCGAAGCGTTTGAATTCAGCTCCATCTACAAGCTGGATACCGTGGTGGTGCCAACCAACCGTCCGATGATCCGTAAGGATATGCCGGACCTGGTGTACATGACCGAAGCGGAAAAAATTCAGGCGATCATCGAAGATATTCGCGACCGTACTGCCAATGGTCAGCCGGTTCTGGTGGGGACCATCTCCATCGAGAAATCCGAGGTGGTTTCCAATGAGCTGACCAAAGCAGGCATCAAGCACAACGTTCTGAACGCCAAGTTCCACGCTAAAGAAGCGGACATTGTTGCTCAGGCGGGCTATCCGGGAGCCGTGACCATCGCCACCAACATGGCGGGTCGTGGTACCGATATTATGCTCGGCGGTAGCTGGCAGGCTGAAGTCGCTGAGCTGGAAAACCCAACGCCAGAGCAGATCGAGCAGATCAAAGCCGACTGGCAGG
This sequence comes from Enterobacter cloacae complex sp. P47BA, assembly GCF_014930485.1. Lineage (NCBI taxonomy): Bacteria > Pseudomonadati > Pseudomonadota > Gammaproteobacteria > Enterobacterales > Enterobacteriaceae > Enterobacter > Enterobacter cloacae complex sp. P47BA. The sequence goes on along the minus strand of NZ_JADBRF010000009.1, from coordinate 80,339 downwards.
TGCGTCACGACGCGGTGCTGGCATCCGGTGGTCTGCACATCATCGGTACCGAGCGTCACGAATCTCGTCGTATCGACAACCAGCTGCGTGGCCGTGCGGGCCGTCAGGGTGATGCCGGTTCTTCCCGCTTCTACCTCTCTATGGAAGATGCGCTGATGCGTATTTTCGCCTCCGACCGCGTGTCCGGCATGATGCGTAAGCTGGGCATGAAGCCTGGTGAAGCCATTGAGCACCCATGGGTGACTAAAGCGATCGCTAACGCCCAGCGTAAAGTGGAAAGCCGCAACTTCGATATTCGTAAGCAGCTGCTGGAATATGATGACGTGGCCAACGATCAGCGTCGCGCGATCTACACCCAGCGTAACGAACTGCTGGACGTGTCCGACGTGAGCGAAACCATCAACAGCATCCGCGAAGATGTGTTCAAAGCCACCATCGACGCGCATATTCCACCGCAGTCTCTGGAAGAGATGTGGGACGTTGAAGGCCTGCAGGAACGTCTGAAAAACGACTTCGATCTCGATCTGCCAATTAAAGAGTGGCTGGACAAAGAGCCTGAGCTGCATGAAGAGACCCTGCGCGAACGTATCTTTGAAACCGCGCTGGAGGTTTATAAGCGTAAGGAAGAAGTGGTTGGCGCTGAGATGATGCGTCACTTCGAGAAAGGGGTGATGCTGCAAACGCTGGACTCCCTGTGGAAAGAGCACCTGGCGGCGATGGACTACCTGCGTCAGGGTATCCACCTGCGCGGCTATGCGCAGAAAGATCCGAAGCAGGAGTACAAGCGTGAATCCTTCTCCATGTTTGCCTCTATGCTGGAGTCACTGAAGTACGAAGTGATCAGCACCCTGAGCAAGGTTCAGGTGCGCATGCCGGAAGAAGTGGAAGCGATGGAGCAGCAGCGCCGTGAAGAAGCTGAGCGTCTGGCGCAGATGCAGCAGCTGAGCCACCAGACTGACGAAAGCGAAGCCGCAGCAGCGATCGCCGCGCAGACCGGCGATCGTAAAGTCGGTCGTAACGATCCGTGTCCGTGTGGTTCCGGTAAAAAATACAAGGCGTGCCACGGCCGCCTGAGCTAAGAACATAACTAACTGAAAAGGCGCAGATATCTGCGCCTTTTTTATGGAAGTGACGCTATGAAAATACTGCAAATTGCCGTCGGGATTATTCGCAACCCGCAAAACCAAATCTTCATCACCCAGCGCGCTGCTGACGCCCATATGGCGAACAAGTGGGAGTTTCCTGGCGGGAAAATCGAATCAGGAGAAACGCCGGAAGAGGCGCTGGTGCGTGAGCTTCAGGAAGAGGTGGGGATTATCCCGCTTGGCGCCACGCTGTTCGATAAGCTGGAGTATCAGTTTCCCGACAGGCACATCACGCTGTGGTTCTGGCTGGTGGAAAGCTGGGAAGGTGAGCCCTGGGGAAAAGAGGGACAGCCGGGTAACTGGGTGGAACTCCAGGTCAGTGATGCCGACAAATTCCCGCCAGCCAATGAGCCTGTGATCCGCCGCTTAGCGACAAACATGTAGGCCTGCCGAACGAATCGCCAGCAGGCTTTGAACGTTACTGCTGGCTTTCGCTCCAGTCATCGCTATCCGAGAGGTCGCCTTCGCTCGGAATTCGTTTCTCTTCCGCCGCCCATTCGCCCAGATCAATGAGCTGACAGCGCTTGCAGCAGAACGGGCGAAACGGACTCACTTCTCCCCAGACGACAGTTTTCCCACAGGTTGGGCAGTTTACGGTGGTGACGTCAGACATTGGCACTCCTTAACAACAGGCCAGTTCAAAATCGAGGCGTTCCGGCACGGTGCCATTTTCACTGTCCAGCGGCATAAAGCGGATCGCGAAACGGCTTTTATGCCCGGAAATTTGCGGATAAAGCTGCTCGCCAAGAGACAAATTTAGACGCAGAAGATCGGCGTCGTCGCCGTTGTCCTGATAAAAACCGTTGAGACTGGTTTGCTTGCGGAACGGGGCAGAGTTACGCACAAGCTCGAGGATCAGCGATAGCGTCTGATTCATCGGCTCCAGGCTACCCAGCCAGCTGTTTACCTGGCGATCGCGCTGTTCCTGCGGCATATGCAGCCACATATGCAGCGTTGGCAGATCAAAGCTACAGCAACCGCCCGGTATGCTCAGGCGCTGGCGCACCAGCGCTATCAAACGGTCTTCTCGTAAATATTGCCCAACGCGCGGCGCGGCCATCAGCGTCGTGCTGCTATTTTTCAACTGCTGGCGTAAGGCGTCAATTCGACTTTGATCCACGCCCGGTACTTCGGCCCAGGCCTGTAATTTACGCTGCTGGCGCTCCAGCTCTTTCAACAGCTCCGTGCGGACATCGCCACGTTCAATCACATCCAGCAGATCGCCTACGTTGCGAAAGAAGTGCAACGCCGTGGCATGATCGTTAACAGGCAGATGTTGTGAAAGCTGTTGGATGAGAAATTCAATGCGCAGCCAGGTACGCATTTTTTCATTAAGCGGGTGCTCAAAAAGGATGTGAGTCGACATTATGGTTTTTCCTGTGCAACGGCCTGCGCGGCGAAGGTTAGATACTGCTCGTGCAGGCGGGCAACATCCGATGCAATGGCATCTGGTGCGCCGTTATTATCAATAACATCATCCGCAACGGCAAGGCGCTGAGCGCGAGTGGCCTGAGCGGCAAGAATTTGTTCAGCATGTTCACGCGAGACGTGGTCGCGCGTCATGGTTCGCTGGATTTGCGTCTCGGGTGTGACATCAATCACCAATACCCGATTGGCTTTTTTATGCAGCTGATTTTCTACCAGGAGCGGAACCACCCACAGGACATAGGGCGAGCGGGCTGCGGCTATCTGACGCTGAGTTTCCTGGTGGATAATGGGGTGGAGCAGGGCATTAAGCCAGGCTTTTTCCGCAGAATCGGAAAAAATATATTCGCGAAGCTGACGGCGGTTCAGTGTGCCATCGGCATTGATGATTGCTTGACCGAAATGGTCGGCGATGGCCTTTAGCGCGGGTGTATTGGGCTCTACCACCTGACGGGCAATAATATCAGCATCAATAATCGCGATGCCGAGACGAGAAAACGCGTCCGCAACGGTACTTTTGCCACTACCGATGCCGCCGGTTACTGCGACGATATACCCCATTAAATCAAATCCTGGGAATTATTCATTATGGAAATCAGTTGCTTAAAAAACAAACGTGCGACAGTAATTGTTTGATTCTCTTTACCGGCTTTTTACCAGGTAAATTTATAGGATTGTAGCGTAAAAAAAGAGAATTTCGCAGTCTTGCGGAGCAGGTATTAGTGCGTATGATAGCGTCACTGGAGTTGTGCTTTTAACATATTTGCCTCTAACCCCAGGAATCCGCACATGCGTATCGAAGAAGATCTGAAGTTAGGTTTCAAAGACGTTCTTATCCGCCCTAAACGCTCTACACTGAAAAGTCGCTCAGACGTTGAACTCGAACGTCAATTCACCTTTAAACACTCCGGTCAGACGTGGTCTGGCGTGCCAATCATTGCTGCCAACATGGATACAGTCGGTACCTTTGAGATGGCAACGGCGCTGGCTCAGTTCGATATTCTTTCTGCAGTCCACAAGCACTACACTCCTGAAGAGTGGAATGCGTTTGTTGCGTCCGCCTCTGCTGACGTGGTGAAGCACGTGATGGTTTCCACCGGTACTTCCGATGCCGATTTCGAGAAAACCAAACAGATCCTGAATGCCAACCCGGCGCTTAGCTTCGTTTGTATTGATGTGGCGAACGGTTACTCCGAGCACTTCGTGCAGTTCGTCAGCAAGGCGCGCGAAGCCTGGCCGACCAAAACCATCATCGCGGGTAACGTGGTGACCGGTGAAATGTGTGAAGAGCTGATCCTTTCCGGTGCCGACATCGTGAAAGTGGGCATTGGCCCGGGCTCCGTATGCACCACGCGCGTGAAGACCGGAGTTGGTTATCCGCAGCTTTCCGCGGTCATTGAATGTGCCGACGCGGCGCACGGTCTGGGCGGCCAGATCATCAGCGACGGCGGTTGCACCATGCCGGGCGATGTCGCAAAGGCCTTTGGCGGCGGCGCGGACTTCGTGATGCTCGGCGGTATGCTGGCAGGCCACGAAGAGAGCGGCGGCACCGTGGTGGAAGAGAACGGCGAGAAATTCATGCTGTTTTACGGTATGAGTTCTGAATCCGCGATGACCCGTCACGTCGGTGGCGTGGCAAAATACCGTGCGGCAGAAGGCAAAACCGTGAAGCTGCCTCTGCGCGGCCCGGTTGAAAACACCGCGCGCGACATCCTGGGCGGCCTGCGCTCAGCCTGTACCTACGTGGGTGCATCCCGCCTGAAAGAGCTGACGAAACGCACAACGTTTATTCGCGTTCAGGAGCAGGAAAACCGCGTTTTCAATAGCCTGTAATGGCTTTCGCTGGCGCATGCTTGTGCGCCAGCGCTACTGCACTACCCCGCGCTCATCGCATCACCCAGATGGAAAATCGGCAGATACATTGCCACCACCAGCGTGCCGATGATAACCCCCGTAACAACCAGGAGCAGTGGCTCCAGAAGCGCCGCCAGGTTGTCTGCCCGTTGAAAGGTCTGTTCCGTGTGATGGCGAGCAAGGTTTGCCAGCATGACGTCCAGCGAACCTGACATCTCACCGGTTCGTAAAAGCTGAATACAGAGCGGGGTAAACATTGCCGCCTTCTGAAAAGATGACCAGACGGGGAGACCTTTTTCAATGTTCTCGCGTATGCTGCGGAGTATTCCCTGCCAGTACCGGCTTTCAACAGTCTCTTCTGCACTTTCAAGCCCCTGTAAGAATGCAATGCCCGCCTGCTGCGTGAGCGACAGCACGGTGAAGATCTGCCCCAGTTTTTGCCCTTTCGCCAGCGCGCCCATTACGGGAAAACTCAGCAGAATACGCTGCCAGCGAGGATGGTGTCGCAGAGGCCAGGCTGCGGTTACGGGAACAAGCAGCATCGCGAACAGCGCAAGGGCATATGACTGCATAAACGCGGCTATCCCCATAACAATTCGCGTCAGCGCCGGAAGCGGGGTATTAAAGGTTTTGTAGATCGCGGCAAATTCGGGCAAAACCAGGGTGACCATTGCCAGCACGACGAGCACGGCCAGCGTCAGGACGATCGCCGGGTAGCGCAGCGCTTTTTTCACCTTCGCGCTGAGCTGCTGCTGCGCTTTTTGCTGCTCTGCAAGCTCTCGGCAGCACGCTTCAAGCTTCCCCGTTAGCTCTCCGGTTTTCACCATTGAGATATGCAGTGGGCTAAAGACCGCTGGCCACCGTTTGAGCGCCTCAGAAAAAGGACAGCCTTCACTGAGTTCATCGGCAACGTTTTGCAGTAGCCCCCGCCACGGTTCTACTGGATGTTGGTCTGCCAGCATTTGCAGACTATGCGCGAGCGTCAGCCCGGCCTGCAGGAGCGTTGCGAGCTGACGAAACATCTCGTAGCAGTGATGTGGACGCCAGCGGTGCCTTTGAGCGCATCGGGTCAGGGCCAGAGGATGGAGGTCGTTACGCATCAGCCTGGTGAAGGCTGCGTTGCGGTCGGTGGCCCAGAGAACCCCGTTTCGGGGTTCTCCTTCAGCGGAGATTGCTCGCCAGCGCCAGAGTTGATTAGCAGCCATCGGGCATACCCAGAACACGCACTAACTCTTCAAGCGTGGTCATCCCTTGTTCAACGGCCATGCAGCCGTGTTCAAACAGCGAGATGAGTCCAGCCTGTCGGGCGCTGGCTTCAATCACCTCGGTGCCTGCCCCGCTGGCAATAGCCTGGCGCAGGGGATTATCGATCGCAAGTACTTCAAAAATAGCCACTCGCCCGTAAAAACCATGATAACAACGATCGCAGCCTGCAGGCTGCCAGCGAGGAAGTTGCCGCGGCCAAATCGAGCGCGGCAGGTCCGTATGCTCCCCTGTTTTCTGTCGGCAGTGCGGGCAAAGGCGCCGAACCAGCCGCTGGGCAATTACCATCGAGAGCGCGGAAGAGATCATCCAGCGCGCCACGCCCATCTGCTCCAGACGAATGAGGGTTTCCGTCGTCGAGTTGGTGTGCAGCGTCGACAATACAAGATGCCCGGTCTGCGCGGCTTTAATGGCAATTTCTGCCGTTTCACCATCGCGAATTTCCCCGACCATAATGATGTCTGGATCCTGACGGAGCAGCGCTCTCAGTACGTTCTGGAATGTTAAGCCCGCGCGGGGATTAACCTGCGTCTGATTTAACCCCGCAAGCGGGATCTCGATGGGATCCTCCACGCTGCAGATGTTGACGTCAGGGGTGTTACGCGCCTGCAGCGCGCTGTAGAGCGTTACGGTTTTGCCGCTGCCCGTCGGGCCGGTGACCAGAATTAGCCCCTGAGGCTGGTGGAGTACCTCATTAAAACAGGCCAGCTGTTTAGCGCTCATGCCAAGCGCGTTCGGTTCCAGCGCCTGCTGAACCTGATGTAGCAAACGCAGCACAATTTTCTCACCGCCGTTGCAGGGAAGCGTGGCGATACGAAACGAGACCGGCTCGTTTGTCAGCTCAATCGTAAACTGACCGTCCTGAGGTAAGCGCCGTTCCGCAATATCCAGATTACCCAGCACTTTTAACCGGGCGCTGAGCATCGTCGCCAGCGCGGCGGAAAGGGGAGGCTGCGGATAAAGTACCCCGTCGATACGTAAGCGGATCTGGCACGCGTGCTCCATTGGTTCGATATGGATGTCAGACGCGCGCTGGTTTACTGCCTGCTGCAGCGTATGGTTGAGGATGTCCACCGCGGAGTGGGGTTGCGAAACGACGGGCAGATGCGATTGCGCGGTTAACTGCCGGTGCTTTTCCATGCGTTCAGCGCTCCAGCATTCGATATCAATCCGCTTCTGGGTCGCGAAGCGCAGGGCCTCCATCAGTTCAGGCGCGGGGGTTCCCACGACGGCGATGCTAATCATGTCGCTGTCGCTGGTGAGCAGCAGGGCATGGTGGCGAAGACAAAGCGCCACGAGTTGATCGGTGTTCATTATCCGCTCCTTAGTTAGTGTCGAAGCGGAAGACGTCTTCGCAGGCCTGCTTAAGCGCGCTGTCAGCACTGATATTGCAGTCACGCGTCCAGCCCGTCATACCGTTGCCGTTGCTCCACTGCGGCGTCATGGTTACCGTCAGCCCGTTCAGGCTCTCCTGGCCTGTTAAGGTCACGATCCCTTTCGCCACGCTCATTCCTGAAACGTAACGCGTCGTGGCAGGAGAGGGAATACCGTTACTGCCGGCATCGCAGCTTTCCACGCCGCCGCGATCGAGCGCGCAAAGCTCAATGGCAGTGCGATAGGGAACGAAAGTTTGCAGCATATCGGTGAGAGCTGCTTTACGCAGGTAGTTCTGATAGGCGGGAACGCCGATGGCGCTCAGAATCGCAATAATGCCAATGACCACCATCAGCTCAATGAGTGTGAATCCTTGTTGTCTGTCCATATCTGCTCCTTATGCAAAGTGGCGCTAGTTTGTCAGCGGGACAGGGCAGAAACGAGGGGCAAAAAAGAGAACGAGAAAGGAGCTTCAGAGAATTCATTCCGTGTTGCAGAGAAGGACAATGGATTTGCGAGCGAGGCTGAAATCCCCCTCTCCGGGCAGAGAGGGGAGCGTGCGTTATTTGAAGCGCATTGAGAGATCGAGGGCGCGAACGTGCTTGGTCAGCGCGCCAACGGAGATGTAATCCACGCCGGTTTCGGCGAACTCACGGATCGTCTCGAAAGTGACGTTTCCGGAGACTTCAAGCTGGGCCCGGCCGTTGGTCAGTTTCACCGCCTCGCGCATCTGCTCCGTCTCGAAGTTATCGAGCATGATGATATCGGCCCCGGCCTTAATCGCCTGCTCCAGCTCTTCCAGGCTTTCAACTTCCACCTCAACCGGCACATCCGGATGCAGCCAGAAGGCCTTTTCCACCGCCTGACGCACGGAGCCAGAAGCAATAATGTGGTTCTCTTTAATCAGGAAAGCATCGGATAAGCCCAGACGATGGTTTGCGCCGCCGCCGCAGAGCACCGCGTACTTCAGCGCAGTGCGCAGGCCCGGCAGCGTTTTGCGGGTATCAAGCAGCTGGGTACGGGTGCCGGCCAGCAGGTCAACGTAGCGGCGCACTTCACTGGCGACGCCAGAGAGCGTTTGGACAAAATTGAGCGCGGTACGCTCGCCGGTCAGTAATACGCGGGAAGGACCGTCCAGCTCGAACAGCGGCTGATTGGCGGTCACTGCATCACCATCATCAACGTGCCATGTCACCTGTACATCGTCACCCGCCAGCTGAGTAAAGACCTCTTCAACCCAACGCTTGCCGCAGAAAACGCCCTCCTCACGGGTGATAATGACCGCGTGCGAGCGTGTCTCTTTTGGCAACAATTGTGCGGTAATATCTTTATCGGCGTTAACGTCACCCCCCAGGTCTTCTTTCAACGCATGGGCGACGCTTGCCGGAATATCCATATTAATACGTTCCAGAAGCGCTTCACGTCGGTGGTCGGGGTTGTAGCGGCGAGGCGGCATGATAAAACTCCAAATTGGTAACGAATCATAATATTGAAACATGCTACTCTGAACCGAGTCATTGCACCATACAGAAGGAGTTCCAGCATGTTGTTAGAAAACGGATGGCTGGTGGATGCGCGGCATGTGCCCTCGCCGCACCACGACTGCCGCCCGGAGGATGAAAAGCCCACACTGCTGGTGGTTCATAATATTAGCCTCCCGCCGGGTGAGTTTGGCGGCCCGTGGATCGATGCGTTATTCACGGGAACGATAGATCCCAATGCTCATCCCTTCTTCGCTGAGATTGCGCATCTGCGCGTGTCGGCTCACTGCCTGATTCGGCGTGATGGTGAGGTGGTTCAGTATGTTCCTTTTGATAAGCGCGCCTGGCATGCCGGGGTATCGATGTATCACGGGCGCGAACGGTGCAACGATTTCTCGATTGGGATTGAGCTGGAAGGCACGGATACTACCCCCTACACCGATGCCCAGTATCAGCAGCTGGTTGCTATTACCCACACGCTTATCGGACTCTACCCGGCAATCACCGACAATATTACCGGGCACAGCGATATCGCTCCGGCGAGAAAAACCGATCCCGGCCCGGCATTTGACTGGCCGCGGTTTCGCGCCATGCTTGCCGCGTCGTCAGAATAAGGAGATACCATGACGTTGTTTACCATGCTGCTGGTTATCATCGCTGAACGCCTGTTCAAGCTCGGCGAGCACTGGCAACTGGATCACCGGCTGGAGGTGTTATTCCGCCGCATCAAGCACTTTTCCATGCTGCGCACGCTGCTGATGATGGCGGGCGTCATGCTGATTACCTTCCTGCTGCTGCGCTCGCTGTACGGACTCTTTTTCAACGTGCCGCTGCTGGTGGTGTGGATCCTGCTCGGCGTGCTGTGCATTGGTGCGGGCAAGGTGCGTTTGCACTATCACGCCTACCTGAAAGCCGCCTCCCGTGACGATGCCCACGCGCGCGGCGCGATGGCGAGCGAGCTGACGATGATCCACGGCGTGCCGCCGGACTGCGACGAGCGCGAGTTCCTGCGCGAGCTGCAAAACGCGCTGCTGTGGATTAACTTCCGCTACTACCTTGCTCCGCTGTTCTGGTTTGTGGTGGGCGGCCCGTGGGGGCCGGTACTGCTGATGGGCTATTCGTTCCTGCGCGCCTGGCAGACCTGGCTTGCCCGTTATCTGACGCCGCATGAGCGTTTGCTGTCCGGCATTGATGCCATCCTGCACGTGCTCGACTGGCTCCCGGTGCGTCTGGTGGGCGTGGTGTACGCCTTAATTGGCCACGGTGAAAAAGCGCTGCCCGCATGGTTCGCTTCTCTTGGGGACCGCCATACGTCCCAGTACCAGGTGTTGACGCGCCTGGCGCAGTTCTCGCTGGCGCGCGAACCGCATACCGACAAGATCGAAACGCCAAAAGCCGCCGTCTCCATGGCGAAGAAAACCTCGTTTGTGGTGGTGGTGATTGTGGCGCTGCTGACGATTTACGGCACGCTGGTGTAACCCAGCGCGCCGCAGACGCTATAACGTATCCGCAGGCGGGATGCCGAAATCAGGCATCCCGTTTTCGTCCCAGCGGACAAGCTTCAGGCGAGTATGACGGTTCGGATCGTAAAGCGGATCGCCTTCAATTTCGGTGTAATTTCTTGCGTGGTACACCAATACATCTTCCCCTTCCGGCGTTTGCGTAAAGCTGTTGTGGCCAGGCCCGTACTGGCGGTTCTCGTAGCTGGTGACGAAAACCGGGCGAGGGGATTTGTGCCAGTTTGCCGGGTTTTGCGGATCGGCGTTCAGGTCTATCCACAGTAACCCCATGCAGTAGTTCTCATCGGTGGCGCTGGCGGAGTAGCTGATAAACAGCTTATCGCTGTGAACCAGCACCGCCGGACCTTCGTTGACCCAGAAACCACGGCATTCCCAGTCGTATTCTGGTTTGCTGAGCATCACCGGCTCGCCTTTCAGCGTCCACGGGTTCTCCATTTCACACAGATAGAGGTTAGAGTTGCCGGAAATATCCGGGGCTTTTTGCGCCCACAGGTACCAGCGTTTGCCCTGATGAACAAAGGTGGTGGCGTCCAGGGCGAAGGTGTCGAACGGGGTGTTGATTTGCCCTTTCTCGATCCAGGTACCGCTGAGCGGATCGCGGTCCGCACACTCAATCGCAAACATGCGGTGCTGGAACATCCCGAGTGCGTCGAGCGCCTGGGTGTGCGTCGCGGCAAAATAGATGTACCACTTTCCATCAATGTGGTGCAGTTCCGGTGCCCAAATCAGCTGGCTCATCGGGCCGGTCTCGGGTTTGCGCCAGACCACTACCTCTTCAGCGCCTCGTAGTCCTTCCAGCGAGTCCGCGCGGCGGATCGCCAGCCTGTCGTACTGCGGCACGGAGGCAATAAAATAGTACTGTCCCTCATGGCGTAAAATGTACGGGTCGGCGCGTTGTTCGATAAACGGGTTTGGCCAGTTATGCATGCGGCTTTCCTTATTTAGTCTCAGCGGCTTTGAGTTCCTGATAGTCGTTCAGTTCGCGGTAGTTGGTGCGACGCTTTTCCAGATCGGCCTGGATCTGCTTCATGGTTTCGCGGTCCACCTTCAGCAGACGTACCACCCCAGCGGTAATTAAGTATCCAATGCCCGGAATGACGGTAAAGAGCAGCACGATCCCGTTGATGGCGTCCGCGCTTTGCGCTTTTGCGCCCGCGTCATAACCGTACCAGGAGAGCAGGAAGCCGACCATCGCCCCGGCAATCGCCAGGCCCAGTTTCAGGAAGAAGATGTTACCCGAGAAGCTGATCCCGGTGATGCGCTTCCCGGTTTTCCATTCGCCGTAGTCGTCCACGTCGGCCATCAGCGACCAGTGCAGCGGAGACGGGATCTGGTGCAGGATGTTAAGCAGGAAATAGAGCACCACGATGGTAACGGTGGCTTTCGGGTCGAAGAAATAGAAGGCGCAGGAGAATGCCGCCAGCACGATATTGGTCCAGAAGAAGACCTTCAGCTTACACCAGCGGTCGGTCAGCACTTTCGCCAGCACGCTGCCAAGCATCATGCCGACAACGCCCAGGCTGATAAACAGCGTGGCGAAGTGTGTGCTCTGGCCCATCACCCAGGTGACGTAATACATGGTCGCCGCCATGCGGATAAAGCCCGGGCAGACGTTGCACAGCGTCAGCAGCAGAATGCGCACCCACTGATCGTTTTTCCACACGTCTTTCAGGTCGTTTTTCAGCTCGTCGTTGGTCTGCACTGCCGGACGCACGCGCTCGCGCACGGTGGCGAAGCAGAACAGGAACATACAGGTACCAATCAGCGCCAGGACGGTCATTGCCATCTGGTAGCCTTTGGCTTTGTTATCCCCGCCAAACCAGTCGGCCATCGGCAGCAGCGTTAAGGAGAGCAGCAGCGTGGCGATGCCGACCAGCACGAAGCGATACGACTGGCAGGCCACGCGCTCTTTTGGATCGTTGGTGATCACTCCACCTAACGAGCAGTAAGGGATGTTGATGGCCGTATAGGTTAACGAGAGCAGGAAGTAGGTGACAAACGCATAGATAACTTTGCTGTTATAGCTCCACTCCGGGGTGGTGAACATCAGAATGCTGAACAGCGCGTAGGGGAACGCAATCCACAGCAGCCATGGACGAAACCGGCCATATTTACTGCGGGTACGGTCGGCAATCGCCCCCATGATCGGGTCCGTTACGGCGTCAATCACGCGGACGGACAGCAGCAGCACGCCGACCAGCGCAGGCGCCAGACCAAAAATATCCGTATAGAAATAGTTAACAAACAGCATGATGGCGCCGAAGATGATGTTGCATCCCGCGTCGCCCATCCCATAGCCGATCTTTTCTTTTACTGACAGTTTGTTGTTATCCATCGACAGCTCTCCGGTTTACGGTATGGGGAGAATTATTCGCTGGCAAAGGAATATATGCGTTGCAGTATCAGGGCGGTGATATGGATAAATGTGCTGTTGGCGTGAAAGTGTGAAGGAGGTAACAACGCGCGGCACCCGCAAAAGCAGGTGCCGCGGCGAGAGGTTTAGTGCGCCTTCATGGCATTACGGCTTTTCTGGCTGAAGAGATAGCCAACGCCAAGGATCGCAATCCAGACCGGGATCAGGTAGACGGAAATCGCCATGCCCGGCGTGATCAGCATGATCACCAGCACGGCCGCCATAAACAGCAGGCAAATCCAGTTACCCAGCGGATAGAGCAGGGCAGGGAAGCGCGTGGTGACGCCCTGCTGCTGTTTCGCGCGGCGGAACTTCATGTGCGCCAGGCTGATCATCGCCCAGTTGATAACCAGAGCGGAGACTACCAGCGCCATCAGCAGGCCAAACGCCGATTCCGGTGCCATGTAGTTAATCAGCACGCACAGCGCGGTCACGATGGCTGAAACAATGATGGTATTCACCGGCACGCCGCGTTTATCCACGTTGAGCAGCATCTTCGGCGCGTTGCCCTGCTGGGCCAGGCCGAACAGCATACGGCTGTTGCAGTATACGCAGCTGTTGTAAACGGAGAGCGCTGCGGTCAGCACCACGATGTTCAGGGCGTTGGCGACAAAGGTATCGCCCAGCTCGTGGAAGATGAGAACAAACGGGCTGGTGTCAGCGGTCACGCGCGTCCACGGCAGCAGGGAGAGCAGCACGGCCAGTGAGCCCACATAGAAGATCAGAATACGGTAGATAACCTGATTTGTGGCTTTCGGGATGCTTTGCTCCGGGTTATCGGCTTCGGCGGCGGTAATACCCACCAGCTCCAGGCCGCCGAAGGAGAACATAATGATTGCCATCATCATCACCAGACCGGTCATGCCGTGAGGCAGGAAGCCGCCCTGTTCCCAGAGGTTACGCACGGTAGCCTGCGGGCCGCCGTTGCCGCTGAACAGCAGCCAGCCACCGAAGATGATCATCGCCACAACGGCAATGACTTTGATAATGGCAAACCAGAACTCCATCTCGCCGAATACTTTTACGTTGGTCAGGTTAATGGCGTTGATAATCACGAAGAAGGCTGCAGCAGACGCCCAGGTGGGGATCTCCGGATACCAGAACTGAATGTACTTCCCGACGGCGGTCAGCTCGGCCATAGCAACCAGAACGTACAGCACCCAGTAGTTCCAGCCGGAGGCGAAGCCCGCAAAGCTGCCCCAGTATTTATAGGCAAAGTGGCTGAACGAGCCTGCGACCGGCTCTTCAACGACCATTTCGCCAAGCTGGCGCATGATCAGAAAAGCAATGAAACCCGCAATCGCGTAACCCAAAATAATACCCGGACCGGCTGACTGGATAACGGATGCGCTGCCCAGAAACAGGCCGGTACCAATCGCACCGCCCAGTGCGATGAGCTGTATATGGCGGTTTTTAAGTCCGCGCTTTAGCTGATCGCCGTGCTGTTGAGCTTCCATTTGAAACCTCGTGTGTGGTTGTTATGTTCACGCTGTGCGTGTGTAATTATGAAAGTCCATATTCTGTATTTATTTCTTTACGGTTAAACAAACCGAAAAAAGCGGAGATGACTTCCGTACGCGCCAGAATAGTGGTAAGCGCCTGCGAATGCACCTGCTTTATGAAGGGATGCTGACGACTTGAATAAAAAGAAAGCATTTGTAAATCGGCCCGCTTATTCTTCCTAACCCAACCTATAGAATAGAAATGCTTCTTAAGTGGGCGAATTTTCATTATTTGCCATGTTGAATCGCTTCAGATTGCAAAACCCCTCGTTTCATTATGGTTAAAACTCCCTCTTTGGGAGTAATCAACTCATTTGTGCAAAGTTACATTTCTGAAACGTTATTTCTGTAAGGTTGTTAAAATGTGCAGGGTTTACTGATTTCAATCAAAACCAATATGGACAGAAGGTGAATACTTTGTTACTTTAGCGATACGAACTAGAAATTGGTAAGACCAATTGACTCCGGGCAAAAAGGCGTAAGACAGGGAATATGGCCTACAGCAAAATTCGCCAACCAAAACTATCTGATGTGATTGAGCAGCAGCTGGAGTTTTTAATCCTCGAAGGGACTCTGCGCCCGGGTGAGAAACTTCCGCCAGAACGCGAGCTGGCAAAACAGTTCGACGTTTCACGTCCCTCTCTGCGTGAGGCGATTCAACGCCTCGAAGCAAAGGGCTTGCTGCTTCGTCGCCAGGGCGGCGGAACCTTTGTGCAAAACAGCCTGTGGCAGAGCTTCAGCGATCCGCTGGTAGAACTTCTCTCTGACCACCCAGAATCCCAGTTTGACCTGCTTGAGACCCGTCACGCGCTTGAAGGTATTGCGGCCTATTACGCCGCCCTTCGCAGCACTGATGAAGATCGCGTGCGTATCCGCGAACTGCATCAGGCCATTGAACGGGCACAGCAGTCCGGCGATTTAGACGCCGAGTCCAGCGCCGTTGTCCAGTATCAAATCGCCGTCACCGAAGCGGCACACAACGTGGTGCTCCTCCATCTGCTACGCTGCATGGAGCCGATGCTGGCCCAGAACGTTCGTCAGAATTTTGAATTGTTGTATGCCCGTCGGGAGATGCTCCCGCTGGTAAGCAACCATCGCACCCGAGTATTCGAGGCGATAATGGCCGGGGAGCCGGAGCAGGCGCGCGAAGCGTCGCACCGTCACCTGGCTTTCATTGAGGAAATCTTGCTGGACCGCAGCCGTGAACAATCGCGTCGCGAACGTTCATTACGCCGCATACAGCAACGAAAGGATTAAGCGCCAGGTACTTTTAGAGCGCGGCAACTAAACGCAGAACCTGTCTTATTGTGTTCTTGCCCAAGAGCACAATGGGACAGGTTCCAGACAAATCAACGTATTAGATAGATAAGGAATACCCCCATGTCAGAACGTCTCCAAAATGACGTGGATCCGATCGAAACTCGCGACTGGCTACAGGCGATCGAATCGGTCATCCGTGAAGAAGGTGTTGAGCGCGCTCAGTATCTGATTGATCAGCTGCTTTCTGAAGCCCGCAAAGGCGGCGTGAAGGTTGCTTCAGGTGCAGGGGCTAGCAACTACGTAAACACGATTGCCGTAGAAGACGAACCGGAATACCCGGGCAATCTGGATCTGGAACGTCGTATCCGTTCTGCAATCCGCTGGAACGCCATCATGACCGTTCTGCGCGCATCCAAGAAAGACCTGGAACTGGGTGGCCACATGGCGTCCTTCCAGTCTTCTGCGACCATTTACGAAGTGTGCTTCAACCACTTCTTCCGTGCAGCGAACGAGAAAGACGGCGGCGATCTGGTGTACTTCCAGGGCCACATCTCTCCGGGCATCTATGCACGTGCATTCCTGGAAGGTCGTCTGACTGAAGAGCAGATGAACAACTTCCGTCAGGAAGTTCACGGTAAAGGTCTGTCTTCTTATCCACACCCTAAACTGATGCCTGAATTCTGGCAGTTCCCGACCGTATCTATGGGTCTGGGCCCAATCGGTGCGATCTACCAGGCTAAATTCCTGAAGTATCTGGAACACCGTGGTCTGAAAGATACCTCTGAGCAGACCGTTTACGCCTTCCTGGGCGACGGCGAAATGGATGAGCCAGAATCTAAAGGTGCGATCACCATCGCAACCCGTGAGAAGCTGGACAACCTGTGCTTCATCATCAACTGTAACCTGCAGCGTCTGGATGGTCCGGTAACTGGTAACGGCAAGATCATCAACGAACTGGAAGGCATCTTCGCAGGTGCTGGCTGGAACGTGATCAAAGTCATGTGGGGTTCCCGTTGGGACGAACTGCTGCGTAAAGACACCAGCGGTAAACTGATCCAGCTGATGAACGAAACCGTTGACGGCGACTACCAGACCTTCAAATCCAAAGACGGTGCCTACGTGCGTGAGCACTTCTTCGGCAAATATCCAGAAACCGCAGCGCTGGTTGCCGACTGGACTGATGAGCAGATCTGGGCCCTGAACCGCGGTGGTCACGATCCGAAGAAAATCTACGCTGCACTGAAAAAAGCGCGTGAAACCAAAGGTAAAGCGACTGTAATCCTGGCCCACACCATCAAAGGTTACGGCATGGGTGATACCGCAGAAGGTAAAAACATCGCTCACCAGGTTAAGAAAATGAACATGGACGGCGTGCGCTATATCCGCGACCGTTTCAACGTTCCAGTGACCGATGAGCAGGTAGAAAAACTGTCTTACATCACCTTCCCGGAAGGCTCTGAAGAGCACAAGTACCTGCACGAACGTCGTCAGGCGCTGAAAGGCTACCTGCCAGCTCGTCAGCCTAACTTCACCGAGAAGCTGGAACTGCCAGCGCTGGAAGACTTCTCTCAGCTGCTGGAAGAGCAGAACAAAGAGATCTCTACCACTATCGCTTTCGTTCGTGCCCTGAACGTGATGCTGAAGAACAAGTCGATCAAAGATCGCCTGGTGCCAATCATCGCCGACGAAGCGCGTACTTTCGGTATGGAAGGTCTGTTCCGTCAGATCGGTATCTACAGCCCGAACGGCCAGCAGTACACCCCGCAGGACCGTGAGCAGGTTGCATACTACAAAGAAGACGAGAAAGGTCAGATCCTGCAGGAAGGTATCAACGAGCTGGGCGCAGGCGCATCCTGGCTGGCTGCTGCGACTTCATACAGCACCAACAACCTGCCGATGATTCCGTTCTACATTTACTACTCCATGTTCGGGTTCCAGCGTATCGGTGACCTGTGCTGGCAGGCAGGCGACCAGCAGGCTCGCGGCTTCCTGATCGGTGGTACTTCTGGTCGTACGACTCTGAACGGTGAAGGTCTGCAGCACGAAGATGGCCACAGCCACATTCAGTCTCTGACTATTCCTAACTGTATCTCTTACGACCCGTCTTACGCGTACGAAGTTGCTGTCATCATGCATGACGGTCTGCAGCGCATGTACGGTGAAGCGCAAGAGAACATTTACTACTACATCACCACCCTGAACGAAAACTACCACATGCCGGCAATGCCAGCAGGTGCCGAGGAAGGTATCCGTAAAGGTATCTACAAACTCGAAACCATTGAAGGTAGCAAAGGTAAAGTTCAGCTGCTGGGCTCCGGTTCTATCCTGCGTCACGTGCGTGAAGCAGCGCAGATCCTGGCGAAAGACTACGGCGTGGGTTCCGACGTGTACTCTGTGACTTCCTTCACCGAACTGGCGCGTGATGGCCAGGATTGTGAGCGCTGGAACATGCTGCACCCAATGGAAACCCCACGCGTTCCGTACATCGCTCAGGTGATGAACGACGCGCCAGCGGTGGCGTCCACTGACTATATGAAACTGTTCGCTGAGCAGGTTCGTACTTACGTTCCAGCTGATGATTATCGCGTTCTGGGTACTGACGGCTTCGGTCGTTCTGACAGCCGCGAAAACCTGCGTCACCACTTCGAAGTTGATGCTTCTTACGTGGTTGTAGCAGCACTGGGCGAACTGGCTAAACGTGGCGAAATCGATAAGAAAGTGGTTGCGGACGCAATTACCAAATTCAACATCGATGCAGAAAAAGTTAACCCGCGTCTGGCGTAAGAGGTAAAAGAATAATGGCTATCGAAATCAATGTACCGGACATCGGGGCTGATGAAGTTGAAATCACCGAGATCCTGGTCAAAGTGGGCGACAAAGTTGAAGCTGAACAGTCGCTGATCACCGTAGAAGGCGATAAAGCCTCTATGGAAGTCCCGTCTCCTCAGGCTGGCATCGTTAAAGAGATCAAAGTCTCTGTTGGCGATAAAACCGAGACTGGCAAACTGATCATGATTTTCGATTCCGCCGACGGTGCAGCAGCTGCTGCACCTGCGCAGGAAGAGAAGAAAGAAGCTCCGGCAACTGCTGCTCCAGCAGCTGCCGCAGCAGCGAAAGAAGTGAACGTGCCTGACATCGGCGGTGACGAAGTTGAAGTCACTGAAATCCTGGTGAAAGTGGGCGATACCGTTGCGGCCGAGCAGTCACTGATCACCGTAGAAGGCGACAAAGCCTCTATGGAAGTGCCGGCTCCGTTCGCCGGTACCGTAAAAGAGATCAAGATCAACACCGGCGACAAAGTGTCTACCGGGTCGCTTATCATGATCTTCGAAGTGGCGGGTGCTGCACCTGCTGCCGCGCCTGCACAGGCCGCTGCTCCGGCTCCGGCCGCTGCACCAGCCGCTGCTGGCGGTGCGAAAGACGTTAACGTACCGGACATCGGCGGTGACGAAGTTGAAGTCACCGAAGTGATGGTAAAAGTGGGCGACAAAGTTGCCGCTGAACAGTCACTGATCACCGTTGAAGGCGACAAGGCTTCTATGGAAGTCCCTGCGCCATTCGCGGGTACCGTTAAAGAGATCAAAATCAGCACTGGCGACAAAGTGTCTACCGGCTCTCTGATCATGGTCTTCGAAGTGGAAGGCGCTGCGCCTGCCGCAGCTCCGGCTGCCGCGGCTGCTCCAGCACCGGCTGCTGCACCGGCTCAGGCTGCTAAACCAGCCGCTGCCCCTGCTGCAAAAGCAGAAAAATCAGAGTTCGCTGAAAACGACGCTTACGTCCACGCGACTCCGCTGATTCGTCGCCTGGCGCGCGAATTCGGCGTGAACCTGGCGAAAGTGAAAGGGACCGGCCGTAAGGGTCGTATCCTGCGCGAAGACGTTCAGGCTTACGTGAAAGACGCGGTGAAACGCGCCGAAGCTGCACCTGCGGCAGCCGCTGGCGGCGGTATCCCGGGCATGCTGCCATGGCCGAAAGTGGACTTCAGCAAGTTCGGCGAAATTGAAGAAGTGGAACTGGGCCGCATCCAGAAAATCTCTGGTGCTAACCTGAGCCGTAACTGGGTAATGATCCCGCACGTTACGCACTTCGACAAAACCGATATCACCGATCTGGAAGCGTTCCGTAAACAGCAGAACGCCGAAGCTGAGAAGCGTAAACTGGACGTGAAATTCACCCCAGTGGTCTTCATCATGAAAGCGGTTGCTGCGGCTCTGGAGCAGATGCCACGCTTCAACAGCTCCCTGTCCGAAGACGGTCAGAAGCTGACGCTGAAGAAATACATCAACATCGGTGTTGCGGTTGATACGCCAAATGGTCTGGTTGTTCCGGTCTTCAAAGACGTGAACAAGAAGAGCATCACTGAGCTGTCCCGTGAACTGACCACCATCTCCAAAAAAGCGCGTGATGGTAAGCTGACTGCCGGCGAAATGCAGGGCGGCTGCTTCACTATCTCCAGCATCGGCGGCCTGGGTACCACCCACTTCGCACCGATTGTTAACGCGCCGGAAGTGGCTATCCTCGGTGTGTCCAAGTCCGCGATGGAGCCGGTGTGGAATGGCAAAGAGTTCGTGCCGCGTCTGATGATGCCAATCTCTCTGTCCTTCGACCACCGCGTGATCGACGGGGCTGATGGTGCGCGTTTCATCACCATCATCAACAACATGCTGAGCGACATTCGCCGCCTGGTGATGTAATCGAAAAGCCGGCCAGTCGGCCGGCTTTTTTCTGATAATCTCATGGTGTTTATGAGGTTATTGGCGAAAGCGACAATTCGTGAGCCGTTTGTTGTTTCAAAATTGTTAACAATTTTGTAAACTGCGGGCGGATAGAACGACCCGGTGGACGACGGGTATAAACTAAGAGGTCATGATGAGCACAGAAATCAAAACTCAGGTCGTAGTACTTGGGGCAGGCCCGGCAGGTTACTCCGCAGCATTTCGTGCAGCGGATTTAGGTCTGGAAACCGTCATCGTAGAGCGTTACAGCACCCTCGGCGGTGTTTGTCTGAACGTCGGCTGTATCCCTTCTAAAGCGCTGCTGCACGTAGCGAAAGTTATCGAAGAAGCCAAAGCGCTGGCTGAACACGGTATCGTCTTCGGCGAGCCAAAAACCGATATCGACAAAATTCGTACCTGGAAAGAGAAAGTTATCACTCAGCTGACCGGCGGTCTGGCGGGTATGGCGAAAGGCCGTAAGGTCAAAGTGGTAAACGGTCTGGGTAAATTCACCGGTGCGAACACCCTGGAAGTGGAAGGCGAAAACGGCAAAACCGTTATCAACTTCGACAACGCGATCATCGCGGCAGGCTCTCGCCCAATCGAACTGCCATTCATTCCACATGAAGATCCACGCGTGTGGGATTCCACTGATGCCCTGGAGCTGAAAACCGTTCCTAAGCGTCTGCTGGTTATGGGCGGCGGTATCATCGGTCTGGAAATGGGTACCGTGTACCATGCGCTGGGTTCAGACATTGACGTGGTTGAAATGTTCGACCAGGTTATCCCGGCTGCTGACAAAGACATCGTTAAAGTCTTCACCAAGCGCATCAGCAAGAAATTCAACCTGATGCTGGAAACCAAAGTGACTGCCGTTGAAGCGAAAGAAGACGGTATTTACGTTTCCATGGAAGGCAAAAAAGCCCCATCCGAACCACAGCGTTACGACGCCGTGCTGGTGGCTATCGGCCGTGTGCCGAACGGTAAAAACCTCGACGCGGGCAAAGCTGGCGTGGAAGTGGACGACCGTGGCTTCATCCGCGTTGACAAACAGCTGCGTACCAACGTGCCGCACATCTTTGCTATCGGCGACATCGTCGGTCAGCCAATGCTGGCGCACAAAGGCGTTCACGAAGGTCACGTTGCCGCTGAAGTTATCGCCGGCATGAAGCACTACTTCGATCCGAAAGTGATCCCGTCTATCGCGTACACCGAGCCAGAAGTTGCATGGGTCGGTCTGACCGAGAAAGAAGCGAAAGAGAAAGGCATCAGCTACGAAACCGCCACCTTCCCGTGGGCTGCTTCTGGCCGTGCTATCGCGTCCGACTGCGCAGACGGTATGACCAAACTGATCTTCGACAAAGAGACTCACCGCGTTATCGGTGGTGCGATTGTCGGTACCAACGGCGGTGAGCTGCTGGGTGAAATCGGTCTGGCTATCGAAATGGGCTGTGATGCGGAAGACATCGCGCTGACCATCCACGCGCACCCGACGCTGCACGAGTCCGTGGGCCTGGCGGCAGAAGTGTTTGAAGGTAGCATTACGGACCTGCCAAACGCGAAAGCGAAGAAGAAATAAGTTTCTTCAGATAAAAAAAGCGGCCTG
This sequence comes from Enterobacter cloacae complex sp. P47BA, assembly GCF_014930485.1. Classification (NCBI taxonomy): domain Bacteria; kingdom Pseudomonadati; phylum Pseudomonadota; class Gammaproteobacteria; order Enterobacterales; family Enterobacteriaceae; genus Enterobacter; species Enterobacter cloacae complex sp. P47BA. The sequence goes on along the minus strand of NZ_JADBRF010000009.1, from coordinate 58,781 downwards.
AGGCCGCTTTTTTTATGCGCGGCGTTCAGGGGGCTACAGGCTGCCAGGTGTTATCAGGTGCGTATGAGGCCAGCGCTCGGGCCTTCTGCTCCGAATCGCTGCCAAGATCGGACTGGTACACCTTGTCGTCCTGGTTTATCACAAAGCTCATGACGCCTGTCTGACCATAGCTGACAGGCCACGCCACCATCGCGAAACCGTTATTATCTGGCAGGATGCGGAAGCGATAGCCATGGTAACCCGCGCCTGGCTCTTTAGGGCTAAATGCCGGACCAAGCGGGCTTGGCGCTTCGCCGGGCGAGACGGGCCAGTACAGACCGTCCTTTTTCCCCTCAGAACTGACAATCTTCTGCGCGTATTTCTGGTTCATCGCGAAATAGCTCTGCTGAGCGGCCACGTAAGCATGCAGGGCTTCGATGGCGGCAAGTTCGTTGCGCCCAATTTCGCGGGTCAGGATCTCCTCGGCGCCTTCTTTGATGTCAAACTGCCAGCCGGAGGCGGTTTTGATCACCGGAATGGGAAGTTGCCAGCCGCTGTCTCCGACAACCAGATGCGCTTTATCGCCTTCGACAATGGTGTTATGACGGACTTTCCAGTCGCGCAGAAAGCGATCGACTGCGTCAGGATCAACGCCTTCAGGGGGCAGGAAGTCGCGCCAGTTCTCACCGAGCAGGTTGCTCATCGCGCTTTCGTTTTGCTCGCGGATGGCGCTTTCCAGCGCATTGGTAGCCTGTTCTGGTGAGCTGAAGGATTGCTGCGCCATGACGGTCGCCGAGACCATGAACAACACCATTCCACTGAGTAATTTACGTTTCATGTCGGCTCCCTTAGCGATGACGGAATTCACGGTGTTCAGCACGTCCAGCCGCTGCCGGGCGTAGCTGCTGCTGACGAGAGGCGAGGTGTCTGCTTTGCGCCCCACGCTGCTGCTGCGCCTGCCAGTTGGCGGAACGGCTGTCGTTGCCGCTCAGTGCATTGGCCCGGAGCTGACTGTTTCGCTGCTGGAAGGGACGTTGCTGAGAGGGCTGAACCCGTTTCTCTTGTCTCTGCGCGGTGGTCTGGCGGTTTTCTCGCTGCTGCGTGGTGGCCCGCTTCGCCGTCTGCGGTTTGGTGTCATAGCCACGGTAGTTATTGCGCTGAGAAATCTGTTTCAGCTGTTCACTTGAGGCCTGTCGCTGCGCCGCTTTCGTGCCCGGGCGAGCAGTCTGTGGGAAGGTTTTACCTGTCGATTTCTCCATCTGGCTCAGTGCCGCCTGACGCTGGCTATCGCGATTAACCGGTTGTTGCGTTGCACTAAGCCCCGTGGCCGTGTTGGTGGAGTGGAAACGCGTGTTGAGCTGGTTTGTCGGGTAGGGGACACCTTCCCGATAGGCCGGGTTGTGCTGCCAGGTACGGTTGGCGTCCGTCAGACGTTGTCCGCTGATTTTATTGAAGTTCTCAACGTTAATATTGATGTTGTTATCACCGTTGCGGTTGTAGCCGCCGTGATTATCCCAGTCACCGTCATGATGATGGTCCCAGTCATCGTCATCATCCCAGTCGATATTGCTGAAGATGGCATAAGTTGTGGCGACACCGAGGCTGAAACCTAAGCCGTTGACGAAGCTGTTGCCAAACTGCTCTCCGGGTGACGGCGGGAGATAGGTTGGCGGATAGGCGGTATTAGGCCAGGTCCCGTAAACCGTATTGGGATTATAGGTGGGGACGTAAACCACCTGCGGGTCGGCAGATTCAATTTTGATCACCGTCGGGGCCGGTGCGGACGTGGTGGTTGACGTTGACTCGGTGGTGCTGGTTTTTGCCGGTGCGGGTTTCGTTACCGTGGTGACCGTCTGCTGAGGCGTAGATTGCAAGGCGCCGGTCTTCTGCGCCAGCGCGCGCAACCGTTGCACCGAATCCATCACATCTTTCGGCTGGGCGAGAAACGCATCGCCCAGATTTTGTACCCACGGCGGATTCTCTCCCATCAGCGACATAAGCTGAGGAAACGCGACCAGGGATTTTACGCTGGGATCCCAGGGCTGGCTGGCAACGGCCTGAATCGCGGCGTCCCCTTCCATTTTGGGGTTGTCTTTGGACCACTGCGCCGCTTGAATCACGTTGGCCGGGTAGGTCGAGGCCATCAGGATCTGTGACAGCAGCGCGTCCGGGTAGAGCGCGATGGGGGCAACCCACTGATCGATTTGCGCGGCAGTGTAGGTTGGCGCGACGACAGGGGCCGGCTGGGCTGCGGTAGGCGCTGACGGTGGTTGCGCGACGGGGGCTGGCGCAACGGGTTCTGTTGCACGACTTTTGACAAACATGACGCCTGAGGCGGCAAACAGCCCGGCACTGCACAGAAGGACAAGCAGATGTGGCTTAAAGGGCAACTTCATAAAATGACTCCAACGAGACAGGCGCTGTGCCGTGAGGCGTTACGGTTGGCGTGAGTATTATTCACCCGTCTTTTACTGTTTTGACTTTTATTGGGAAGCGTCCGGTACGTCCGGATAAAGAGTGTGAGTATTTATTACACAATTATATGCGATGCGGGAAAAGGCGCCGGGAATTCAGAAGGCCGCTCTTACGAGCGGCCAGCAGCTAGTTGCCGAGGTTGACGACAAACAGCACCGTGATGTCGGATATGTTCCAGCCACCGTGCAGCGCGGTAAGCAGTAAACCAATTGCAACGATCAGCGCAGTGATTCGCATCTCCATTGCGTGCGTTCCTGTACAGGCTACGCGGGTTCCTTCTTCACCGGAAAAGGCAGAACCAGGCAAATGAGTACATTGCCGCGTAGGTTACGGAACTGCTTCCGGGCCCGGTGACTGGTTGCTACACCAGCGAAGCAGGCCGGGGGCAACAGTATTACAGCCGAAATGGACTGAAAAGAGGTGAAATGCAGTTTCATCCTTTTACATTCGAAACTGGATGGCGGCTCGTAAACACAAAACATGTGCTTGCGGATCTGCATACTCAGGAGCATTATTCATGCCGAGTGCATTGCCGCAAATCTGCCAACCCGGTGTGCTACCACCGCAAGGCAACAAAATAACCGCTATCAGGCGGTTTTTTTGTCCCCAAAATTCACCTCGCCTCCCCGCTACACCATGCTTAACGATTCAGCAAACTTTTTAATGTTGCTTTTTTGTAAACGGATTAACACTGTGCAGAAATCCTGCTATGCTGCCCGTCGCGGTATCGGGCATTTACCCTACAAACTGCTGTCTCACAGGAGCGTGAAGAGAACGCCCGCCGCATATGACAATGAGAGCGAGGAGAACCGTCGTGCTAGAAGAATACCGTAAGCACGTAGCAGAACGTGCCGCCGAGGGAATTGTACCCAAACCTTTAGATGCAACCCAAATGGCCGCGCTCGTCGAGCTGCTGAAGAACCCGCCTAAGGGCGAAGAAGAATTCCTGTTAGATCTGTTGATCAACCGCGTACCGCCTGGCGTAGATGAAGCTGCCTACGTAAAAGCCGGATTCCTTGCTGCTATCGCCAAAGGCGAAGCCACCTCCCCACTGGTTACTCCTGAAAAAGCCATTGAACTGCTCGGCACCATGCAGGGTGGTTACAACATTCATCCGCTGATTGACGCGCTGGATAACGACAAGCTGGCACCGATTGCCGCTAAAGCGCTCTCTTCCACGCTGCTGATGTTCGATAACTTCTACGATGTAGAAGAAAAAGCCAAAGCGGGCAACGTCTATGCGAAGCAGGTGATGCAGTCCTGGGCCGATGCCGAATGGTTCCTGAACCGCCCTGCGCTGGCGGAAAAAATTACCGTGACCGTCTTTAAGGTGACCGGTGAAACCAACACCGATGACCTGTCTCCGGCTCCGGACGCGTGGTCTCGTCCAGATATCCCGCTGCACGCCCTGGCGATGCTGAAAAACGCCCGTGAAGGCATTGAGCCGGATCAGCCGGGCGTGGTTGGCCCGATCAAACAGATCGAAGCGCTGCAGAAGAAAGGTTTCCCGCTGGCCTACGTCGGTGACGTTGTGGGTACCGGTTCTTCCCGTAAATCCGCCACCAACTCCGTACTGTGGTTCATGGGCGACGACATTCCGCACGTGCCGAACAAGCGCGGCGGCGGCCTGTGCCTCGGTGGCAAAATTGCGCCAATCTTCTTCAACACCATGGAAGATGCGGGCGCGCTGCCAATTGAAGTAGATGTGAGCAACCTGAACATGGGCGACGTGATTGACGTCTACCCGTATAAAGGCGAAGTGCGCAACCACGAAACCAACGAGCTGCTGGCAAGCTTCGAACTGAAAACCGACGTGCTGATTGACGAAGTGCGTGCTGGTGGCCGTATTCCGCTGATCATCGGGCGTGGCCTGACCACTAAAGCGCGTGAAGCGCTGGGTCTGCCGCACTCCGACGTTTTCCGTCACGCGAAAGACGTGGCAGAAAGCAACCGCGGCTTCTCGCTGGCACAGAAAATGGTGGGTCGCGCGTGCGGCGTCGCCGGTATTCGTCCTGGCGCATACTGCGAGCCGAAGATGACCTCCGTGGGCTCTCAGGACACCACTGGCCCAATGACCCGTGACGAACTGAAAGACCTGGCGTGCCTGGGCTTCTCTTCTGACCTGGTGATGCAGTCCTTCTGCCACACGGCGGCCTATCCGAAGCCGGTTGACGTGACCACGCACCACACGCTGCCAGACTTCATCATGAACCGCGGCGGCGTGTCACTGCGTCCGGGTGACGGCGTCATCCACTCCTGGCTGAACCGTATGCTGCTGCCGGATACCGTGGGTACCGGCGGTGACTCCCATACCCGTTTCCCAATCGGTATCTCCTTCCCGGCGGGCTCCGGCCTGGTGGCGTTTGCTGCAGCGACCGGCGTAATGCCGCTGGACATGCCTGAATCCGTGCTGGTGCGCTTCAAGGGCAAAATGCAGCCGGGCATCACTCTGCGCGACCTGGTTCACGCGATCCCGCTGTATGCCATCAAACAGGGCCTGCTGACCGTTGAGAAGAAAGGCAAGAAAAACATCTTCTCTGGCCGTATCCTGGAAATTGAAGGTCTGCCGGATCTGAAAGTTGAGCAGGCATTTGAGCTGACCGATGCATCCGCCGAGCGTTCTGCGGCTGGCTGTACCATCAAGCTGAACAAAGAGCCGATCATTGAGTATCTGACTTCCAACATCGTGCTGCTGAAGTGGATGATTGCGGAAGGCTACGGCGATCGTCGTACGCTGGAGCGTCGTATTCAGGGCATGGAGAAATGGCTGGCGGATCCGCAGCTGCTTGAAGCCGATGCTGACGCAGAGTACGCGGCGGTGATCGACATCGATCTGGCGGATATTAAAGAGCCAATCCTCTGTGCGCCGAACGATCCGGACGATGCGCGTCTGCTCTCTGACGTGCAGGGCGATAAGATCGACGAAGTGTTCATCGGCTCCTGTATGACCAACATCGGCCACTTCCGCGCCGCCGGTAAGCTGCTGGATACCCACAAAGGCCAGCTGCCGACCCGCCTGTGGGTGGCTCCGCCAACCCGTATGGACGCGGCTCAGTTGACCGAAGAGGGTTACTACAGCGTGTTCGGTAAGAGCGGGGCGCGTATCGAAATCCCTGGCTGCTCCCTGTGTATGGGTAACCAGGCGCGTGTGGCCGACGGTGCGACGGTGGTTTCCACCTCTACCCGTAACTTCCCGAACCGTTTAGGTACTGGTGCGAACGTCTACCTGGCTTCTGCGGAGCTGGCGGCGGTTGCGGCGCTGATTGGCAAACTGCCAACGCCGGAAGAGTACCAGACCTTTGTGGCGCAGGTGGATAAGACGGCGGTGGATACCTATCGCTATCTGAACTTCGACCAGCTTTCTCAGTACACCGAGAAGGCTGACGGGGTGATCTTCCAGACGGCAGTATAAACAGCAAAACCGTCTCTACGAGACGGTTTTTAGTGTTTGCACCCTCTCCCGTGGGAGAGGGACGGGGTGAGGGCGTCAGGCCGCAGGGCCTTGCTCTCACCTTTTTATTTTCATTCCTCCCACCTCTCCCGCTTTTTTTCTTTCCCTCTGCTGCGATAATTACCCTAATGGCTTTGCAGAGGAAAACGCTATGGATTACGAATTTTTGCGCGACATCACCGGCGTGGTGAAAGTGCGCATGTCGATGGGGCACGAAGCCGTTGGACACTGGTTTAACGAAGAGGTGAAAGAAAATCTCGCCCTTCTTGATGAAGTCGAACAGGCGGCAAATACGGTGAAAGGCAGTGAGCGCTCCTGGCAACGTGCCGGGCATGAGTACACCCTGTGGATGGACGGCGAAGAGGTGATGGTGCGCGCCAACCAGCTTGAGTTTTCAGGGGATGAGATGGAAGAGGGGATGAGCTACTACGACGAAGAGAGCCTGTCGCTGTGCGGCGTGGAAGACTTCCTGCAGGTAGTGAATGCCTATCGTGAGTTCATGAAACAGAAGTAACTCCCCGAAGCGTCCCTGCTCCGGGCAACACTTACACGGCCGGAATATTGCGGCCGTAGTAGATTTCGCGCATTTCTTTCCAGAGCAGGTCGGTGATGACCTTGCGCTCTTCTTCACTTAAATCTTCCGGTTTCGTGTGGAACATGTAGTGCTTAAGGTCGAACTCCTTAAGCATCATCTTGGTATGGAAGATGTTTTCCTGGTACACGTTCACGTCCATCATGTCATACAGCGATTTCATATCCTCAGACATAAAGTTCTGAATGGAGTTGATCTCGTGGTCGATGAAGTGCTTCATGCCGTTGATATCACGGGTAAAACCGCGCACGCGATAATCAATCGTGACGATGTCCGATTCCAGCTGGTGGATTAAATAGTTCAGCGCGTTCAGCGGGGAAATCACGCCGCAGGTCGACACTTCAATATCCGCGCGGAACGTGCACAGGCCACCTTCCGGGTGACTCTCCGGGTAGGTATGGACGCAGATATGGCTTTTGTCGAGGTGGGCGACGACCACTTCCGGAAGCGGACCCGGGTGTTCAGTTTTGTCGATAAGTTGCGGGTCGACCGGCTCCTCGCTGACCAGAATGGTGACGCTGGCACCCTGGGGCTCATAATCCTGTCGGGCGATGTTCAGAATATTGGCACCGATGATCGAGCAGGTTTCTGACAGGATCTCGGTCAGACGGTTGGCGTTGTAGAGTTCATCGATATAGGCGATGTAACCATCGCGTTCTTCCGCTGTTTTGGCATAGCAGATATCGTAAATACAAAAACTCAGGCTTTTAGTCAGGTTGTTAAAGCCATGTAGTTTAAGCTTTTTCAATTAGCTCACCCCCTTAGTGGATAATGCGTCTTGCAGATACTGCGGCAGAGCAAACGCTGCGGTATGAATAGCCGGATTGTAGTAGCGGCACGTGAGCCCGGCCTGATGGAAGCGGGCCTGGATTATTTCGGTAGAGAGATGACGCAGCACGTCGTTATCCGTTGCCCATGCAAAGGTCATGATCCCGCCGTAGTACGTCGGAATGGCCGCCTGATAGAAGCTGACGTCACCGAAATAGGTGCTGAGCTTGCGATGGCTGTCGAGGGCTTCATCCTGCTGCAGGAAGCAGACACCGTTTTGTGCGACGAAGATCCCGCCCGGGTTCAGGCAGCGCTTGCAGCCTTCGTAGAACGAGGAGGTAAACAGCGACGCGCCAGGGCCGATGGGGTCGGTGCAGTCAGAGATAATCACGTCGAAGGTCTGCGTGGTCTGGTTAACAAAGTTAACGCCGTCGTCGATAACCAGTTTAAAGCGCGGATCGTCATAGCTGCCGGCATTATGGTTGGGCAGGTACTGGCGGCAGAAAGAGACCACGCCCGCATCGATCTCAACCATGGTGATGGTTTCAATGGAACGATGACGTGAAACCTCGCGCAGCATTGCGCCGTCGCCGCCGCCGATAATCAGAACATGCTTCGCGTGTCCGTGGGCCAGCAGCGGAACGTGGGTCATCATCTCATGATAGATAAACTCGTCGCGCTCGGTCGTTTGCACAACGCCATCCAGGGCCATCACGCGGCCAAAGGCGGCGTTTTCGAAGATGATCAGATCCTGGTGATCCGTTTTCTCATGATAGAGCACGTTATCAACGGCAAAGTACTGACCAAACTGGTCATGCAGTGTTTCATGCCACAACGTGTGGTCGGCCATACGCGGACTCCTCCTTTGTTAACATCCGTAACGCTCACAAAAAATGAGCGAAACATGATAGCTAACTATAACCGTGGTTGCACGGGTATAGGTTGAACAGGGGGCGTCGGGAAGGTTATTTCACGTAGGCGAGCAGGCTGAGCGAATCGCGGGCCAGCGCTTTGCATTTTTTAGCCGTGGGAATGCCAATACCGCTCAAGTCACGGTAGCTGTCTTCACCGAGCGCCTTCATGTCAAAGCTGTCGTAATTGCTGAGATCCCACTGGTTCTGCTGGGCGAAAAAGACCAGCGCGCGGCGAATTTGCCCGTTGGGTAAATTCTGGTAGCCACAATCATTTTTCAGGAATACAAAAACCGCCGTTAAATCGGCCATATCTTCCGCTTCATTTTCACTGAGCGCATAGCTGTTCGCACACATTGCCATCAGGCTTCCGAACAAAATTGTCCTGAAAAACGTCTTCATTGCTTCTACCACTTCTTCACGGAAAATTAACGTTAGCACACTTGATGCCAGTGCGACGATCTTTATTATTGCCGCTTTACTTGACCTTCCGGTAAGGGGAGGGTTTATGCTCAAAAGATCGCCTGCTGGAAATAAGGAAATGAACATGCAACGTCGTGATTTTTTAAAATATTCCGCTGTGCTGGGGGTTGCCAGCGCATTACCACTCTGGAGCCGCGCGGTTTTTGCGGCTGAAAGGCCTGCCTTACCCATTCCTGACTTACTGACCGCAGACGCCCGTAGCCGTATTCAACTCGTTGTTCAGGCCGGTAAAACCTCCTTCGGCGGGCACAGCGCTACTACCTGGGGCTACAACGGCAATCTGCTCGGCCCGGCACTTCAGTTACGCAAAGGGAAAGCGGTGACGGTGGATATCCACAATACGCTTGCCGAGGAGACCACGCTGCACTGGCACGGGCTGGAAGTTCCGGGCGAAGTGGATGGTGGTCCCCAGGGCGTTATCAAGCCTGGGGGTAAACGCAGCGTAACCTTTACCCCTGACCAGCGGGCGGCAACCTGCTGGTTCCACCCGCATCAGCATGGCAAAACGGGCCATCAGGTGGCAATGGGGCTGGCCGGACTGGTGTTGATTGAGGATGACGAAAGCCGTCTCCTGCGCCTGCCAAAACAGTGGGGTATCGACGATGTGCCGGTGATTGTGCAGGACAAAAAATTCAGCGCGGACGGGCAGATTGACTACCAGCTGGACGTGATGAGCGCGGCGGTCGGCTGGTTTGGCGATACGCTGCTGGCCAACGGTGCGATCTATCCGCAGCACGCCGCCCCGAAAGGCTGGCTGCGCCTGCGCTTGCTTAACGGCTGTAACGCCCGCTCGTTGAACTTCGCCACCAGCGATAAGCGCCCGCTTTACGTGGTGGCAAGCGATGGCGGCCTGCTGCCAGAACCGGTAAAAGTAAGCGAGCTGCCGATGCTGATGGGCGAACGCTTCGAAGTGCTGGTGGACATCAGCGACGGCAAGCCGTTTGACCTGGTAACGCTGCCTGTCAGCCAGATGGGGATGGCAGTGGCGCCGTTTGATAAACCGCATCCGGTGCTGCGCATTCAGCCGCTACAGGTCACGGCCTCCGGTACGCTGCCGGACACCTTAGCCACGCTGCCAGCTCTCCCGTCGCTGGATGGGCTCACGCAGCGTAAGCTTCAGCTCTCCATGGACCCGATGCTCGACATGATGGGCATGCAGGCGCTGATGAAAAAGTATGGCAATCAGGCCATGGCGGGAATGCACCACGGCCAGATGATGGGCCACATGAATATGGATCACGGCAAAATGGGCGGTATGGATCACGGCGGTCACGGGTTCGATTTCCACAACGCCAACAAGATCAACGGCAAAGCGTTCGATATGAACACGCCGATGTTTGCCGCCACGAAGGGGCAGTTTGAGCGCTGGGTGGTTTCAGGGGAAGGGGACATGATGCTGCACCCGTTCCATATCCACGGCACGCAGTTCCGTATTCTGTCTGAGAAGGGTAAAGCGCCGGAAGCGCATCGAGCAGGCTGGAAAGATACGGTGAGAGTGGAGGGCGGCGTCAGCGAGGTGCTGGTGAAGTTCGACCACGAAGCGCCTGAAGAGTTTGCCTATATGGCGCACTGTCATCTGCTGGAGCATGAAGATACGGGGATGATGCTCGGTTTTACCGTATAAAAAAAGCCGGGTGGCGGCTTCGCCTTACCCGGCCTGGATTGCTAAAAACGGCAACTTTCGTTGCCGTTTTGCTTTTATTTGCCTTCGTCCGGCAATGCATACGCGACAATATAGTCGCCCATCTTCGTGCCAAACGAACCGTGACCACCTGCAGAGATGACAACGTACTGCTTGCCATTCACTTCATAGGTCATCGGCGTGGCCTGTCCACCGGCCGGCAGACGGCCTTGCCACAGTTTTTCACCGTTGGTCATGTTGTACGCGCGCAGGTAGTTATCTGCGGTTGCCGCGATGAACAGCACGTTACCGGCTGTGGAGATTGGACCACCCAGCATTGGCATACCCATATTGAACGGCACCGGAACCGGCATCGGGAACGGCATGCTGTCCTGCGGGGTACCAATACGTTTTTTCCACACGATCTGGTTGGTTTTCAGATCCAGACCGGAGATGTAACCCCAGGCAGGCTGTTTACACGGCAGACCAAACGGAGACAGGAACGGGTTCAGGGTAACGCCAAACGGTACGCCATACTGCGGCTGGATACCGGCTTCGGTCCCGCTGCCTTTCGCGTCTTTCGGCTGCTCCATCGGGTTACCCGGACCGCGTGGGATCAGACGGGAAACGAACGGCAGCGCCATTGGGTTGGCAATCGCCACCTGACGGTTAGGGTCGACGGAAATACCGCCCCACTCAAACATTCCCAGGTTGCCCGGGAAGACCAGCGTACCCTGCTCAGACGGCGGCGTGAAGATGCCTTCATAGCGCAGCTGATGGAACATCACGCGACACACCAGCTGGTCAAACATGGTGGCACCCCACATGTCTGCACCGCTGAGGTCTTTCTTCGGACGGAAGCTCAGGTCAGAGAACGGCTGGGTTTTGCTGACGTAGTCGCCTTTGGCCGCACCCTGCGGAACCGGTTTTTCCGGGGCAGGCACAACCAGCTTACCGTTGCTGCGATCCAGCACGAAGATGTTGCCGGTTTTAGCCGGAGCGTAAATGACCGGCACGGTTTTGCCGTTAACGGTAATGTCCGCCAGCGTCGGCTGGGACGGCATATCCATATCCCACAGATCGTGGTGAACGGTCTGGTAGCTCCAGGCCAGCTTACCGGTAGTCGCGTTCAGCGCCACGATAGCGCTCGCATAACGCTCCTGCTCCGGCGTGCGGTTACCGCCCCAGATATCTGGCGTGGTCACGCCCATCGGCAGGTAGACCAGGTCCAGCTTCGCGTCATACGCGGCTGGTGCCCAGGAGTTCGGCGAGTTGAAGGTAAAGGTGTGCTCGTCAGACGGGATCGCGTTTGGATCTTTCGCGCCCGGGTCGAAAGCCCACAGCAGTTTACCGGTGTTCACGTCGAAACCACGGATAACGCCGGAGGTTTCACGCGTAGAGAAGTTATCCGTTACCGAACCGGCAATCACGATGGTTTTATCGGTGATGATTGGCGGTGAGGTTGGCTCATACAGACCCGGCGTGGTGTCCGGCATGTTGGTCTGAAGATTCAGGATGCCTTTGTTGGCGAAGGTTTCACACAGCTTGCCCGTTTCGGCATTGATGGCGAACAGACGACCATCGTTCACCGGCAGCATGATGCGGCGAGGACAGTCGGCAATGACTTCCGGGCTCGCATTATCCGGGCGCGCTTCGTGATAAGAGACGCCACGACAGGTCACGTGCTGGAACGACGGGTTGGAGTTCAGCTGCGGATCGAAGTGCCATTTCTCTTTACCGGTGGCCGCGTCGAGCGCGAACAGACGCTGGTGCGCCGTACACAGATAAAGCATATCGCCGACTTTAATTGGCGTCACTTCGTTGGTCAGTTCACCGGGATCGTTCGGCATCTTCAGGTCGCCGGTACGGAATACCCAGGCTTCTTTCAGGTTCTTAACGTTGTCCGCGTTGATCTGCTTCAGCGGAGAGTAGCGCTGACCTTCCTGGTTGCGGCCATAGGCAGGCCAGTCGCCGTCAGCAACCTGAGAGATCGCCGCCGCAGGCGTCGATTCTGCGTTCAGCGTACCGTTGATCTCCTGCGGGTCGTTGAAGCCAGCCCAGGTCAGGATACCGCCGCTGATTAACAGCGCTACCACCAGCGCCGCGACCGCACCGCTGGACGGCACAATCAGGCGACGCCAGACGAACGGCAGGATCAGCCAGATGCCGAAGAAGACCAGGATGTCACTGCGCGGCGTCAGCGCCCAGAAGTCGAAGCCGACTTCCCAGACGCCCCAGATCATGGTGGCAAGAAGGAGTGCGGCATACAGCCACAGTGCAGATTGTTTTCTACGCCAGAGCAGGACGGTTACGCCAAGCATAACCAGGCCCGCAATCGGGTAGTACCAGGAGCCGCCGATCGCGACCAGCCAGACGCCACCGATTAACAGGTACAGGCCGCAGAAGGCGGCGAATAACGCTGTTAGTGTCACCAGTAGACGCGGCTGTTTAGAGTTTGTTTCAGCCATAGAAAGTGTACTCGTCAGTTTTTGTTAATAATTTGCTAGCAACTAATTATAGGTATTAACAAGTGTGATCGGAATCACAATATTTGCTTTTTATAACTCATACGCCAGGGTTATCCATTTGCTGATATAATGGCTGGCTTGCGTATCAGTGCTGGATATTAACTCATCCGTATTGAGAGATTTTCATTAAAATCATTTGGTTAGTAATATGAAACATACTGTTGAAGTGATGATCCCGGAAGCCGAGATCAAAGCGCGTATCGCCGAACTGGGTCGTCAAATCACCGAACATTACAAGGACAGCGGCAGCGAAATGGTGCTGGTCGGTCTGTTGCGTGGCTCTTTCATGTTCATGGCAGACCTGTGCCGTGAGGTGCATGTGCCCCATGAGGTCGATTTTATGACCGCCTCCAGCTACGGCAGCGGCATGTCCACCACCCGTGATGTGAAAATCCTGAAAGATCTGGATGAAGATATTCGTGGCAAAGATGTGTTGATCGTTGAAGACATCATTGACTCCGGCAACACCCTGTCAAAAGTGCGCGAGATCCTGAGCCTGCGTGAGCCAAAATCGCTGGCGATTTGCACCCTGCTGGATAAGCCTGACCGCCGTGAAGTGCAGGTGCCGGTGGAGTTTGTTGGTTTCTCTATCCCGGACGAGTTCGTCGTCGGTTACGGTATTGACTACGCGCAGCGTTATCGTCATCTGCCATACGTTGGGAAAGTGGTATTGCTGGACGAGTAATTGCGGTTTGTTGCCCGGTGGCGCTGCGCTTACCGGGCCTACGAATGGGCACATGTAGGCCGGGTAAGGCGCAGCCGCCACCCGGCTTTGTTTATTTATGGTTTACGTGCTTAAGCTGAAGGTTGGCAATGCCTGAACGGTAACGCTGCTCCAGCGTTTCGCGGTTGGTGGCGGTCACTTCCAGGTTGCGCAGCAGACCATCATGAATACCGTACGCCCAGCCGTGGATCGAGACCTTCTGCCCGCGCTTCCACGCCGACTGCATGATCGTTGAGTGGCCAAGGTTATACACCTGCTCCATCACGTTGAGTTCGCACAGGGTATCCATGCGGCGCTCCTGCGGCATTTCGCCCAGCAGTGAGCTATGTTTGAACCAGATATCGCGAATGTGGAGCAGCCAGTTATCAATGAGCCCCAGCTCCGTGTTTTCAACCGCCGCCTGCACGCCGCCGCAGCCGTAGTGGCCGCAGATGATGATGTGCTCGACTTGCAGAACGTCAACGGCATACTGAACAACAGAAAGACAGTTGAGATCGGTGTGAATCACCAGGTTGGCAACGTTGCGGTGAACAAACAGTTCGCCGGGCTCAAGGCCGGTCAGGCGCTCCGCCGGTACGCGGCTGTCGGAGCATCCAATCCAGAGAAAGCGTGGGTTTTGCGCCTGCGCGAGTTTTCCAAAAAATCCGGGGTCTTCCTCCACCAGCATTTTTGACCATAGTGCATTATTGCTGATGAGTGTATCTATGTTGTTCATGGAGGTTAGCGACCTGTAACCGAGTAATTGCGTTGCGCTACTATAGGGTAACCCGACTTTTAATGAAACCACACAACGTGTGTCAGAACTGAAGGTAAGTTAATTTCATGGCAATTGCACTGGAGCTTGAGCAGCTTAAAAAAACCTATCCGGGCGGCGTTCAGGCGCTGCGCGGAATAGATCTAAAAGTAGAGGCCGGGGATTTTTACGCGCTTCTGGGGCCGAACGGGGCGGGGAAATCCACCACCATCGGGATCATCAGCTCGCTGGTGAATAAAACGTCCGGACGGGTGAGCGTCTTTGGTTACGACCTGCAAAAAGATGTGGTAAACGCCAAGCGCCAGCTGGGGCTGGTACCGCAGGAGTTCAACTTCAACCCGTTTGAGACGGTGCAGCAGATTGTCGTTAACCAGGCGGGTTATTACGGCGTTGAGCGTAAAGAGGCGCTTGAGCGTAGCGAAAAGTATCTGAAACAGCTCGATCTGTGGGAAAAGCGTAACGAACGTGCGCGGATGTTGTCCGGGGGGATGAAGCGCCGCCTGATGATTGCCCGCGCGCTGATGCACGAGCCGAAGCTGCTGATCCTTGATGAACCCACCGCAGGCGTGGATATCGAACTGCGTCGTTCTATGTGGGGTTTCCTAAAGGATCTTAATGACAAAGGCACCACCATCATTTTGACCACCCACTACCTTGAAGAAGCAGAGATGCTGTGCCGCAACATCGGCATCATTCAGCACGGCGAGCTGGTGGAAAACACCTCGATGAAGAATCTGCTCTCCAAGCTGAAATCCGAAACCTTTATTCTGGATCTGGCGGCGAAAAGCGCCCTGCCGAAGCTGGAAGGGTATCAGTATCGCCTGGTCGATACCTCGACGCTGGAAGTAGAGGTGCTGCGCGAGCAGGGCATTAACAGCGTGTTCTCCCAGCTGAGCGCGCAGGGTATTCAGGTTTTAAGTATGCGTAACAAAGCGAACCGACTGGAAGAGCTGTTTGTCTCTCTGGTGCAGGATAAACAAGGAGACAAGGCATGACGCATCTTTACTGGGTCGCGCTGAAAAGTATCTGGGCGAAAGAGATTAACCGTTTTATGCGCATCTGGGTGCAAACCCTGGTGCCGCCAGTCATCACGATGACGCTCTATTTCATCATCTTCGGTAACCTGATTGGCTCCCGGATTGGTGAGATGCACGGCTTTACTTATATGCAGTTTATCGTGCCGGGGCTGATCATGATGGCGGTGATCACCAACGCCTATGCCAACGTGGCGTCGTCGTTCTTCAGCGCCAAGTTCCAGCGCAATATTGAGGAGTTGCTGGTGGCACCGGTGCCAACGCATGTGATCATTGCCGGTTACGTCGGTGGCGGCGTGGCGCGCGGTCTGTGTGTTGGGATCCTGGTGACGGCCATTTCGCTGTTCTTTGTGCCGTTCCAGGTGCACTCATGGCTTTTCGTGGCTCTGACCCTGCTCCTGACGGCGATCCTCTTCTCGCTGGCCGGTCTGCTGAACGCCGTGTTTGCCAAAACGTTTGACGACATCAGCCTGATCCCGACCTTCGTGCTGACGCCGCTGACCTATCTCGGCGGGGTGTTCTACTCCCTGACGCTGCTGCCGCCGTTCTGGCAGGCGCTGTCGCACCTGAACCCGATCGTCTACATGATCAGCGGTTTCCGCTTTGGCTTCCTCGGCATCACCGATGTGCCGCTGTTTACCACGGTGGCGGTGCTGGTAGTGTTCATCATCGTCTTCTACCTGCTGTGCTGGTATCTGATCCAGCGCGGACGTGGGTTGCGTAGCTAACCTTCTGCCCGGTGACGTTCTGGTTGCCGGGCACTTTCTTTGACAGTTATCACCGTAAACTAACCTTCACCTGGATAAACTACTCGCCTGCTAAGGAGAGACGATATGCTGGGATGGGTTATCACCTGCCACGATGAACACGCGCAGGATATGCTGGATAAGCTTGAAGCTAAATTTGGTCCGCTGGCGCAATGCCGTGCGGTGAATTACTGGCGCGGTTTAAGCACCAACATGCTGAGCCGCATGATGTGCGATGCGCTGCATGAAACCGACACGGGCGATGGCGTGATCTTTCTGACCGATAAGTCCGGCGCGGCGCCTTATCGTTCCGCCGCGCTGTTAAGCCACAAGCACGAAAACTGCGAAGTTATTTCCGGCATCAGCTATGCGCTGCTGGAAGCGATGTACCCGCTGCGTGAGACGCTGAGCAGCGCCGAATTTCGCAATACCCTCGTTAATATGCAGGTTCCGGGCTTAAGTAGCCTGTGGCATCAGCAGCAGAAAAACCCGCCTTTCGTCCTGCTTCACGATCTGTATAAGCATTAAACGTTGGTATTGATGTCGCATTTGTTACAATGGCGACTGATTTCCCGTATCGATTTATATCCCATGCTCATGCGCGTTGTTTTCCTGCTGTTACTGCTGATATCCGGCGGCGCATCTGCCAGTCTGATCAGTCAGCAAGGGCTTCCCGCCCGATATATGCAAACCACTGAAGATGCTGCCATTTGGGCTCAGGTAGGTAACGACGTGGTGAACGTCGGCAATATCCGCGCCGGGCAGATCTTAGCCGTTGTTCCCACTGCCGCCGATTATTACGAATTTCGCTTCGGCTTCGGAACCGGATTTATTGATAAAGGACATCTGGATGAGGTGCAGGGAAAACAGCGCGTTGAAGACAGCCTGGGCGATCTGAACAAGCCGCTCAGTAACCAGAACCTGATTACCTGGAAAGATACGCCGGTCTTTAACGCCCCCAGCAGCGGCAGCGCGCCTTTTGGCACGCTAAGCGCCAACCTCCGCTATCCGATCCTGACTAAACTGAAAGATCGCCTGAACCAGACCTGGTATCAGATCCGTATTGGTAACCGCCTGGCATGGATCAGCAGCCTGGATGCGCAGGAAGATAACGGGCTTCCGGTCCTCACCTACCATCATATTTTACGTGATGAAGAAAACACGCGCTTTCGACATACCTCAACGACCACCAGCGTAAGGGCGTTCAATAACCAGATGGCCTGGCTGCGCGACCAGGGCTACACCACGCTGACGATGTATCAGCTGGAAGGGTATGTGCGTAATAAAATGAACCTGCCTGCTAAGGCGGTGGTGATCACCTTTGATGATGGCCTGAAATCGGTCAGCCGCTATGCGTACCCTGTTCTGAAAGAATATGGCTTCAACGCCACGGCGTTTATCATTTCGTCACGTATCAAAGGCCATGCGCAGAAGTGGGATCCTAAATCACTGCAGTTTATGAGCGTCCAGGAGATCAAGGGTATTCAGGATGTCTTTGACATTCAGTCTCACACCCATTTCCTGCACCGCGTGGACGGAAATAAACATCCTATTTTATTGAGTCGTACCTATCACGTGATCCTGTTTGACTTTGAACGCTCCCGCCGCGCGCTGGCGCAGTTCAACCCGCGGGTGCTTTATCTGTCGTATCCTTTTGGTGGCTATGACAACAAAGCGATAAAAGCGGCGAACGACGCCGGTTTCCATCTGGCGGTGACCACGGTAAAAGGGAAGGTGAAGCCGGGGGATAATCCGTTCTTACTGAAGCGCCTGTATATCTTAAGAACGGATTCGCTGGAGACGATGTCGCGGCTGATCAGCAATCAGCCGCAGGGGTAGCTTATTCGTAGGTGATGTTGAAGGTAATAGTGGTACCGAAACGGCCTACGGTAACGGGTTCGCTGCCGATCTTAACCAGTTGAGCCCAAATGGTTGTGTCCAGAACGGTAGGCGGGGTACCGTCATAGTCGGTTACAGCAATAGGTAATTTCCAGCTATCTGCTTTCACGGGGTAATTGTCTCCCGGGTTACTCAAAATCCTGACGCCGACGCCTCCGGCCGCGGCTACGCCATCTTCCTCAACGGCGTTAGTAAAATATGTCTTATCAGCGGTAGTATGCGCGGAAGATAACGTATACATAACTTGTTTTGTGTTCGCGCATGTACCCGTAATCTTAAACGCCACTTTGCTGGTCGTACCACTCTCGACGTCTGCAGGGCTCCATTCTCCCAGATCCACCGTTGTCGGGGCGCGCAGTACGCATGCTGGACGGTTTAAGGGAATGCTGAATGACATCTGGGACATATTTACCGTGGGACGTGGATGATCGCTAACTGAGCCATTTGGACTACCAAGAAGAATTTGGCCAATCGGACCGCTACTTGCGGTCAAGAAGTTTTGATCGAGGGGTATCCCCTGAAAGGCATTGGTCTGCCAGAACTCCATGCTGACATGCCAGGTTTTCCCATCGACAATATATTCCTGATCGTGTTCGAGATCGCCGGTAAGGTAAAACTGTCCATTTGCATTGGGTGGAAACCAGGCCGTTACACCTTTACCATCCGGATAAAATGCCAGGGTATAAAAAATCCCAGGGACGTTAGTACGAAAAATGGCTTTTCCATCAATCTCCCCTGCATGCATAGCACTGTTAGTCAACTGCCAGACGTCTTCAGTGTCATCACCTACCGAACAAGAGGATCTCAACGATGGGGTTGTCTCCATAATGATGGCGTTACTGATCTGCACGGGGGACGTTACCGTACCTGGGGGTAAGGGGGTAATCACAGGTTGTACGCCTGGAGACATAATTAACAACGGATCGTTGCTATTAAATCGACATTCTACTGCTGCATGCGAGGCGCCAGAAATCCCGAACGTCACGAACGCTAATATCTTAAAGAGTTTCTTCATTATAAATCCTTTTATTCGTAGCTAACATTGACCAGAACGCTACTCACCACAGTGCCGCTGGTGATAGTGCCAACGTTCTGGTAACGTGCGTAAAACCCATAATCCTTTATATAACTCTCGCTACTTCCACTGACATCGTAAATAATGTTAGACGTTCCGTCAGTTTTCAAAACATTGGTTTTGTATTTTTCAGAGAAAATAACGATACCCACATTTTCAGCCGCACCGGCTGTGGCTTCGTTTTTAAACACCTGCTTTTGGTTATTCCAGAAACCATTCTGCGGTGCAAAACTGAATTTTAGTTGGCTAATACCTGTGCTTTCTCCACCGCTCGCGTAGCAGTTATCTACGTGAATAGTGAAGGGCGTGCCTGCTACATCATCGGTCGGCGTTAAACGGTCGCTCTTATCGCTATTATAAAACCAGTCTCGGGTCGCGGTAGGCAAATAGATCTCCCCGCCGTTTTCGACGCTGAGCTGGCATGTGTTATTAACAATGTTTGCCGTCAGGTTTACATCCATACCTGAACCTGCCTGGCATAAGCCAGGCAGAGTGCTACCAGCCAGACCGATAAGCAACATCAGACCGGGCTGGTGTAAAATAAACGGTGATTGTTGCATAGTGATCCCTGGAATTATTGATAGGCGATAGTAAACGTGACCGGTGCGGAAACAGCACCAGTGCCAACATCAGTAATGCTTTGACCCTGTCCGACTACGATACGGGAATTCATCAGGAACTCACCGGTGCCATTGGAAATGGTCACTTCCTGTGCTGCCGGAGGGATGTTGCAGCTCATCAGAAGACCGGTATCAACAACGCCCGACCAGATCTCAAAGCCTGTCGCTAAACCGCCAGAATACGAGTCGCCGTTTTTACTTGTGCCACTGCATTCTCCGCCGGCGCCTTTAGCGGCAGCTACCGTTGCCTTTGCTACCCCAGAACAGTTGGAAAAGGCAATTTTGAGCGGCTTAACGCGAGTTTTGTTCACCAGATCGGATTTGAATACTTCGCCAAATGCAATTTCACTGGATTCAGTACCTGCATCGTTAAGTACTTTTGCTGTACATGTGCCTGATACGATTTTGGTTTTAATCGTCATCTCGACGCTGCTGGTACCAGTAATCGCTGCACTTGCCATTCCAGAGAACAGAAGGCCAGAAACGGTCAGGGCGATAAAAGTGGATTTAAATTTCATGATGTTGCTCCGTTTTCCTGCACCAATTACTCGTAACTAAATTCAAAAGTCGCTACAGCCTGAAAATCACCCAGCGTCATGCTGTCTGTTCTGGTTTCACGCATTGTGGCCACCAAAGAAACTTCTTTATTCTGGATTTCTGTTGTACTCCAGACCAGGCGCTCCGCATCCACGGTAGAGTTAGGGGTGAATGGAGCACTTGGGGAGCTAGCTCTGGCGATTTGAACCGCAGCGTACTCTGCACCTCCGCTGGCTTTTTGTATCTGGTTAGCAAGGCCAGAGAGCAAATTCGTGTCTTGTGTTCCTCTAATTGTGGTTTTCAGTGATTTCAACGATGCAGGGCACTCAACGATCATGATTTTGAAAGTGGCATTTGCATTACCCGCTTTGATGTCGTCGATACGCGCCTGGCCATTGTTACCAATGGTCAGCGTTTGCTGCGAGTCGGAACCCGTACCACCAGCCAGTTTCATATCACAGGTGGTTTCGCGAATATTGGCGGTGAAGTTCACATCCAGAGTGGTGCTTTCTTCGGCTAACGCTGAGCCTGATAACGCCAGCATCACCATGGCAAGTGCTGACAGGTTAAGATTTTTTTTCATGCTTACTCTCATCTATTTTCCTGAATAATTACATTTGGCACTGTTGGTTATGAAGTACCGTTGTAAGTCCTACTTTTTGAGCATTTGGTAAAACCTGATAGCGGACGTCACATTGACTGTCTTTATTATTTCCCCAGACCACATGCAGGACACCCCGGTCATCGACGCCACGGATATAGGCTTGTCCGGCCTGACCGACGGTACCGACAGATTCATTTTTTTCGTTTAATACATCGGCACCCAAAGGAATAAATCCTTTATCGGTTCGCTGGAGTTCTAATATTATTGAACGACCTTCGTCCGTTTCAAAATTAACCAGCACGACAGCGCCGCTACGAGGCACCTTAACTTCACTGGTGTTCTTTATTTCAACGTCATTTTCCAGCGTGCTAATATCCAGATAAACGCGGTTTTCACGATAAGCCGACATATAAGGGAAAATACCGTAGCCAGAATCGCCAATTTGGCTACTGCCGAAACCAATACCTGCGCCTTTCGCTCCGCTGGCTTTGACCAACGCCAGTGAGTCGTTGTCCCCGATGCTGCCTGGCGCAAATGCGACGCCCCCTGAATGCACCACCATTCCCCCGCTATAAGAGGCGGAATACTGCTTGCTGTTATCGTCTGCGAAGGAGGCAGATAAACTAAGAGGGCCATAGGCGCTATTCAGTGAGCCATAACCGCTTATCTGGTTCAGGTTGCCGTAATTGCCTCCGTTTGATGCGGCATTGACGGAATAACTAACCTTATTATCTTGTGTGTTGCCGCCCGCGGAAGTATTAAAGCTCGTGCCGCCTTTAAGATCGGAACGTAAGCCCATATTAACGTTAGAAAAACCGCCTGAACGCGAACCGTCATGTGAAAACACGTTGAATGGAATACTCAGACTTAAATATACGCTGTCGTCTTTTGTTCCATACTGGTCATACGTTCGCTGGAATGACAGGCTGTAACTGCCATAGGTGAAGCTATTGTTATATCCAATGTTGTAGTTGGACGTTGATCCTGTGGCGTTCCAGTAGTCTTCCCATGTACCGCTTACGAACAGAGAACCATAATTATTCTCTCCAGAATTCAGCGGCTGGTTGAGACTTAACTGAACCTGGTTTTTGGTTCGTTGATAGTCTGCATAGAGTTTTTCGTTGGTATCATAGCTGCGGTTAGAGTATTTCTGCCGCTTGATACTGTCCTGGAGCTGTGCCGCATCGTTAAGGCTGAGGTAATCCTCCGTCGAGAAGCGATAGGCCGCAACGTTAAGGGACGTATTTGTCGCTTCAATCATTTTACTGAAGGTCAGGCGATAACTTTGACCGCTAAGCGTGTCAAGACCCTCAATATCAGCATGGGATTGCGTGACATCGGCTGCAAACGCACCGATCGAGGTGTTCATCGCCAGGCCTAAAATGCCCGCGTAAAAATCCATATCGCTGTATTGCGCGCCGATATAGCCTGTAAAGGTGTTATTCAGACCATAGTAAAACGTGCCATAACCGATTTTCGGCGTATCCAGCAGGGAATCGTCGTTGAGTTCGCCTACGCCCACATCCCAGCGCGTTGCCCCCGGACGGAGCATCTGGGTAACGGATGAAAAAGGAACGGTAAAGGAACGTTTGCTGCCATCAGCTTCTTCAATCGTTACCTCTAAGTCATTACCATAACCTGTTGTGCTCAGGTCATTGATCTCAAACGACCCCGGTGGTACGGATGTTTCGTAAATCTTATTACCACTTTGAGTGACGCTAACTTTGGCATTGCTGTTCGCGACCCCTCGGATTACTGGCGCGTAGCCTGTCGACCCCATCGGCAACATGCGATCATCGCTGTACATACGCGTACCGCGCAAACTCAACGAGTTAAAGGCTTCGCCGCGCGTATAGGAGTCGCCGATGACGAACTGTGCGCTGAGCGGGGTAATATCCCGCTGCAAATAGATATCCTGGCTGTTATATTTCGTACCGTTATCTTTGTCCCAGTTGAAGTTTCCGCGGGAACGCAAGCGCCAGGGCCCCATATTGAGCCCGTAGCGTAAATTCAGATAGGCGCTTTCCGAGGTATTGCCGTTGCCTTCGCTATGCCAGGCGTTCATGTCATAAGAGAGCAAGGCGGCCGGAACGCCGTTATCCCACAATGAGGGGTCGACATAACCCGCCGGACGTTTCAGGACATAGATCTGCGCAAAATTGAGATCCAACGTCTGCGTACTGCTTTCATAGCTTATTGAGGAGCCGGGGAACGCCTTTTTAACATTGATGCAGGTTGTGTCATCTACCGCTTCTTCAGCGAGTGCGCTGGTGTCGACACCCGACTGCGTCAGCAGCAGTTTGGTTATGCATGGCGTTGCGCGAGGGGTGCCGTTATCTTTAAACGTCACTTCAACTGTTGATTTTAATTTACCGTTCAGGTTGATATTGGTGCGATAAATGCCTGGCAGGATCGGGTTACCATGAGCGAAACGGTTAATATCAACATTTGAGCTACCGTTCAGAAGAAACTGTTCGTTAAACTCAATGGCTTCTTCATTATCAGGTAACTCTTCAGCTGAAGTGGTATTTTCTGCACAAGCATAAAAAGGTAATGCTGCGCTTATAGCAAGGCATAAGAGAGAACGTTTAAATAACATGGCAGATCCACTTAATCAGTGTAGAGAGTAATACTCTCTACAGAGTTAATGCTATCGATTATTATATGTACAGAGGTCTTTCTTTTATTTAAGTCCGGCTTCGAAATCGTCTGTTCCGCCATAGTCATTTATGGCTTCATACTGCACGTTGCCATTTGCTGTGGAAGCTAAACCTTTTACTGTCATTGTGGTGTCGCTAAACGGTTTCACCGCCTGATGCTCAACCTCATATGTTTTTGGGCCGGATTTAATGGTTACTTTAGAAACAGAGACGTTATACGGTGAGTTATTGTGCGCGATGAGCTTAACCGTATTTCCTTCTTTCTTCTGCGTCCAGGTCAAATTTTTAGCGGCATCGCCGGGCGTGCCTTTTAATCCGTCAGGACGGAAGAAGAACTTAATGCGGGTTCGGAATGCGAGTTGGAGCTGATTAAGGCTCTCTTTATCCGTGTTTTTAGTTTTTGGCGGAATTTCCAGAACATTGAACCAGAAAAGCGATTCACGATCCTGCGGTAATGGCGTGCCTGTGTAGGTAATACGTACGGACTGGCCTTTTTTCGGGTCAATGCGTGATACCGGCGGGGTAATAATAAAAGGGAGCTTCAACTCCTGCGGGTTGACGTCAACGCGGCCATCATCAAGCCATGTTTGCACTAAAAGAGGTTTATTACCGTGGTTATCGAGATTCACCACAACATCTTTAGTTGATTGTGGATATACGATACGCGTGCCGGAAATAACGATATCCGCGCATGCATTTGACGCGGAAAAAAAAGCAGTGACGAGCAATGCGGCTTTTAAGCCTTTACTGAATACTAAATGAGACATTTTTCCACTTCCTTTTGGAATCAAACAAGCAATCCCTCATTAATAATGAGAGATTGCTCAATTAGTTAAGGCTTACGAATTTCTTATTCGTATTGCATGGTAAAGGCAACTTGCGCCTGCACGGTACCAGCACTTACTGGGTTAGACGTTGCATCCCAACCCTGACCCTGGGTGTAGGCTACGCGATAGTAGAGGTTAGCCGCGCCAGCCGTACTAATATCAGCCTTCTGAGTGTTGTTAACCTGGTCAACTTTGATCTGATCGGTTGCGGTACTGCTGGCGTTTGACAGCACCAGGTTTACGTTCTTAGCAGAACCCAGAGCATTGCTTGGCGGAACCAGCAGACCACCTTCAGTTGAAGAGCTACCAGCCCATGAATCGAACTGTGCAGAAACTTTCTTAACAGTTTCATTATCACAACCGGTCAGTGACAGAGAGAATTTCTTCTCGCCCAGGGTGCTGGTAGTACCCAGGGCGCTTGAGAAATCAGCTACTTTCACTGTGTCGAGGGTTACGTCGAAATCGTTACCTTTCTGGTCGATTTTCTGATCCAGGGAAACCTGACAGGTGTTGTTAGAAACCATACCGTGGAAAGTGATGGTACCGGTATCAGATCCTGCTGCTACTGCGGAACCCGCGCTTAGAGCCATTGCTACAGCCACAGCCATGCCATATTTCTTAAAAGACATTTTTATATCCATATATAAAAGTTAATAGTACCGACAAGACATATAACATTTTTATATCTGTGATATGCCTTGCAATTGAAATATTCTATTTCGGCGCGGATTTTAATTGCCTGCAGATGGAAATAAAAGGCTTCGTTGCTTATTAAATATAAATGTTGTTTTTAGATTTGATTAAAGGATTCATTGGGTGAATATCTTTAGAAAAGCAATAAAGTGTGGTTTATATTTGTGGGGTGAATAGATTGAGGATGTCCCTGTATTACATCGCAGGGATACATTAGACAAGGAATTTACTCATCGAAAAAGAATTTCGATGAGTAAAATTATCTTTAAGCAACCTGAACTGGAATCGCCTTCGCGGTGCGTTTCATCTCGTTGTCGCCTTCGAAATAAACGACTTTGGGCTGCCAGCGGCGCGCTTCTTCGTCAGACATCATGACGAAGCTGGCGATAATAACGATATCGCCGACGTCCGCGCAGTGTGCCGCCGCGCCGTTGACGGAGATAATTTTAGACCCGCGCTCGGCGGCAATCGCGTAGGTGGAAAAACGCTTGCCGTTATTCACATTCCAGATATCAATGGCTTCATTTTCGAGAATACCCGCCGCGTCGAGAAAATCCTGGTCAATGGCGCAGGAACCTTCATAGTGCAGGTCGGCCTGGGTGACTTTCACTCGGTGAAGCTTACCTTGCAGCATTTTGCGAATCATTACGTATACCTATAATTATCAAGGGTGAAAGAACTACGCCAGCTCAACCACTTTATTATCGATAAGGCGTGCCTGGCCGAGCCATGCCGCCACCAGAATCACCGCGCGTTTGCTGGTTTCCGTCAGCTCAAGCAGGGTATCAGCATCGCGGATTTGAATATCATCAGCGCGGAAGCCTTTGTCGTTCAGCGCCTGCTCTGCAAGGGCGACGATCTCTTCCGCGGCCAACTCTTTCGCCAGCAGCTGTTCTGCCATGGTGTTCATCACCTTGCTTAAGCCCGGCGCGATTTTACGCTGATCGGCGGTCAGGTAACCGTTGCGTGAGCTGAGCGCCAGGCCATCTTTGGCTCGTACGATCGGCACGCCGACGATTTCGATATCGTAACCCATATCGGCAACCATCTTGCGGATCAGCGCCAGCTGCTGGAAATCTTTTTCACCGAAACAGGCGATATCCGGCTGCACCAGGTTGAACAGCTTGCTGACGATGGTGGAAACGCCGCGGAAATGGCCCGGACGGCTTGCTCCTTCCAGCATGGTCGAAATCCCCGGGACATCCACATAGGTCGCCTCTTCCGTACCCTGCGGGTACACATCGGCAGGTGCCGGAGAGAACACGATATCCGCATGACGTTTTTTAAGCTTTTCGCAATCTTCCTGAAGAGTGCGCGGATAGCGTGCCAGATCGTCGGCGCGGTCAAACTGCATGGGGTTCACGAAGATACTGACCACCACGATATCTGCTCGCGCACGGGCTTCGTCGACGAGCTTCATGTGGCCGTCATGCAGGTTGCCCATGGTCGGGACCAGTGCGATACGTTTACCTTCCTGACGCGCGCGGCGGATATGCTGGCGAAGCAGCGGCAGGGTTTCAATGATTAGCACAACGAGACTCCTTAATGGAAACTGTGTTCTTCACCCGGGTAAACACCGGATTCAACGTCGGCAATATACTGCCTGACCGCAGCGCGCATGTCGCCCGCTTCAGTGAGGAAATTTTTGGCAAATTTCGGGATATGCCCGCCAGTAATACCAAAGGCGTCGTGCATCACCAGAATCTGACCGTCGGTCACGTTGCCTGCACCAATACCAATCACCGGAATGGAGAGTGCGTCGGTGATGCGTTTCGCCAGCTCAACCGGCACGCACTCAAGCACCAGCAGCTGGGCGCCTGCGGCTTCCAGCGCCAGGGCATCCTCAAACAGCGTCTGCGCTGCGTCGCCGCGGCCCTGCACCTTATACCCGCCAAAGATGTTGACGGACTGCGGGGTCAGGCCCAAATGACAACACACCGGCACGGCGCGTTCGGTGAGCATTTTCACCGTCTCCACCAGCCAGGCGCCGCCTTCAATTTTGACCATGTTAGCGCCAGCGCGCATCACTGCCGCCGCGTTTTCAAATGCCTGCTCTGGCGTGGCATAAGCCATAAACGGCAGGTCGGAAAGCAGAAGGCAGCTTGGCGCACCGCGGCGTACCGCACGGGTGTGATATGCAATATCTTCAACCGTGACCGGCAGGGTGGAATCATGTCCTTGTACCGTCATCCCTAACGAATCTCCGACCAGCATGACGTTGATACCCTCTTCGGCAAACAGTTTGGCGAAGCTGTAGTCATACGCGGTGATGGTGGCGAAGCGTTTTTTTTCCTGTTTGCATTTCTGCAGTAAGGAGATGGTGGTTGGTTTCATACTGTTTCCTGATAGCCCAAAAGCGAATCTTTGCGCATTCTAACAGTAACATTCGAGGGAACAATGATTTTAGGCAACCGGTTAGCCACAATTATTTTGTGGTTAACCGGTGAGGGAAGAGGATCACCAGCGAGCGGGTCTTTCCGCGTTCAGGTTGTCCAGAACGGCCTTGAGCGGGATGCCTTCCGGGAAGGTGAGATCGGGCGCCACTTCAAAGAGCGGCCAGAGCATAAAGCCACGATTTTTCATGTCGTAATGCGGTACGGTGAGGCGTTCAGTGTTAATCACCTCATGGCCGAACAGCATAATATCGAGATCAAGCGTGCGCGGCCCCCAGCGTTCGGCTTTGCGTACGCGCCCCTGCTGCAGTTCGATGCGCTGAGTGTTGTCCAGCAGCGTTTCGGCATCGAGGGATGTTTCCAGCACCACGGCGGCGTTCAGATAATCAGGCTGATCCTGCGGGCCTAGCGGCGGCGTGCGGTAAAAGGAGGAGACCGCCACGATACGGCTTTGCGGGATCTCACCCAGCGCCTGTACGGCAGCATTCACCTGCTCCAGTGGAGAGGCTAAATTGCTGCCGATGGCGATATACGCGAGGGTCATGCTGTCCCTTCACGACGCGGTGCGCGTTTGCGCGGACGACGATGACGGCGACGCGGGGCAGGTTCTTCATCCAGCCCGGTCAGCATATCTTTCTGCTCCGGCGGGGCGGAAACCTGGAATTCGGCCCACCACTGCGCCAGGCGCTGCAGCTCCTGATTGCGTTCAGTTTCCGCACGCAGCGACAGCAGGTCGAAGGCGGCGCGGAACTTTGGATGCTCCATCAGCTTCCAGGCACGTTTGCCCTGACGACGGGACATGCGCAGCTGAAGCTGCCAGATATCGCGCACCAGGGTGGTAATACGTTTCGGAATAGCGAGCGTACGGCACCCTTCGTCCAATACATCGTTCGCGGCCAGCGCGAAGGCATCGTAATAGGCGAGGCCGCTCTCCTGGGTGATTCTTTGAGCCGTTTCCAGCAGCGGGTACCAGAACATTGCCGCAAACAGGAATGCCGGGTTCACGCGCATATCGTTATGGATGCGGGTGTCGGTATTTTTCAGCACCTGCGCAATCATCCGCTCCATTGGACTGTCACCGTTTTCGGTGAAGTAACGGGTAATGGTCGGGAACAGCGGCTGGAACAGGTTGTATTCGCGCAGCAGATTGTAGGTTTCGAACCCGTAGCCGGCCTGCAGCAGCTTCAGCGCCTCTTCAAACAGGCGTGCAGGCGGCACGTCGTTAATCAGCGTCGCCAGACGCGGGATCGGCTCTGCGGTTTCCGGGCTGATGCGCATGTTCAGCTTGGCGGCAAAACGCACGGCGCGCAGCATGCGCACCGGATCTTCGCGATAGCGCGTTTCCGGCGTGCCGATCAGGCGGATCAGACCCTCTTTCAGGTCCTGCATGCCGCCGACGTAATCACGCACGGTGAAATCCGCCACACTGTAATAAAGGCTGTTGATGGTGAAGTCGCGACGCTGGGCATCTTCTTCGATAGAGCCGAAGATATTGTCGCGCAGCAGCATACCGTTCTGGCCGCGCTGTGACGTGGTGCGGTCGGATGCACCCGCTTCGTGGTGGCCGCGGAAGGTCGCCACTTCGATGATTTCCGGCCCAAACATCACGTGAGCCAGACGGAAACGGCGGCCAACGAGACGGCAGTTGCGGAATAATTTACGCACCTGCTCGGGCGTGGCGCTGGTCGTCACGTCGAAATCTTTCGGTTTTTTGCCCAGCAGTAAATCACGCACCCCACCGCCAACGAGATAGGCCTCGTAGCCCGCTTTATTCAGACGATAGAGTACCTTGAGGGCATTTTCACTGATATCTTTGCGGGAAATATTGTGCTGCTCACGCGGAATAACCGACATGTGTGGCTGTGCAATAGCGTCGTTCGCCATGCTCTCTTCGCGGCTTAGCACTTTACGGCAAAAATTAGCGACTCGGGTAAAAATGGTACACCTCGTAGTGTGTTTTGTTATGAAAAAAGCGGCTAATCATAGCTCAGCGCAACGCATTTGAGAATGCTGGATTTTTGGCACTGCCGCGAGCGTCCAGTTGGCAATGGCTATTTTCAGCAATTCGTCAATGCGCAGATCCTGCCATTCGTTGGTTACATTCTGGTTGAGAAATCGCAGCGCGTCGATCAAAACAGGACGCGGATCGCCGTCTGGCAGGGCCGGGGCGTGGTTCTGCTTGGAGAGCTTAACGCCCTGCGCATTGACCGCCAGCGGCAGATGAATGTAATCCGGCGCGGTCCAGCCAAACTGATGATAAAGCGAGATTTGCCGTACGGTCGGTTCGACCAGGTCCGCCCCGCGCACAATTTCCGTCACGCCCTGGAAATGATCGTCGACGACCACCGCCAGGTTATACGCAAACAGACCATCACGACGGTGAATAATAAAATCTTCACATGCCAGACGTTCATCCGCCCTAATCTCACCGGAGAGCCGATCGTGGAAGCGAGTGATGGGCGCGCGCTGTAGCAAGCGTACGGCGGCATTTTCCGGGGGAAGATTCAGCGTGCGGCAGTGGCCGTCATACACACCTCCCACGCTCTGGATACGCGCGCGGGTGCAGGTGCAGTTATAGGAGAGCCCCTGAGCGCTGAGCCAGGCCAGACGTTCCCGATAAGCCTCATGTCGTTGTGACTGCCACAGAACGTCGCCGTCCCAGTGAAGACCGTAATGTTCCAGCTGACGTAGAATGGTGTCTGCAGCACCGGGAACTTCACGCGGAGGGTCAATATCTTCGATGCGGACGAGCCATTTACCCTGACTGGCGCGAGCCTGCAGGTAGCTGCCAAGCGCGGCAATTAATGAGCCGAAGTGTAATTCACCGGAAGGAGATGGCGCAAAGCGCCCAATATAGTGTGATTCAGACATATCAACAGTAACAAGGCGGGAGAGACTCCCGCCTTTGAAGTGTATAAACAGCGCTGGCGTTAGCCGGCCATCTGTTTTTCGCGGATTTCGGCCAGCGTTTTACAGTCGATGCACAGATCGGCGGTTGGACGCGCTTCCAGGCGACGAATACCGATTTCAACACCGCAGGATTCGCAGTAGCCAAAATCTTCGTCTTCGACTTTTTTCAGCGTTTTCTCGATCTTTTTGATCAGCTTGCGTTCGCGGTCACGGTTACGCAGTTCGAGGCTGAACTCTTCTTCCTGAGCGGCACGGTCTACCGGATCCGGGAAGTTAGCAGCTTCATCCTGCATATGCGAAACGGTGCGATCCACTTCATCCCTGAGTTGATTACGCCATGCTTCAAGAATACGCTTGAAGTGCGACAGCTGGGCTTCGTTCATATACTCTTCGCCCGGCTTCTCTTGATACGGCTCCACCCCAGCGATGGCGAGAATACTCAGGGACGATGTTTTACGGTTTTGCCCTTCTTGCATGTTGCTTCTCCTTAACACGCACTATCGATCCCCGTGTTGGGGGAAAAATCAGGTCGCTATAAATAGCAGATGCTTTTCCGTATGGCAATTATCTAAACGTAACACTTGACAAGCCTGTGAGGAAAAGCGTATTTGCGCACGCGGCCAGAACACTTATTCATCAATCGTCTAATCCCTTATAAGACAATGGGAAGAGACGATCTCAGAGTCATATTATCGGCAGAAAGTTCCGCTTTATAAGCTAAAACCTCTACCCCCTGCTTTTGTGCCTCATTCAACAGTTGTGCGTATTTAGGATCGATATGGCGGGCAGGGGAAAACCGTTCAATCGCTGTATGCAACACCGCAAACAGCAATACGGCGCGTTTGCCCGCCGCCGCAACACTCATTAGCTCTCGCAGATGCTTCTGCCCGCGTAGCGTTACCGCATCCGGAAAGAAGCCGTTTTCCTGTTCCGCTAACGTCACTGATTTTACTTCAATATAGCACTCAGGACGGCCTTCCGCCTGTAACATGAAGTCAATTCTGCTGCCTTCATCGCCGTATTTCACTTCTGTTTTATGCGTACCGTAACCCACCAGTTCGGGAATGGCGCCATTCGTCAGCGCTTCCTTAACAAGCTGATTTGCACGCAGAGTATTAACACAAATAAACGCCCCGTTTTGCGTTTCGGTTATTTCCCAGGTATGGGGATATTTGCGTTTAGTATTTTCTGAAGTGGAATACCAGACCGTGTCACCCGGTGCGGCGCAACCGGTCATGGCGCCGGTGTTGGGGCAGTGCAGGGTGAGCTCTTCGCCTTCCGGCGTCACCACGTCGGCGAGGAAGCGTTTGTAGCGTTGGATCAGCGTGGCGGACTGGAGTGCAGGACTAAACTTCATCGGAATTCCTTGTGGTGTCGCCCAACGTCCAGCGCTGTAGCGGCCTGTAGCGGGTGCGTCCCCGTGCAAAGACGGATTCATAAAGCGCGAATTCATTAACCGGAAAAGCCCAGTGAAAACCCGGCGGCGGAATAGCAACGGCCTGACCGGCATCGCGCAGCAGCGTGACGTGCGGATGAAACGGCTGCGGGCTCTGGTAACAGCCGCTGCGCGCTGCCTGCGCGCGCAACATATTGGCGAGCTGTAACAACCCGCGCGGCGGCTGGCGCGTACCCAGCCAGACCACGCGCGAACGCAGCCACTGACCCGCATCGTCAAGGTGCAGCGTAAACGCCGGCTGGACAATACGCCCGGCCATGGCGGCTAATGCCCGCTGTTTTTCGGCGCTCACGTCACCCAAAAAGGCCAGCGTCAGGTGCAGGTTTGCCGCCGCAACGGGCCGGCCCGCTTCCGGTGGAAAATGTTCCGCGCGCCAGCGAACGATTTGCCGCTGTAGGGTGGTGGGCAATTCAATGGCAAAAAACAGCCGTTTCGACTCAGACATACGGGGGACTCGGTAATGATATGCGCCGATGCTACAATGTACGCCGACTAATGTTAACCCTCTGGAGCTGTTAGTGTCCTCATTGCCGGTCGCCGTCGTTCTTCCTGAGCTTCTCGCTGCCTTACAACATGCCCCGCAGGTTTTGCTTAACGCGCCTACGGGGGCGGGTAAATCTACCTGGCTGCCGCTGCAGATCCTTAAAGAGGGGAAGATTGCCGGGAAAATTATCCTGCTGGAGCCGCGCAGGCTGGCCGCGCGCAACGTGGCGCAGCGCCTGGCGGAACTGCTGAATGAAAAACCGGGCGAAACGGTAGGCTACCGGATGCGCGCCGAAACCTGCGTCGGCCCGTCCACGCGGCTTGAGGTGGTCACCGAGGGCATTCTTACCCGCATGCTGCAAAACGACCCGGAGTTGAACGGTGTCGGGCTGGTGATCCTGGATGAATTCCACGAGCGCAGCCTGCAGGCCGATCTGGCCCTCGCGCTGTTGCTCGACGTTCAGCAGGGGCTGCGCGACGATCTGCGGCTGCTGATTATGTCGGCGACGCTGGATAACGAGCGACTACGACAGGCATTACCCGATGCGCCGGTCATCAGCTCAGAAGGACGGGCATTTCCTGTTGAGCGTCGCTATCAGCCGCTTCCTGCCCATCAGCGCTTTGACGAAGCGGTAGCTATTGCCACTGCTGACCTGCTTCGCCAGGCGCCCGGCTCGCTGCTGCTGTTTTTGCCCGGCGTGGGGGAGATTCAGCGCGTGCAGGAGCGGCTGGCCTCCAGGGTGGGCAGTGACGTACTGCTTTGCCCGCTCTATGGCGCCCTGTCGTTGACCGAGCAGCGTAAAGCCATCCTTCCCGCCCCGGCGGGGCAGCGTAAAGTCGTCCTGGCAACCAACATTGCCGAAACCAGTTTAACCATCGAAGGCATTCGCCTGGTGGTGGATAGCGCGCAGGAGAGGGTGGCGAGCTTTGATCCGCGCACCGGGCTGACTAAACTGCTGACACAACGCATCAGTCAGGCGTCAATGGTGCAGCGCGCGGGCCGTGCGGGGCGTCTTGAGCCGGGTATTTGCCTGCATTTGACCAGCGCGGAGCAGGCTGAACGGGCGGCACAGCAAAGCACGCCGGAGATTTTACAAAGCGATCTCTCCGGGCTGGTGATGGATCTCCTGCTTTGGGGCTGCCCGGATCCTGAACAGCTCACCTGGCTTAATCCACCGCCTGTCGTGAATCTCGCCGCCGCGCGCAGCCTGCTCACCCAGCTTGGCGCGCTGGAAGGTGAACGTCTGACGGCGCGCGGTCAGAAAATGGCGGCGCTGGGCAACGATCCGCGTCTGGCGGCGATGCTGGTGGCCGCGCAGGGCGAAGATGAAATTGCCACAGCGGCGAAACTGGCGGCTATTCTTGAGGAGCCGCCGCGCGGAGGCAGCAGCGATCTGGGGCAGGCGTTTTCGCGCAATCAGGGAAACTGGCAGCAGCGGGCGCAGCAGCTGTGCAAACGCCTGAACTGCCGGGGCGGTTCACCTGACGGCGATAAGATTGCCTCCCTTCTGGCGCTGGCCTTCCCGGACAGGATTGCGCGCCGCCGCGGGCTGGATGGACGCTACCAGCTGGCAAACGGCATGGGGGCGATGCTGGACAGCGATGATGCCCTGACGCGACATGAATGGCTGATCGCGCCGCTCCTGCTTCAGGGCAGCCAGTCTCCTGATGCCCGTATATTACAGGCGATTGCCGTGGACATAGATGCCCTGACGCGTACCTGCCCGCAGCTGCTTCAGCAATCGGACATCGTGGAGTGGGACGATGCCCAGGGTACGCTGAAGGCGTTTCGTCGTAGCCAGATTGGCAAACTGACGCTCGGGACGAAACCGCTGGCGAAGCCGTCGGAGGAAGAGTTACACCAGGCGATGCTGAACGGCATTCGGGAAAAGGGCCTTAACGTTCTGAACTGGACGCCGGAAGCTGAACAGTATCGCATTCGTCTGCACTGCGCCGCGAAGTGGCTACCGGAATACGCCTGGCCCGCGGTGGATGATGAGACGCTGCTCGCGACGCTTGAGCAGTGGCTGCTGCCGCAAATGAGCGGCGTGCACTCTCTGCGCGCCCTTAAGGCGCTTGATGTTAAGACCGCGTTACAGAATTTACTGGACTGGTCATTACGTCAACGTCTGGATAGTGAGCTTCCTGGGCATTACACTGTGCCCACCGGGAGCCGGATTGCCATTCGTTATCATGAGGATAATCCTCCGGCGCTGGCGGTTCGGATGCAGGAGATGTTTGGTGAGGCAACCACGCCGTCTATTGCCGAAGGGCGGGTGCCGTTGGTGCTTGAGCTGCTCTCACCTGCGCATCGTCCGTTGCAGATCACCCGCGATCTGGGGGCGTTCTGGGCGGGAAGCTACCGTGAAGTGCAGAAAGAGATGAAAGGGCGCTACCCCAAACACGTCTGGCCGGACGATCCGGCGAATACGGCGCCGACGCGGCGGACGAAGAAGTATTCCTGACAGGAAAGTCTTGCTGTTTATTTTGAGAGATTTCTTCTTTCACAGGCCTGTGGAAGAAAAGAAAATCTGGCCTTTGCGCCTGAAAGTTGCGGAGAAAAAGCATGGCGGGGAATGACCGCGAGCCAATAGGACGTAAGGGAAAACCCGCGCGTCCGGCGAAAGAAAAGGTAAGCCGTCGTCGCCTCAGAGATGAGGAGTATGACGATGACTATGAAGACGATTATGAGGATGAAGAACCCATGCCGCGTAAAGGAAAAGGCAAAGGGCGTAAGCCTCGTGGGAAGCGCGGCTGGTTCTGGCTGCTGCTGAAGCTGTTCATTGTTTTTGTTGTGCTGATCGCGATTTACGGCGTTTATCTGGATCAGAAGATCCGCAGCCGTATCGACGGGAAAGTCTGGCAATTGCCCGCGGCAGTGTATGGTCGCATGGTGAACCTTGAGCCGGACATGTCCATCAGCAAGAACGAGATGGTGAAACTGCTGCAAGCTACGCAGTATCGTCAGGTCACGAAAATGACCCGCCCGGGCGAATTTACCGTCCAGGCGAAGAGCATTGAGATGATCCGCCGCCCGTTCGACTTCCCGGACAGCAAAGAGGGGCAGGTGCGCGCGCGTCTGACTTTTGACGGCGATCGGCTGGAAACCATTGAGAACATGGACAATAACCGCCAGTTCGGTTTCTTCCGTCTTGATCCGCGTCTGATCACCATGCTCTCGTCCGCCAATGGCGAACAGCGCCTGTTCGTGGCGCGTAACGGCTTCCCGGATCTGCTGGTGGATACCCTGCTGGCAACCGAAGACCGCCATTTCTACGAGCACGACGGTATCAGTCTCTACTCCATCGGCCGTGCGGTGCTGGCGAACCTGACTGCGGGCCGTACCGTGCAGGGGGCGAGTACGCTTACCCAGCAGCTGGTGAAGAACCTGTTCCTCTCCAGCGAGCGTTCTTACTGGCGTAAAGCCAACGAAGCGTACATGGCCGTGCTGATGGATGCGCGCTACAGCAAGGATCGTATCCTTGAGCTGTACATGAACGAGGTGTACCTCGGCCAGAGCGGCGATAACGAGATCCGCGGCTTCCCGCTGGCGAGCCTGTACTACTTTGGCCGTCCGGTGGAAGAGCTCAGCCTTGACCAGCAGGCGCTGCTGGTGGGCATGGTGAAAGGGGCGTCCATTTATAACCCGTGGCGCAACCCGAAACTGGCGCTGGAGCGTCGTAACCTGGTACTGCGTCTGCTGCAACAGCAGCAGGTGATTGACCAGGAATTATACGACATGCTTAGCGCACGTCCGCTGGGCGTGCAGCCGCGCGGTGGGGTGATCTCTCCGCAGCCTGCTTTCATGCAGATGGTGCGCCAGGAGCTGCAAAGCAAGCTCGGTGATAAGGTCAAAGATCTCTCCGGCGTGAAGATCTTCACAACCTTTGACTCGGTAGCCCAGGACGCTGCAGAAAAAGCGGCGGTGGAAGGCATTCCGGCGCTGAAGAAACAGCGCAAGCTCTCCGATCTGGAAACCGCGATGGTGGTGGTTGACCGCAATACCGGCGAAGTTCGCGCGATGGTGGGCGGCGCAGAGCCGCAATATGCGGGCTACAACCGCGCGATGCAGGCGCGTCGTTCGATTGGCTCTCTGGCTAAACCAGCGACCTATCTCACCGCGCTGAGCCAGCCGAATTTGTATCGCCTGAACACCTGGATCGCCGATGCGCCAATCTCCCTGCGTCAGCCTAACGGCCAGGTCTGGTCACCGCAGAACGATGATAAACAGTTCAGCGGCCAGGTGATGTTGGTGGATGCGTTAACCCGCTCCATGAACGTACCTACGGTTAACCTCGGTATGGCGCTGGGTCTGCCGGCCATTGTCGATACCTGGCAGAAGCTGGGCGTACCGAAAGATCAGCTGCACCCTGTTCCGGCGATGATTCTGGGGGCGCTTAACCTGACGCCGATCGAAGTGGCGCAGGCGTTCCAGACCATTGCCAGCGGGGGTAACCGCGCACCGCTCTCTGCCCTGCGTTCGGTGATTGCCGAAGATGGCTCCGTGCTGTATCAGAGCTTCCCGCAGGCTGAACGTGCCGTTCCTGCGCAGGCGGCCTACATGACGCTGTGGACGATGCAGCAGGTTGTGCAGCGCGGTACCGGTCGTCAGCTGGGGGCGAAGTATCCTGGTCTGCATCTGGCGGGTAAAACCGGGACCACCAACAACAACGTCGATACCTGGTTTGCCGGTATTGATGGCCGTGAAGTGGTGATCACCTGGGTAGGTCGTGACAACAACCAGCCGACCAAACTTTACGGGGCGAGCGGGGCGATGTCGATTTACCAGCGCTACCTGGCGAACCAGTCACCTGTGCCGCTGAACCTGGTCGCGCCGGAAGATATCGTCGATATGGGCGTGGATGGTTCCGGGAACTTTATCTGCGGCGGCGGGATGCGAACCCTCCCGGTCTGGACGACCAACCCGGACTCACTGTGCCAGCAGAGCCAGCCTGAACAGCCAACGGGCAACCCGTTCGATCAATCTTCTCAGCCGCAGCAGCCGCAGCAACAACCGGCCCAGCAGCAGAACGAGAAGAAAGACAGTGATGGCGTGGCCGGCTGGATCAAGGATATGTTTGGTGGGAATTAATTAATTCCCTGAATAAAAAGCCGCTTTAATATAAAGCGGCTTTTTTGTTTTTTACATTCTGCAATTTTTAAAAAAATTAAATATCTAATTTAGAATTTTTAAGTTCTCATTTTTTTCATCTAAAACATGCATTTGAAATCTTCTACATGTTGCGTAACTTTATCCTCTCTGGACACAATGAAGAATAATCTGATGTAATCGCCATAAGAAATTCACTGGCTCAAAGGATATTCCTATTTAGTCAGTCATGTGTAACATGCTGGATAACATTTCGACTCAAAATATTTGTAGTGCGAATGGATGCCACAATTGTCAAATATAAGGATATTTTTCATGAACAAAAAAATTGTCGCTACATTTTTAGCCGGAAGCGTTATGGCCGCGCTGTCTCTGCCTGTATTTGCATCAAACGATTCCGGTACGGTGAACTTCGCCGGAAAAATTGTTGCCGATACCTGTGAAATTAACGTTGATGGCACAGGGACTAACGCTTCCACCGTCACTTTCGCAGATACCTATCCTTCGGATTTTGGCGCTGACGGTACGGTTGGCACCTCAAAAGCCTTTAAGATTGAAGTGAAAAAATGTGACCCGCTGGTCGCTAAACTGAACCTCAAGTTTAGCGGCACGACAACAGACGCCGCTAACAAGCGTTTGAAGAACGATCTGACTGGCGCAGGCAATGCGACCAACGTTGGCATCATCGTCAGCAATGAGAACGGCGCTAAAGGCGATGTTGTTTTCGACGGTTCAGTACCGGATGCGGGTACCGATGTGAACAACGACGCAACCGGGGCAACGGCTTCTGTCTTTAACTACACCGCGAAAGTGATTCAGGTGGGGGATACCGCGCCAACCGCGGGCCATTACTCCTCCTCTGCAACATTCGAGGTTGTCTATCGCTAAGCAATGACGGGCAGCCTGAACGGCTGCCTTTTTGGAACATTGTATGAAGACTTTATTTAAATTGTTATGTGGTTGTTTAATTATTTCCTGCTGTTCAGTACAGGCAAGTGTTGTTCTCGGTGGTACGCGAATTATTTATCCATCGAATAAATCAGAAGTTCAGATAGCACTTAAAAATAAAGATCCGCATACACGTTATCTGGTGCAAAGCTGGGTCAGTTACCCCAATGATGCGAAAGCGCCGTTTATTATTACTCCCCCTGTTTACAAATTGCAGGAAAATCGTCAAACCCTTTTGCACGTTATTTTTACCGGCGATAAAAAAAGCCTGCCCGCAGACCGGGAATCTCTGTTTCTGGCAAACGTTAAATCCGTATCGGCACTCTCGCCGGAGCTGAAAGAGAAAAACACGCTGCAATTTGCGATGAAAACGCGCCTGAAGCTTTTCTGGCGTCCGGCTCAGCTGAAGGAAAGCGATGCCCTGGAAGCCTACGCAAAAATCACATTCCAGCGTCAGGGCGACACGCTAATTGCAAACAACCCGACCCCGTTTTACGTCTCGTTTGGCGAGCTTGCCGTTGGTGGGAAAAGTGTTCCGGTGAAAGAGACCAAAACCACGCCAGGCGCCATTTCAATGATGGTGGCTCCGTTCAGCGAGCAGCGTTTCGCGTTACCGAATTCAGCAAAGGGCGCGGTGACCTGGACGGCAATCAATGATTTCGGTGGGCAAACCCCACAGCGCAAGCAGGCTCTTTAAATCATCATGTTGGTATTTTATGTCGTCACCTCTGCTTCACAAACAGGTACTGTACGGGATCGCGCTGACGCTGCTCGCCGCGATCCAGCCTGCCTGTGCTGATGACGAATTTAACCTGCGGATCCTTGAGCTGGATACGCCCCTCGAAAATACCTCTACATTAAAAAACTTCATTAACGATAACGGGCTACTTGCCGGAAGCTACCTTACGACTGTTATGTGGGATCGGGACGTTGTGGATAAACGTCCCATCGCTTTCGTGCTGTCTGACGATAAACAGCGCCTGCTGCCGGAGCTGACGAAAGCGGATCTGCGCGATTACGGCGTGAAAGTCGACACGATCCCGGACTTAAAAGATCTGGATGACGGCGCTTACGTCCGCGATATCTCCCATTTCATTGAAAATGCCCGTTACGAATACAATCAGGATGACCAGGCCCTGAAGCTGGTCATCCCGCAGGCGTACCGCGACCATGCTGCCGCTGGCGCGATACATCCAAAATTCTGGGATGACGGCGCGCCTGCCGCCTGGACAAGCTATCAACTCAGCGGTTCTCAGCAGCACTACAGTTCGGGCAAAACCTCTTCGACCTGGCTTGGCCTGGAGTCGGGGATTAACCTTGGGGCGTGGCGGCTGAGGAATAACAGCACCTGGAGCGACGCTTCTGGCTGGGAGGGCATTGCCAGCACGTTACAACGCGACATCAAAACGCTGAAAAGCCAGCTTGAGATTGGTCAGACATATACCAATGGTGAACTTTTTGACAGCGTCCAGATGACCGGCGTGAAGCTGGAAACGGATACTTCTATGCTGCCTGTTAGTCAGCAGGGCTTTGCGCCCGTCGTGCGCGGTATTGCCAATAGCGATGCGAAAGTCACTATCAAGCAAAACGGCTACACCATCTATCAGACAAACGTCTCACCGGGGCCGTTCGAGATCCGCGATTTAAGCCAGGTAACATCCGGAGCCGATCTGGAAGTGACCGTCGAAGAGGCGGACGGCAGCGAGCATAGCTTCATCCAGGCCAGCGCGTCGGTGCCGGTGTTACAGCGGGAAGGCGGCTTTAAGTATTCGCTGGCCGCAGGGCGCTATCGCGGTAATGAAGGTGAAGACGAACCCACCTTTGCGCAAGGCACAGCCATCTATGGTCTGCCTTACGGCGTCACGGCGTATACCGGCGCGCTGGGTTCATCACTGTATCACGCGCTACTGCTGAGGCTCGGTGCCGATCTGGGGCATTTCGGCTCCGCCTCTGTCGACCTCACGGCCGCGCGTACCGCGTTTGATGACGGGCGTGACGATGCCAGCGGTTTATCCTGGCGGGCGCAGTATTCAAAAGATATTCCCGACACGGATACCACCATCACGCTTGCCAGCTATCGCTACTCCACATCGGGGTTCTACACCTTTCAGGAAGCTATCGATCAGCGTGACAGCGAAATCGATGACGGCATTTATACCTACCGCAGAACTAATAACCGCCGTAGCCGCATGCAGCTCAACCTGTCCCAGCGTATTTCAGACTGGGGCTCGGCCTATCTCAACGGCTATCAGCAGGACTACTGGGATATGGACGGCCATGAGCGTAGCGTCAGCGCGGGGTTCAGCTCCAGCTGGCGCGACATCACCTGGTCGATAAGTTACAACCTGACCCGCACGCCAGATGCCGATACCGACCGGCAAATGGCGTTGACGGTCAACATTCCGTTATCAAAGTGGCTGCCGAATTCCTGGGCAACCTATAGCGCGAACTCCGCCAGCGGTGGGTTTGTCTCGCATCAGGTCGGGCTCGGCGGTACTGCTCTCGAGGACAATAAGCTGAGCTATAACCTCCAGCAGACCTATGCCAACCAGGATACGGGCTACGGCGGCAGCCTGTCAGGACGTTATCGCGGGGCTTCCGGTGAGGTAGGGATGGGGTACAGCTACGGTGGTAACAATCGGCAGTGGAACTACAGCGCTCAGGGGTCAATCGTTGCTCACGAGCATGGCGTGACGCTGGGGCAACCCGTACGCGACGCCTTCGCCATTGTGCACATTAAAGATGGTGATAACGTCAAAGTGCAAAACGGGCGCGGTATCACGACGGACCGTTTTGGTAACGCGATTGTTCCTTCTCTGACGGCCTATCGGCACAACATCATCACCGTGAATACGCAGGATCGAGAAGATATTGATATCGACGCGGCAACGCTGGATCTCGTGCCGACAAAAGGCGCTGCGCTGAGCGCAACCTTCGATGCGCGCGTTGGACGACGCGCGCTGGTGACTCTGCGTTACGCGGGTAAGCCCGTGCCGTTTGGTGCCGTGGTGGCGCTGGATAACACCTCGGCCATCGTCGGGGATGACGGCGAGGTTTACCTCACCGGGCTGTCCGGCAAAACAACGTTTAGCGTGCAGTGGGGAGAAGAGCGCGATCGGCAGTGCCAGGGGACGCTGGACATTTCCACGCAGAGCCCGACAGGGATCGTGAAAGCCACGGTCAACTGCTATTAACAGAGGTATTTCATGCATCTACGTCGTTCGGTCAACACTTTTCTTTTACCCGTTCTGCTCGTGCTGACGGGGGCCTTTTTCCATACAGCCAGAGCAGACTGCACCTTTAACGGCAGTTCTGATGTGGATGCCGTGGTGACGTTTCAACTTCCTCCGGTGATCGTTGTTGCGCCCGACACGCCCGTCGGCACCGTCATTTATGACGCCAGCGTTGAGAGTAAAGCGGTGACGGTGGACTGTAGCGGTGATGCGCAAGTACGGCGAGGGTATCTGTACCTCACGGATACCGATGCACGAGAAGATGTCATGCCCGGGGTTTATCAGACTAATGTGCCGGGTATTGGCATCCGCGCGGCTGCGTCGAGTGAACGCTTTCCCGGTTACAATGAAGAGGATATTGTCCGGCCTATCCACTATCTGGGTTCGATACATGGTTATTCGCAGAGCACATCGACGTTTCGCGCCGCTGCACAGCTGGTCGTGACGGGCGATATCCAGGAGGGGGATTTGGATACGTCGCGATTAACGTCAATGGATATCTTGGGCAACGCGGCGATCGGTGAAATGCGCTTTTCTCCTGCCAGCGTCCACATTACGACCAATACCTGTAATCTGGTCGACCGGAACATCTATGTGCCGCTAAGAACGGTCAATACGCAGGATTTTACCGGCCAATATTCCGACGTACTCACTGACGGTAGCTTTAAGATTGAAATCACCGACTGCGCGGCAGGGACGAAGGTTGATTATCAGTTCACGAGCGCGGGCTCGACGGGCGTAACGAACGGCAATATTTTGGGCATCGCTAGCGGAGACTCTGCCGCCGAGGGCGTTGGCATTCAGATCCTCGACCAGAATAATACCGTGCTGCAGTTTGATCGGAACTACACGGCGATAACCAGCACGCAGGACAAGGTTCCTGTCGAAATTCCCCTCAAGGCGCGCTACGTCAAAACGGGAGAGGTTAAAGCGGGCAAAGTCGACTCCGTCGCCACGTTCGAGGTGTTTTACCGTTAATTCTCTCTGCCCGTTTCGGCGGGCTTAAGCGATCATTTTGCTAACCTCATTAACCCTCTCTTTTCATCTGGTTAATTCTTAAACCCTTAAATCTTGTAGGGCCGCTTACTGCTTGCTATGCAACCAGCGTTTCGCATATTATTCTGCGGTCATAATAATAATTCTCGTTTACGTTATCATTCACTTTTCCATCAGAGATAAACATGGCGCTTTCCAATACTGCTCAGCCAATTAACACGTCGCTGCGTAAAGTCGCGGTTGTCGTAGCCACAGCGGTTGCCGGCATGTCTGCATTTGCTAACGCTGCCGAAACCCCGAAAAAAGAAGATACTATTACCGTTACCGCTGCACCTGCTGCACAGGAAAGTGCCTGGGGACCTGCTGCGACTATCGCCGCTCGCCAATCTGCGACCGGTACCAAAACAGACACCCCAATTCAAAAGGTTCCACAGTCTATTTCTGTGGTAACTGCCGAAGAGATGGCGCTGCATCAGCCACGTTCGGTGAAAGAAGCCCTGAGCTACACGCCGGGCGTTGCGGTGGGTACCCGAGGTGCTTCGAATACCTATGACTACCTCGTGATCCGCGGTTTCGCGGCCGACGGCCAGAGCCAGAATAACTACCTCGACGGCATGAAGCTGCAGGGCAACTTCTACAACGACGCGGTGATAGACCCTTATATGCTGGAGCGCGCTGAAATCATGCGCGGTCCGGTTTCCGTTCTGTACGGTAAAAGCAGCCCGGGCGGCCTGCTGAACATGGTAAGTAAGCGCCCAACAACCGAGCCGCTGAAAGAGATCCAGTTTAAAGTGGGTACCGACAGCCTGTTCCAGACCGGCTTTGACTTTAGCGATGCGATCGATGATGACGGCGTTTATTCATACCGTCTGACGGGCGTTGCACGCTCGAACAATTCGCAGCAGGAAGATAAGGGCGAGCAGCGTTATGCCATCGCGCCATCCTTCTCCTGGCGTCCGGATGATAAAACCACCTTCACGTTCCTCTCCTACTTCCAGAACGAGCCTGAAACGGGCTACTACGGCTGGCTGCCAAAAGAGGGGACGGTTGACCCGCTGCCAAACGGCGATCGTCTGCCGACTAACTTCAATGAAGGCGCAAAGAACAACACCTATTCCCGTAACCAGAAAATGGTGGGATACAGCTTCGACCACGAATTCAACGACACTTTCACCGTGCGTCAGAATCTGCGCTTTGCCGAGAACAAAACCTCGCAAAACAGCGTATACGGCTACGGCATGTGTTCCGATCCGCTCTATTCGAGTAATCCGGCATCCAGCCCTTGCGCGAGCATTCCTCAGTCACAATGGGGGCATACGCTGACTCGCCAGTATGTGATCGATGACGAGAAGCTGCAAAACTTCACCGTTGATACGCAGCTTCAGAGCAAGTTCGCGACGGGGGCTCTCGACCATACCCTGCTGACAGGCG
Organism: Enterobacter cloacae complex sp. P47BA; assembly: GCF_014930485.1. NCBI lineage: Bacteria > Pseudomonadati > Pseudomonadota > Gammaproteobacteria > Enterobacterales > Enterobacteriaceae > Enterobacter > Enterobacter cloacae complex sp. P47BA. Next base: position 14,840 of record NZ_JADBRF010000009.1, on the reverse strand, counting down.
TTGATTTCATGCGCATGCGTAATGACATTAACTCCTGGTTCGGCTACGCCGGCTCCGTTGCGCCATCCGATATTTACGATCTCGATCGTGGCGATTTCGATTTCGGTTCACACCCTGGACCGTCTGGTGCTTACCAGGTGCTGAACAAGCAGAAGCAGACCGGCGTTTACGCTCAGGATCAGATCGAATGGGATAAAGTGCTGGTGACACTGGGCGGCCGTTACGATTGGGCCGATCAGGAGTCCTACAACCGCGTATTAAATACCACCGCCAAGCGTGATGATACTCAGTTCACCTGGCGTGGCGGCGTTAACTACCTGTTCGACAACGGGGTAACTCCTTATTTCAGCTACAGCGAATCCTTTGAACCGGCTTCCCTGACCGATGCTCAGGGTAAACCGTTCTCGCCGTCTAAAGGCAAACAGTACGAAGCGGGCGTGAAATACGTGCCGAACGATCGTCCGATCGTGATCACCGGTGCAGTGTATCAGCTGACCAAAACCAACAACCTGATGGCTGACCCAACTGGCTCACCCTTCTCCGTTGAAGGCGGCGAGATCCGCGCCCGTGGCGTAGAGCTGGAAGCGAAAGCGGCGCTCTCTGCCAGCGTGAACGTTGTCGGTTCTTATACCTATACCGATGCGGAATACACCACCGACACCAACTACAAAGGCAACACGCCGGCGCAGGTGCCAAAACATATGGCATCCCTGTGGGGTGATTACACGATGTTTGACGGCCCACTGTCTGGCCTGACGCTGGGTACCGGTGTGCGTTATACCGGCTCCAGCAAAGGTGACCCGGCGAATAGCTTCACTGTTGGAAGCTATACACTGGTTGATGCACTGGTCAGATACGATCTGGCGCGTGTAGGCATGGCCGGATCAAACGTCGCGCTTCACGTGAACAACCTGTTCGATCGTGAGTACGTTGCCAGCTGCTTCAACACCTACGGTTGCTTCTGGGGTGCTGAACGCCAGGTTGTCGCCACCGCGACCTTCCGCTTCTAACCTCTTTATGGGCACGGTTCGCCGTGCCCTTTTTATTTAAGTTGGCTGACATGCAGGATAATAAAACGCAATCCGACACCACCTTTACGCTCAATAATCTCTCCTTTCGCGTACCCGGGCGCACCCTGCTGCATCCGCTCTCTCTGACGTTTCCTGCCGGTAAAGTGACGGGCCTGATTGGCCACAACGGTTCCGGTAAATCCACACTGCTCAAGATGCTGGGACGCCACCAGCCACCTTCTGAAGGGGATATTCTGCTGGACGATCGGCCGCTGGAGGGCTGGAGCAGTAAAGCCTTTGCCCGCAAGGTGGCCTACTTGCCGCAGCAGCTGCCACAGGCGGAAGGGATGACGGTGCGTGAGCTGGTAGCGATTGGCCGCTATCCGTGGCACGGGGCGCTTGGCCGCTTCGGCGTCTCCGACCGGGAGAAAGTAGAAGAGGCGATTGCGCTGGTAGGGCTAAAACCGCTGGCGCATCGCCTGGTGGATAGTCTGTCCGGCGGTGAACGTCAGCGGGCGTGGATTGCGATGCTGGTGGCGCAGGACAGCCGCTGCCTGCTGCTGGATGAACCGACCTCGGCGCTGGATATCGCCCATCAGGTCGACGTGCTGGCGCTGGTGCATCGCTTAAGCCAGCAGCGCGGCCTGACGGTGATCGCTGTCCTGCACGATATCAACATGGCGGCACGCTACTGTGACTACCTCGTCGCGCTGCGCGGCGGTGAAATGATCGCTCAGGGCACGCCGTCTGAGCTGATGCGCAGCGAAACGCTGGAACAGATTTATGGTATTCCGATGGGTATTCTGCCTCACCCGGCCGGGGCTGCACCGGTGAGCTTTGTCTACTGATGCTGGATTCAACATACATTAGCCGCCGTCGCCTGCTGACGGCCATGGCGCTCTCGCCGCTGCTGTTGAAGATGGCCCCGGCCCGCGCCGCCGCTATCGATCCGCACCGCATCGTGGCGCTGGAGTGGTTACCCGTCGAGCTGATGATGGCCCTGGGTATCACGCCCTACGGCGTGGCCGACATTCCCAACTACACCCTGTGGGTGAATGAGCCAAAACTGCCGGACTCGGTCATCGACATCGGTCTGCGCACGGAGCCAAACCTTGAGCTTCTCACGCAGATGAAACCGTCTTATTTATTCTGGTCTGCGGGGTATGGCCCGTCGGAAGAGATCATGGCGAAGATTGCGCCGGGACGAGGCTTTTCCTTTAGCGACGGTAAAAAGCCGCTGACCATGGCAAAAAATTCCATCCACGAGATGGCCCAGTTCCTCAACCGGGAAGCGGAAGCAAAACAGCATCTCGATGAGTTTGACGCGCTGATTGAGTCTCTTAAGCCGCGCTTTGCCCGCCGTGGCGATCGGCCTTTGCTGATGGTGACGCTGCTGGATGCCCGCCATATGCTGGTCTTTGGAAAGAACTGCCTGTTCCAGGAAGTGCTCGACAACTTCGGCATTCGCAACGCCTGGGAAGGCGAGATGACGTTCTGGGGAAGCACCGCCGTGGGCATCGACCGCCTGGCGGCGTTTCGCGACGTCGACGTGCTGTGCTTTGACCACGGCAACGAGCGTGAAATGCAAACCCTGATGGCGACCCCGCTCTGGCAGGCGATGCCGTTCGTGCGCGAGCAGCGCTTCCTGCGCGCCCCTGCGGTATGGTTTTACGGCGCGACGCTGTCGGCAATGCACTTTGCCCGCGTGCTGGACAACGTGATGGGGGGCAAAGCATGAGTACGCGTATTGCTCGTTTCCCGGCGCTGCTGCTGGGGCTGATTTTTCTGGCGGCGCTGGCGCTAACCGGGTTCAACCTCTCCACGGCACTGCCGCGCGAGCAGTGGGCGGCCGCGTTTGCCGCTCCGGATATCGACAATATTCAGCAGATGTTGTTCCACTACAGCCTGCTGCCGCGTCTTAGCATCTCCCTGCTGGTCGGGGCGGGGCTGGGGCTGGTGGGCGTGCTGTTTCAGCAGGTGCTGCGTAACCCGCTGGCGGAGCCAACCACGCTGGGCGTGGCGACGGGGGCACAGCTGGGGATCACCATCACCACCCTCTGGACGCTGCCGGGGGCATTAACCTCGCAGTTTGCCGCGCTGGCAGGTGCCTGCGTCGTGGGCGCGCTGGTCTTTGGCGTGGCCTGGGGAAAACGTCTCTCGCCGGTCACGCTGATCCTCGCCGGGCTGGTCGTCAGCCTCTACTGCGGCGCGATCAACCAGCTTCTGGTGCTGTTTCACCACGACCAGCTGCAAAGCATGTTTATGTGGAGCACCGGCACGCTCACCCAGACCGACTGGAGTATCGTCCAGCGCCTGTGGCCACAATTGTTTGGCGGCGTGGTGCTCACGCTGCTGCTGCTGCGCCCGCTCACTCTAATGGGGCTGGATGATGGCGTGGCGCGCAACCTGGGGCTGGCGCTGTCGCTGGCTCGTCTGGCGGCGCTCACGCTGGCGATTGTGCTGAGCGCTCTGCTGGTTAACGCGGTTGGCATCATCGGGTTTATCGGCCTCTTTGCGCCGCTGCTGGCGAAAATGCTCGGGGCGCGTCGCCTTCTGGCACGTCTGCTGCTGGCGCCGCTGATCGGGGCGCTGATCCTCTGGCTTTCCGATCAGATCATTCTCTGGCTGGCGCGCGTCTGGATGGAAGTGTCTACCGGGTCGGCAACGGCGCTTATCGGTGCGCCGCTGCTGCTGTGGCTGCTCCCGCGTTTGCGCAGCATCAGCGCCCCAGCGATGGACGCGGGCGATAAAGTCTACGCTGAACGTCAGTCGGTGCTGTGGTTCAGCCTTGCCGGTCTGGCGGTGTTGCTTATCGCCTCGTTTGCCGCCCTCGCGTTTGGGCGCGATGCCGCAGGCTGGCACTGGGCAACGGGTGACTTACTCAACGAACTGCTGCAGTGGCGCTGGCCGCGTATTCTCTCCGCGCTGATTGCCGGGGTGATGCTGGCGGTGGCGGGCTGTATTATTCAGCGTCTGACCGGTAACCCGATGGCAAGCCCTGAAGTGCTGGGGATCAGCTCCGGCGCAGCCTTTGGCGTGGTGCTGATGCTCTTCCTGGTGCCGGGCAATGCGTTTGGCTGGCTGATGCCTGCCGGGAGTATCGGTGCGGCGGCCACGTTGATGATTATTCTGGTTGCCTCTGGCCGCGGCGGATTTTCTCCGCACCGCATGCTGCTGGCCGGTATGGCGCTCAGCACCGCCTTTACTATGTTGCTGATGATGCTGCAGGCGAGCGGCGATCCGCGCATGGCGAAGATCCTGACCTGGATTTCCGGCTCAACGTACAACGCCACCGCCAGCCAGGTTGCCTGGTCAGGAAGCGTTATGATCGTGCTGCTGGCGATGGTACCGCTGTGCCGTCGCTGGATGACCATTCTGCCGCTGGGGGGCGAAACCGCGCGTGCGGTTGGCTTAGCGCTGACGCCAACGCGCGTCGCGCTTCTTCTGCTGGCGGCGTGTCTGACGGCAACCGCCACCATGACCATCGGTCCACTAAGCTTTGTAGGGTTGATGGCGCCGCATATCGCCAGAATGATGGGTTTCCGACGGACGATGCCACATATTGTGATGTCGGCCCTGACGGGCGGGGTCATTCTGGTGTTTGCCGACTGGTGTGGAAGGATGGTGCTGTTCCCGTATCAGATCCCGGCGGGTCTGCTGTCGACCTTCATTGGTGCGCCGTACTTTATTTATCTGTTGAGGAAACAGAGCAGATAAAAAAAAGCCGGGTGGCGCTGACGCTTACCCGGCCTACGTTTCTGGCGCGGTTTACAGTTTCGCAAACACCTTACGCGCCGCGTCGATGGTGTTATTGATATCTTCTTCGCTGTGCGCCACGGACATAAAGCCCGCTTCGAACGCGGACGGTGCCAGGTACACGCCTTCTTCCAGCATCAGGTGGAAGAAGCGCTTGAAGCGTTCAACGTCGCACTTCACCACATCCTGATAGCGGGTCACGGTTTTCGCATCGGTGAAGAAAATCCCGAACATCCCGCCCACGTGGTTAACAACCAGCGGAATTCCCGCTTCTTCTGCGGCTTCCAGCAGACCGTTTGCCAGCTGCGTGGTACGGTCCGTCAGGGTTTCATGAATACCCGGCTGCGCCACTTCGGTCAGACAGGCGAAGCCTGCAGCCATGGCAATTGGGTTACCGGAGAGCGTGCCCGCCTGGTAAACCGGTCCGGTTGGCGCCAGGGCTTCCATCACGTCCTTACGACCGCCGAAAGCACCGACCGGCATGCCGCCGCCGATGATTTTGCCGAGGCAGGTCAGGTCCGGCTCAACCTCATAATAAGACTGGGCGCCCGCCAGTGCCACGCGGAAGCCGGTCATCACTTCATCGATGATCAGCAGCGCGCCGAACTCATCGCACAGCGCGCGCAGGCCCGGCAGGAAGTCAGGCTGCGGAGGGATGCAGTTCATGTTGCCCGCAACCGGTTCAACGATAATGCAGGCGATCTCCTGCGGATACTGCTCGAACGCCGCGCGAACGGTGTTCAGATCGTTGTAGGTGCAGGTCAGGGTGTGCTTCGCGAAATCAGCAGGTACGCCAGGCGAGTTTGGCTGGCCGAGGGTCAGCGCGCCGGAGCCCGCTTTCACCAGCAGGCAGTCCGCATGGCCGTGGTAGCAGCCTTCGAATTTGATGATTTTGTCGCGACCGGTAAAGCCGCGCGCCAGACGGATGGCACTCATGGTGGCTTCGGTACCGGAGTTCACCATACGCACCATGTCCATGGTCGGCACCAGTTCGGTAACCAGCTCCGCCATTTTCACTTCCATCTCGGTCGGCGCACCGAAGCTCAGGCCGCGCTGCGCGGCTTCGATGACCGCGTTACGAATGGCAGGATGGTTATGTCCGAGAACCATCGGCCCCCAGGAACCGACGTAATCGATATAGGCTTTGCCATCGACATCATACAGATACGCGCCGTCAGCACGTTCAATAAACAGCGGCGTGCCGCCCACGCCGGTAAAGGCGCGTACTGGCGAGTTCACGCCACCGGGGATTAGCTCGCGGGCTGCACTGTAGAGGTTTTCAGACTTGCTCATGGCGTCGTTCCTGGTTCGTATAAAATGATTAAGCCCACTATTCTAAGTGATTCGGGGAAGGTTATGAAATTTTTAGCCTGGTAATGCTTTAAGATTTGTTAAGTAATTTTCAGGAGACAGTGAGGCAGTCTCTGGTAAAATCCACGCGGCTTTTGTATGACGAATAAGTACAGGACATGAAATCAGATTCTCCGTCTTTTGAAGAACAACAGTTTACGCGCGCCAAGCATCGAATCAGTATCCGCCGGCTGCTCAATCGCGATAAAACGCCGCTGGCGATCCTGCTGGCCGCTGCCGTGGTGGGTACCCTTGCAGGGCTGGTTGGCGTGGCGTTTGAAAAAGCGGTTAATGCCGTACTCAACTGGCGAGTCGGTACCGTAGCCGGTTTTGCCGATCGCGAATGGCTGGTCTGGGTAGCGGCATTCGGCCTGTCTGCGCTGTTTGCCATGGTGGGGTATTTTCTGGTGCGTAAATTCGCCCCGGAGGCGGGCGGGTCTGGCATCCCGGAAATTGAAGGCGCGCTGGAAGAGCTGCGCCCGGTGCGCTGGTGGCGGGTGATCCCGGTTAAGTTTATTGGCGGCATGGGGACGCTGGGCGCAGGGATGGTGCTCGGCCGGGAAGGGCCAACGGTGCAACTGGGGGGGAACGTCGGCCGCATGGTGGGCGATCTGTTCCGCATGCGCAGCGCCGAGGCGCGCCATACGCTGCTGGCCACCGGTGCAGCGGCGGGGCTTTCTGCGGCGTTTAACGCGCCGCTGGCCGGTATTTTGTTCATCATCGAAGAGATGCGCGCGCAGTTCCGCTACAACCTGATCTCCATTAAAGCGGTGTTTACCGGCGTCATTATGTCGAGCATCGTCTTTCGCATCTTTAATGGCGAAGGGGCGGTGATTGAAGTCGGTAAACTGACCAACGCACCGGTTAATACCCTGTGGCTGTACCTGATCCTCGGCATGATTTTTGGTGTGGTGGGCCCGCTGTTTAACACCTTTATCTTACGCGCTCAGGATATGTTCCAGCGCGTTCACGGCGGCAATACCACGAAATGGGTGCTGATGGGCGGCCTGCTGGGCGGCATTTGTGGCGTGCTCGGCTTTATCGAACCGAATGCCGCGGGCGGCGGTTTCGGGCTGATTCCCATTGCCGCAGCCGGGAATTTCAGCGTGGGTTTGCTGCTGTTTATGTTTTTCTCCAGGGTCATTACGACGGTACTGTGCTTCTCCTCCGGCGCGCCCGGCGGGATTTTTGCCCCGATGCTGGCGCTGGGAACGCTGCTCGGCACCGCGTTTGGTATGGCGGCTGAGGCAGGTTTCCCCGCTTACCACCTGGACGCCGGCACCTTTGCAGTGGCCGGGATGGGGGCGCTGCTGGCCGCCTCCCTGCGCGCGCCGTTAACCGGCATCGTGCTGGTGCTGGAGATGACGGATAATTACCAGCTCATTTTGCCAATGATCATTACTTGTCTCGGCGCGACACTATTAGCCCAATTCCTGGGTGGAAAACCGCTATACTCCACCATCCTCGCGCGTACCCTGGCAAAACAAGAGGCGGAGCGGGCCGCCACGCAGAATACTTGAATGAATTACCAGGGTATTAGATAATGACGAAAAGAATTGGGTGAATTTTACCCAATAGCAGTATTCATGGGAGCATAAGATGAGTGATGACGTAGCTGTGCCGCTGGAGTTTACCGAAGCAGCAGCCAACAAAGTGAAAACCCTGATTGCCGACGAAGACAATCCGGATCTGAAACTGCGTGTCTATATTACCGGTGGCGGCTGCAGCGGCTTCCAGTACGGTTTTACCTTTGACGATCAGGTGAACGACGGCGATATGACCATCGAGAAGCAGGGCGTCGCGCTGGTAGTTGACCCGATGAGCCTGCAGTATCTGGTGGGCGGTTCGGTGGATTACACCGAAGGTCTGGAAGGTTCGCGTTTTGTGGTGACCAACCCGAACGCAACAAGCACCTGCGGGTGTGGTTCTTCGTTCAGCATTTAAGCCTGAATGCGGATTGTAGGCCCGGTAAGCGAAGCGCCACCGGGCTTATAAACGACGCCTATCTTGACGTTTCATCCAGCGCAAACGTCGGCAGCTTCAGGTGCCAGCGTATCGCCGCTAAACGTATCACCAGCGTCACGACCATCCCCAGCATCGCGGCGTTTTCCAGCGGAAGTGCAAACGTGTAGTACGCGGTCGCGTGGACAATGCCGCCCGCAATACAGGCCGTTGCGTAAATTTCAGTACGCAGGATCATCGGCACCTCACGCGCCAGAATGTCGCGAATGATGCCGCCGCCCACGCCGGTTAATACCCCCATGCAGATCGCCACCATCGGGCCGGTGCCCGCATTAAACGCCTTATTGACGCCAATACCGACAAACACGGCCAGACCGACGGCATCCAGCACCGGCAATATCCATTTGGGTAATCGGCGGGGCTGGCGAACCAGCACAATGGTTAACAGACAGGTGACCATCGCGACCACAAGATCGGTAGGATCTTTCACCCAAAACACCGGGCCATTTGCCAGCGCCATATCGCGGATTGTCCCGCCGCCAACGGCGGTCACCACGCCAAGCACCAGCACGCCAAACGGATCCATGCGTAGTTTTCCGGCGAGCAGGACGCCGGAGATAGCAAAAACGGCTGTACCAAGAATATCCAGCCAATAAACGAGCATCGTTAAATCCTCGAACGTATGTTAATGACCCTCTGCCAGGGCGGCACAGAGCTGTTTTGCGGCGAGGATAATACGCGGGCTGGCGCGTTCAAACCAGTCACCGTTGAGTGGGATCACCGGAATTTTTAGCTGGCTCTGCCAGAATTGTTTAATTTTAGGAATCTCGCTCGCATTTCCGACCACGACGATGGCCTGCGGCTGGCGCGCCAGAACCTGCTCACGGCTCACCTGAGGCCACGGTACCCGGCTGGCAGCAAAGATATTTTCACCGCCGCACACTTCCAGCACCTGGTTCTGAATCGAGCCTTTTCCGGTGGTAAACAGCGGCTGGCTGCCGAACTGCAGGAAGATGCGCTTTTTGGCTGGCGTATCGTATTGGGCTTTCAGCGCGGCATAGTCGCTGAGCATCTGGTTCGCCGCACTCTCGGCTTTTTGAGGCGCAGGGCTATAAGGGGCCAGGGCGCGCAGAGCCTGAGCGACCTGCTCAATACTTACCGCGTCAACCCACATGACCTTGATGCCAAGCGAGGTGAGCTGGTTAACCTGCCGCTCGGCGTTACCGCCGCGCCAGGCCAGCACGAGATCCGGCTTAAGCGCCACAATGCGCTCAAGATTCATCCCTTGCCAGGTTGCCACTTGCTCAATGCCGGCCGCCTGTGGGGGGTAATCTGAAAAGCTGCTGACGCCAATGGGGGTGATCCCGGCGGCAAACGCCAGTTCGGTATTAGCGGGAGAGAGGGTAATCACACGCGGCGCGGCGAACAGCCACGCCGGTGCAAGCAGCAGCAGGGCGGCCAGCGCCCTGATAGACCGTTTAGCCACGCGCCAGGTTCTGCACCAGGCGTTCCACCATCACGGTGGACTGTTTTGCCGCAACGGCCAGGAACTCGTCGAAGCTGATGTGAGACTGCTGGTCTGCCACGTCAGAGATGGCGCGAACCACCACGAACGGTACGCTGAAATTGTGGCAAACGTGCGCAATCGCGGTCGCTTCCATCTCTACGGCAACCGCCTGCGGGAAGTTATGACGGATTTTCGCCAGACCGACGGAGCCATTGATGAACGCATCACCGCTGACAATCAGGCCGCGTACCGCGTTGAGATTGAGCTCAGCAATGCAGGCTTCAGCCGCCGCTATCAGTTGATCGTCAGCTTTAAACCCTGCCGGGCAGCCCGGAAGCTGGCCATACTCGTAGCCGAACGCGGTGACGTCAGCATCGTGGTAACGCGCTTCGTCGGAGACAACGATATCGCCCACTTTCAGCGTCGGTGCCAGACCGCCTGCTGAGCCCGTGTTAATGATGACGTCCGGCTTGCAGCGCTCAAGCAGCAGGGTCGCACCCAGCGCAGCAGCCACTTTACCGATGCCTGATTTCAGCAGAGCCACCTCAACACCGTTCAGCTGTCCGGTGTAGATCTCACAACCCCCGAGAGAGAGGGTCTGACGGTTCTCAATTTTGTCACGCAGGAGCGTAACTTCTTCTTCCATTGCACCAATAATGCCGATTTTCATAGATTTACTCGCGATGTGCCTTGTTAAGAGGCATAGTCTATCATGCGGTTAAGGGGAAACGCATTCTCACGCGGGGGAGCACATGTCACCAATCGATTTTCGTACCAAAATTAACTGGCACCGACGTTTCCGTTCGCCGCAGGGCGAAAAGAGCGAACATGAGATCCTGCGTATCTTCGAAAGCGATCGCGGCAGGATTATTAACTCGCCCGCCATCCGGCGTCTGCAGCAAAAGACCCAGGTATTCCCGCTGGAGCGTAACGCCGCGGTGCGCACGCGCTTAACCCACTCCATGGAAGTGCAGCAGGTCGGGCGTTATATTGCCAAAGAGATTTTAAGCCGCCTCAAAGAGCAGCGTTTACTGGAAACCTATGGCCTGGATGAGCTGACGGGGCCCTTCGAGAGCATCGTTGAGATGGCCTGCCTGATGCATGACATCGGCAACCCGCCTTTTGGCCATTTTGGCGAGGCGGCTATTAATGACTGGTTTAAACAACGGCTTTATCCGTCGGATGCGGCAAGTCAGCCACTCAGCGATGACCGCTGCATCGTGCGCGATTTACGCCTGCGTGAAGGCGAAGAAGGGCTGAACGATCTGCGCCGCAAAGTGCGCCAGGATCTCTGTCACTTTGAGGGCAACGCGCAGGGGATCCGGCTGGTGCACTCCCTGATGCGCATGAACCTGACCTGGGCGCAGGTTGGCTGCATTTTGAAATATACGCGTCCCGCGTGGTGGATGGGGGAGACGCCTGCATCCCACAGCTATTTAATGAAAAAACCGGGCTATTACCTTTCCGAAGAGGCCTATATAGAACGGCTGCGTAAAGAACTTTCCCTGACGCCAAACGGCCGATTCCCATTGACGTGGATTATGGAAGCCGCCGACGATATTTCCTATTGCGTGGCTGACCTGGAAGATGCCGTTGAGAAAAGAATATTCAGCGTCGAGGAGCTTTATCAGCATCTTTATGCGGCATGGGGAACCCATGAAAAAGGATCGCTGTTTGCGCAGGTTGTCGAAAATGCCTGGGAAAAATCGCGCTCAAATACGTTGAGCCGCAGTACGGAAGATCAGTTCTTTATGTATTTGCGGGTCAATACATTAAATAAACTGGTGCCGTATGCCGCCTCGCGCTTTATTGATAATTTGCCGCAAATCTTTAGCGGGGAATTCAATCATGCGCTGCTGGAAGATGACAGCAGTTTCAGCCAACTCCTTGAGCTTTATAAACATGTGGCGATGCGGCATGTGTTCAGCCATCCTGATGTCGAGCAGCTGGAACTGCAGGGATACCGTGTAATCAGTGGATTACTGGAAATTTATTCACCGTTGCTGCAACTCTCCGTCGAGGAGTTTAGCGAGCTGGTGGAAAAAGAACGCGTGCGGCGAATTCCTATCGAATCCCGGCTTTATCAGAAACTTTCTACCCGCCATCGGCTGGCGTATGTCGAAGCGATGGGTAAGCTGGATCGCCACGCTCTGGAATGGCCGGTGATGGAATATTATTATCGCTGCCGTCTAATCCAGGACTATATCAGCGGCATGACCGATTTGTATGCCTGGGATGAATACCGCAAGCTCATGGCCGTGGAATAATTCCGGAGTTTTGTAAAGAAGGCCAATAAATTTTTACCTTTTCCATAAACTTATGGCCGGAACTAAGCGGTATAAAATGAATCTGAGTTACACAGCAATTTTGCGTTACCTGTAAATCGAGATTGAGAAACATGAAAAAAACCACATTAGCAATGAGTGCACTGGCTCTGAGTTTAGGTTTAGCGCTGTCTCCTCTGACTGCTACTGCAGCCGAGACCGCGTCGTCGGCAGCAACCGCGCAGCAGATGCCAAGCCTGGCACCGATGCTCGAAAAAGTGATGCCATCGGTGGTGAGTATTAACGTTGAGGGCAGCACGACCGTCAATACGCCGCGCATGCCGCGTAACTTCCAGCAGTTCTTCGGTGACAATTCACCGTTCTGCCAGGACGGTTCGCCATTCCAGAGTTCTCCGTTCTGTCAGGGCGGTGGCGCAGGGGATGACGGCCAGGGCGGCGGCCAGCAACAGAAATTCATGGCGCTTGGTTCCGGTGTGATTATTGATGCCGCAAAAGGCTACGTGGTCACCAACAACCACGTTGTGGATAACGCCAGCACCATTAAAGTTCAGCTGAGCGATGGTCGTAAATTCGATGCTAAAGTGGTGGGTAAAGATCCGCGCTCCGACATCGCGCTGATCCAGATTCAGGATCCGAAGAACCTGACGGCGATTAAAATTGCCGACTCCGATGCGCTGCGCGTGGGCGATTACACCGTCGCTATCGGTAACCCGTTCGGTCTGGGTGAAACCGTGACCTCCGGTATTGTCTCTGCGCTGGGCCGTAGCGGCCTGAATGCGGAAAACTATGAAAACTTCATCCAGACGGATGCGGCCATTAACCGTGGTAACTCCGGCGGTGCGCTGGTGAACCTGAACGGCGAGCTGATCGGTATCAACACCGCTATTCTGGCACCGGACGGCGGTAACATCGGTATCGGCTTTGCTATCCCGAGCAACATGGTGAAAAACCTGACCGCGCAGATGGTGCAGTATGGCCAGGTGAAACGCGGTGAGCTGGGTATCCTCGGTACCGAACTGAACTCTGAACTGGCGAAGGCGATGAAGGTTGACGCCCAGCGCGGGGCATTCGTCAGCCAGGTGATGCCGAACTCCTCTGCGGCGAAGGCGGGCATTAAAGCGGGTGATGTGATCACCTCTCTGAACGGTAAACCGATCAGCAGCTTTGCCGCCCTGCGTGCGGAAGTGGGCTCGATGCCAATTGGCAGCAAAGTGACCCTTGGCCTGCTGCGTGACGGCAAACCGGTTAACGTAAGCCTGGAGCTGCAGCAGAGCAGCCAGAATCAGGTGGACTCCAGCACCATCTTCAGCGGAATTGAAGGCGCAGAGATGAGTAACAAGGGCCAGGACAAAGGCGTGGTGGTGAACAACGTGAAAGCAAATTCACCTGCTGCCCGTATCGGCCTGAAAAAAGGCGATGTGATCATGGGGGCTAACCAGCAACCGGTGAAAAACATCGCTGAACTGCGCAAAATTCTCGACAGCAAACCGTCCGTGCTGGCGCTGAATATCCAGCGCGGTGACACCTCAATTTACCTGCTGATGCAGTAATTCTCTTAAGCCCCTGTACGCAGGGGCTTTCTTGTTTCTGTGACGCCTACCGCAACTCCATACTTTCCCCTCTCACTTTGTGCATTCGCACAATGCAGTCGCTGCTGAACTTCCCTATGCTTGAGCTCTGCTCACAGGAGGGTTACATGGCTGGCTGGCATCTAGATACCAAAATGGCGCAGGATATCGTGGCGCGCACCATGCGCATCATTGATACCAATATCAACGTAATGGATGCCCGCGGGCGCATTATTGGCAGCGGCGATCGCGAGCGTATTGGGGAATTGCACGAAGGAGCCCTGCTGGTGCTCTCTCAGGGCCGCGTGGTTGATATCGATGATGCGGTAGCGAAACACCTGCACGGCGTGCGTCAGGGGATCAACCTGCCGCTGCGTCTGGAAGGGGAAATTGTTGGCGTCATCGGCCTGACGGGCGAACCGGAATCCCTGCGTAAATACGGCGAGCTGGTCTGCATGACGGCGGAAATGATGCTGGAGCAGTCGCGCCTGATGCATCTGCTTGCCCAGGACAGCCGCTTACGTGAAGAGCTGGTGATGAACCTGATTCAGGCGGAAGAACATACGCCTGCACTCAGCGAATGGGCGCAGCGTCTGGGGATCGATCTGAACCAGCCGCGCGTGGTGGCGGTGATTGAGGTCGATAGCGGACAGCTTGGCGTAGACAGCGCGATGGCCGAGCTGCAGCAACTGCAAAATGCGCTGGCGACGCCGGAGCGCGACAACCTGGTGGCGATCGTCTCGCTGACGGAAATGGTGGTGCTCAAACCGGCGCTCAATGCGTTTGGCCGCTGGGATGCTGAGGACCATCGTCGTCGCGTGGAACTGCTGATTTCCCGTATGCAGGAGAACGGCCAGTTGCGTTTTCGCGTTGCCCTGGGCAATTACTTTACCGGGCCGGGCAGCATCGCCCGGTCCTGGCGTACCGCGCGCACCACCATGATGGTGGGCAAGCAGCGGATGCCGGAGAGCCGCAGTTATTTCTATCAGGATCTGATGCTGCCGGTGCTGCTCGACAGCCTGCGCGGCGGCTGGCAGGCCAATGAGCTGGCGCGGCCACTGGCGCGCCTGAAAGCCATGGACAACAACGGCCTGCTGCGCCGGACGCTGCAGGCGTGGTTTCGCCATAACGTGCAACCGCTGGCGACCTCAAAAGCGCTGTTTATTCACCGCAATACGCTTGAGTACCGGCTAAACCGGATCTCGGAGCTGACGGGGCTGGATTTGGGGAACTTTGACGACAGGCTGCTGCTCTATGTCGCGTTGCAGCTGGACGAACAGAGATGACTGAGTGCGGTCTGGTGCCCTCACCCTATCCCTCTCCCACGGGGCTGAGGGATCCCCAGTAATATGGTCATGCCTCCATGACCATATTACTGTACTCTTTTCCCAGCTTTTTCATC
>NZ_JADBRF010000008.1:33254-191704 GCF_014930485.1 Enterobacter cloacae complex sp. P47BA | reverse complement strand
AACGGGTAAACATTTCCGGATTCTTACACAGCCACTGGATCGGTCAACCGATCCTTAACTGATCGGCATTACAACCGAAGTTGCCGTTTTGCTTTTTATTAGGCGTTATACGCATTCTCGCCGTGGCTGTTGACGTCCAGACCTTCGCGCTCCTGCTCTTCCGGTACGCGCAGCCCAACGGTCATATCCGCCAGCTTATAGCCAATGAAGGCGACAACGGCAGACCACACCACGGTGATAGCGATACTTTCCAGCTGCACCAGCACCTGATGAACCATGGTGACACCTTCTGCGTAGCCCACGCCACCCAGTGATTTCGCGGCGAAGATGCCGGTCATGATACAGCCGACGATGCCGCACACGCCGTGGACGCCGAACACATCGCAAGGGTCATCCACGCGCAGCACGCGTTTCAGTGCGGTGACGCCCCACAGACCTGCCAGGCCCGCGACCAGTCCCACCAGCAGCGCACCACCGACCCCCACATAGCCACACGCGGGGGTGATACCGACCAGACCGGCAATCGCCCCTGAACAGGCACCCAGCAGGGAAGGTTTACCGCGTACCGCCCACTCGCCGAATACCCAGGAGAGAATTGCACCCGCCGTCGCCACAACGGTGTTTACGAAGGCCAGCGCGGCGATTTCGTTCGCGGCACTTGCGGAGCCGGCGTTGAAGCCGAACCAGCCAAAGTAGAGGATAGCCGTACCAGTAAACACCATCGGCAGGTTATGCGGTTTGAACGCCTCTTTACCGAAGCCCACGCGTTTGCCAATCAGGTATGCGCCCACCAGACCCGCTACCGCGGCGTTGATATGTACAACGGTACCGCCCGCAAAGTCCAGCGCGCCGTGCGTTGCCAGCAGACCACCGCCCCAGACCATGTGCGCAATCGGCACATAGGAGAGGGTCAGCCAGACCACCACGAAGATCAGAACGGCAGAGAAACGGATGCGCTCCGCCAGCGCGCCCACGATCAGCCCGACGGTAATGCAGGCGAACGAGCCCTGGAACGCGACGTGGATGTACTGGTAGAAGCTGCCCATCAGCGCGGTAAGCTCAATATTTTTCAACATTACCCAGTCGAAGTTACCAAAGAAGGCGTTACCGGTACCGAAGGCCAGCGAGTAACCGTAAACCACCCACAGCACGCAGACCAGCGCGAACGTCACGGCAACCTGCGTCAGCATGGAGAGAACGTTTTTGCCGCGGATCAGGCCGCCGTAGAACAGCGCAATGCCCGGGATAGACATGAACAGCACCAGCGCGGTGCTGATCATCATAAAGGCGTTATCGGCTTTGTCTGCCACGGCAGGAGCAGCCAGCGCCAGGCCCGGCAGCAGTGCCAGCGAACCCAGACCCGTTTTAAGTGTTGCTATCTTCATTTTCTCGATCCCTATCACTGTGTGCCAGGCGTTATTTACAGTGCCGCTTCGTCAGATTCGCCGGTACGAATGCGAATGACGCGCTGCAGTTCGGCAACGAAAATTTTGCCGTCGCCAATTTTGCCGGTGTAGGCCGCTTTGCTAATCACATCAATCACTTCATCAAGCTGATCGTCAGCAATCGCGACATCAATTTTTACTTTTGGCAGAAAGTTAACGCTGTATTCCGCCCCGCGATAAAGCTCGGCATGACCCTTCTGACGACCAAAGCCTTTCACTTCGGTGACAGTCAGTCCCTGAATACCCATTGAGGACAATGCTTCACGCACGTCTTCCAGTTTGAATGGTTTGATTACCACCGTAACCAGCTTCATAGATCCCCTCCAGTCAGAATTCGGTAATGGCCGCAGCTCACGCAAAAGGTATTGCAAGGGGTGTGCCAGAAATGAAATGGAGGGAGAAAAGCGGTGCGACGAGCGTTATGCCGTCTTCCTTAACGAACCGGCGAAAAAAAACGCACCATGTCGGTGCACGGTGCGTTTCAGAATTGCACCAACAGGAATGACTGTTAGCGCGTTGCTTTGTTTTGGTGCATCAGGCGCTGAGCGACTCTTCCTCGCGCACGCTGGCGGCCAGTTCTTCGCCCGCCAGCTGAAGCTGATACATCTGCCAGTAGCGCCCTTTGGCTTCCAGCAGTTCACGGTGCGTCCCGCGCTCCACGGCTTGTCCACGATGCAGCACCAGAATGGTATCGGCATCGACAATAGTGGAAAGGCGATGGGCAATCACCACCAGCGTCGTATGGTCGCGTACCGCGGCCAGCGCCTGCTGGATAGCCTGCTCGGTGCCGGAGTCAATGCTGGCCGTCGCTTCATCCAGAATCAGCACCTGCGGAGTTTCAATCAGCACCCGCGCCAGCGCGAGAAGCTGCTTTTGCCCAACGGAGAGGTTGTTTCCCTGCTCGCCCAGCCGGGTATTAATCCCGTCGCTAAACCCGCGCGCCAGGTCTGCCAGCTGCACTTTTTCCAGCACCTCCCATACCTGCTCCTGAGAGTAGTCTCGCCCCAGGGTCACGTTGGCGTAGAAGGTATCGGCCAGGACGACCGGATCCTGCTGCACCATCGCGACGCCTTTACGCAACACGTTGTGGCTGAGAGACGCGAGCGGGCGTCCGTCGAGGCGGATTTCGCCTTGCGTGACCGGGTAGTAGCCCATCAACAGGCTGGCGAGCGTGCTCTTGCCGCTTCCCGTATGTCCCACCAGCGCCACGAAACCGCGCGACGGGACATCCAGCGTAATGTCATGCAACACCAGCCGGTCTTCGCGATAGGCAAACGAGACGTTATCAAAGGCAATGGCGCCGCTTTGCAGAGGTCGCTCGTCATGACCGTAGGCCTGGCGCGGCCTGTCCATCAGCTCAAACACGCGCTCGCCGGCGACGACCGCCTGCTGCAGCATCGATTGCTGGGTCGTGAGCTCGATCAGCGGCTCGTTAAGGCGCCCCAGATAGCTAATAAAAGCGTACAGCACGCCCACTTCAATCGTACCGCTTGAGCTCAGGCCAAAGAGCATCAGTAAACCGCAAAGCACCAGCGCAGAGAAAAGGCTGAGCAGCGGACGCAGCAGGAAGCCGTCAAGGCGCAGCGTCTGCATACGCGCCATATAGTGCGATCGGCTGGCTTCGCCCATCCGCTCGCCAAAGCGCGCCTGCTGGCGGAACTGCTGGATGACGCTCATGCCGTTAATCACTTCGTTGAAGCCATCGTTAATGTCGGCCAGATAGGCGCGCACCCGACGCACGATTGGCGTGCTGTAGCGCTGGTAGATGATCATCACGATCAGCACCGCCGGGAAGATGGTAATCGCCACCAGCGCCATGCGCCAGTCGAGGCTGAACATCGCCACCAGCATCGCGCCGATCAGCGCCGCGCTGCGTAACACCGTCGCGACCACGGTGACGTACAGGTCGCGGATCACTTCGGTATCGTTGGTCACGCGCGAAATCACCTGCCCGACCGGCTGGATATCAAACTCGCTGAGCGGCTGGCGAAGCGCCGCGTCCATTACATCCGTGCGCAGCTGCTGAACCACGCCCACGGCGGCACGGTTAAACAGCAGCGACTGCGCATAGTGCAGCCCTGCCGCCGCCAGCTGCAACCCAACGTAGGCCACGCCTAAGCCCGCCACCAGCCCCAGCGGCAGGTAGCTTTTGGCGACCATATTGTCGATGAAGTAGCTGATGAGCAGCGGCCCGCTCACCTCAGCAATCGCCGCTATCCAGAGTAAAAGCACGGCCACGGAGAGGGGTTTGCGCCACGGCGAGCCGTAGGCCAGCAGACGTTTGAGCGTCGGCCACATCGTTCCGAGCTTACGCATTGGTGGCCTCCTGATCCTGTTCCGGCGCATCGTCCAGCGCCGCCTCAAGCTGTTGATAGCGGTACATATCGCGATACCAGCCCGGCTGCTCGGCAAGCGTTTCATGCTGTCCGCGCTGGGCAATGTGTCCGTGCTGTAAGACCAGAATTTCGCTGGCCTCGGTGAGCGCTGACAAACGGTGGGCGCTGATAATCACCGTGCGTCCGTCGCCCCACTGGCGCAGGTTATGCAGAATCTGATGCTCGGTACGACCATCCACGGCGGAGAGCGCATCATCCAGAATGAGGATTTCAGCATTCAGCAGCAGCGCGCGGGCAATCGAGATTCGCTGTTTCTGCCCGCCGGACAGCATGACGCCACGTTCCCCGACTTCCGTTTCGTAGCCCTGCGGCAGACGCAAAATATCGTCATGTACGCTGGCTAAGCGCGCCACGTGTTCGATCTCTTCCTGCGTCGCCGACGGGTGACCAAGCGCAATGTTATTCGCCACGGTGTCCGAAAATAAAAACGGCGTCTGGCTGACTACCGCCAGACGGCCACGCCACTCGTCCAGCAGCAGGTTCGCCAGGGGGATATCATGGAAACGGATATCGCCCTCGGTGACGTCAAAGTGGCGCTGAAGCAGAGAGAGCACGGTACTTTTTCCGGACCCCGTCGGGCCGCAGATGCCCAGCATCTGGCCCGGCCGCAGTGTAAAGCTAACGTTCTCCAGCACCGGATGTTCCGTTTGCGGATAGACAAATTTGCGAACGTCGACGTTCATTATGCCGCGCCCTTCCGGCACCGCTTCGCTGCCGTCATTGACCACCGGCGCTTCGGCCAGCATGGCGCGGATGCGGCTGTAGGCGGCGCTGCCGCGCTCTACGATATTAAACATCCAGGCCAGCGCCAGCATCGGCCAGATCATCAGCCCCAGATACATCGCAAAGCTGGTCAATTGCCCCAGGGTCAATGTGCCCTGCACCACCATCCAGCTCCCGCCGCCAATCGCCAGCAGGTTTGCCATGCCGATTGCGACATAAATCGTTGGATCAAATCGCGCATCAATACGCGCGACGCGCATGTTTTTCGCCCCCGTGTCTGCCGCATCGGCCGCAAACAGCGCGGACTGCCGATCTTCCAGGCCAAACGCTTTGATCATGCGGATGCTGGTCATGCTCTCCTGGGTGCGATCGTTCAGAGAAGAAAACGCCGCCTGCGCCAGCTTGAAGCGCTCGTGCAACTGTTCGCCGTAGCGATTGATCGCCAGCGCCATGATCGGCATCGGCAGCAGGGCAAGCAGGGTTAATTGCCAGCTGATCTGCGTGGACATGACGATCAGCACCGCACAGCCCATCACCAGCGAATCCACCAGCGTCAGCACCCCTTCCCCGGCGGCAAAGACCACGCGATCGACGTCGTTCGTCGCGCGGGCAATGAGATCCCCGGTGCGATGACGCAGATAAAATTCGGGATGCTGTCGGCTCAGCTGGCGGTAAAAATCTTCACGCAGCTCAACGGCCAGCTGATAGGACGCACCAAACAGCAGCACGCGCCAGACGTAGCGCAGGAGATAAACAATGACCGCCGTCAGCACCAGTGTGCCAACCCACATCAACACCCGTGCGGTGGTGTAATGCTGTTCAGTGACGCCATCCACGACGTAGCCCACCACCTTCGGCGGGATCAGCTGCAAAATGGCAATGATAATAAGCAGGGCGACTGCACCGAGGTAGCGTTGCCACTCCCGACGAAAGTACCAGCTTAATTGGGCAAATAATCGCACGCGGTTTGTTCCTGAAGGTATTTTACGAAGTTATTCAATGGGTAAGGCTGTGGTGTACTTAATCTGTTCCATGGCGAAGCTTGAGGTGACGTCCGACAAGCCCGGGACGCTGTTCACCAGCCGCTTGTAGAAATCATCATAGCGCTTCATGTCAGCCACCTGGACGCGCATCAGGTAATCGTACTCGCCGGCCATACGCCAGAAGCCGAGCACCTCGGGCATCTCAGACACCTGAGTGACGAAGCGGCAATACCACTCGCTGCTGTGGTGTTGGGTTTTTATCAGCACAAATGCCGTCAGCCCAAGCCCCAGTTTTTCGGGATCGAGTAATGCGACGCGCCCCAGAAGAATGCCGTCATCTTCCAGCTTTTTTAGGCGCTTCCAGCACGGTGTGGTGGTCAGATTAACGGCATCTGCCAGCGCCTGCAAAGAGAGGGTACAGTCACTTTGCAGCAATGAAAGGAGCTTGCGGTCAATTTTATCTAGCATACCCACCTCATAGAGAAAATTTTTCTCCCTTCATTCTATTTTAAAGGCCAGATAGCAACAATTTTTTCTGTGCTTTTCGCTATGCTGGGCACAAAATGACAAACGGATAACTACGATGAATAGCACCTGGGTTAAACATGCCATCAGCGAAATCAATGCCGACTACCAGCGCTCGGCAGATACCCACCTGATTCGCCTCCCCCTGCCGGGATTTGACGGTATTCAGCTCTACCTGAAGGATGAAAGCACCCATCCTACCGGTAGCCTGAAGCATCGCCTGGCGCGCTCTCTGTTTTTATACGGTTTGTGCAACGGCTGGATCAAAGAAGGCACGACCATTATTGAATCCTCATCCGGTTCAACGGCGGTGTCTGAAGCCTATTTCGCTCGTCTGCTGGGCCTGCCGTTTATCGCCGTGATGCCCTCCTGCACCGCAAAACGAAAAATCGAGCAGATCGAATTTTACGGCGGACGTTGCCATTTTGTGGAAAGCGCCTGCGAAATCTACGCCGCCTCTGAAATGCTCGCCCGCGAGCTAAACGGCCACTATATGGACCAGTTCACCTTTGCCGAGCGCGCAACGGACTGGCGCGGCAATAACAACATTGCCGACAGTATTTTCCGCCAGATGACCCACGAACCGCATCCGGTTCCGTCGTACATTGTGATGAGCGCCGGTACGGGCGGCACGTCAGCCACTATCGGACGCTACATTCGCTGTCAGGGCTACGATACCCAGCTGATGGTAGTTGACCCCCAGAACTCCGTGTTCCTCGACTACTGGCAAAGCCGCGATGCCGGCCTGCGCAGTCCGGTGGGCAGTAAAATTGAAGGAATTGGCCGCCCGCGCGTGGAACCGTCGTTCATTCCTGACGTTGTCGACGAAATGCTCCGCGTGCCGGACGCCGCCAGCGTCGCCACCGCGCACTGGCTGGAAACGCAGCTTGGGCGCAAAGTGGGCGCATCAACGGGCACCAACATGTGGGGCGCACTGCAGCTTGCGGCACGCATGCGCGAGGAAGGCCGTACCGGCTCCATCGTCACGCTGCTGTGCGACAGCGGCGAGCGCTACCTTGAGACCTACTACAATGCGGAGTGGGTACAGGCCAACATCGGCGACATCACCCCGTGGAAAGCGCAGATTGCGCAGCTGCTGGAATAAAAAAAAGCCAGACCGAAGTCTGGCTTGCTGGAAGGGTCTCACTATTCGGGGGAATATGGGAGGTTGTTGTTGTCCAGCCAATGCGTCAAAAAATGGGACACCGCTTCGTTGCCGCAGTGTCCGATAACCGGTAGATGAGGAAGCTCTGCGATCAGCTGCGGCATCGCATTCCCCATAATCAGGCCGCGCCCCACGCTGCCCAGCATTTCACGGTCATTCATGGCGTCGCCAAACGCCATACACTCCTGCAGCGTTAAGCCCAGGTGGTCGCTGAGCACCGCCAGGGCTGAACCTTTGTTACAGCCCACCGGCAGGACTTCAAGACAATCCACCGCCGAGAAGGTCAGGTGCGCCCGGTCGCCCAGCGCCTCATTTAATTGAATGCGTAAGCGGCAAAGATCGTCGTGATCGCCACAGAAGCAAATCTTGGTCACCGCGTGGGCAGGGATCCGGCGCAGATCGATAAGCTGGTATTTGAAGCCGCTATAAACATGCGCGTGCAACAATTCGGGGATTTCGCTTCCGGTAAACCAGCCTTGATCGTTGAATACGTGGATACTGGCCTGCGTGTCCCACGTGCTGTGCAGAACAGTATCCGCCACTTCCGGGTTGAGATCCTGGCGGTGCAGCACCTCTCCTTCAACGGTGTGAATGCGCGTTCCGTTACCCGTGATTAAAAACGCATCCAGGGAAAACGTGCCCAGCAGATGACGCATCTCCAGCACGTGGCGGCCAGTGGCAAATGTCAGGGTGACATCACGCTCGCGCAGACGCTTCAGGGTACTCAGCGTTTTCTCCCCCAGACGGTGATCCGGCATTAACAACGTACCGTCCATATCAAATGCAGCGAGGCGGGCCATGATTACTCCTGAAATGTGATGCGATTAACTTGTGCATCAGTATCGTGTGAGATATACGGAAGTAATAGTGAATAGATGAAAATTATTGTTCCGGGTTTCTTATGCGCCAGCTTAACCGTCTTAACCAGTATCAACGCCTGTGGCAACCTTCCGCTGGCGCTCCACAGCAGGTCACCATAAGTGAGCTTGCCAGCCGCTGTTTTTGTAGCGAGCGGCATGTCCGCACCCTGCTGCGTCAGGCTCAGGAGGCGGGCTGGCTCAGCTGGCACGCGCGGTCTGGTCGCGGCAAGCGCGGTGAGCTGACGTTCCATGCCAGCCCGGAGTCACTGCGCAATGCGATGATGGAAGAGGCGCTGAAGAGCGGGCAGCAGCATAACGCGCTGGAGCTGGCCCAGCTTGCTCCTGAAGCACTGAGATCGTTGTTGCATCCGTTTTTAGGCGGACAGTGGCAAAACGACACGCCGACGCTGCGCATCCCCTACTATCGCTCGCTGGAGCCGCTTCAGCCGGGCTTTTTGCCTGGCCGGGCGGAGCAGCATCTGGCAGGACAGGTATTTTCAGGCTTGACGCGTTTTAACGGTAACAGCAGTGAACCCACGGGCGATCTCGCGCATCACTGGGAGGTCTCTGCTGACGGGCTGCGCTGGCATTTCTACATTCGCTCCACCCTGCACTGGCATAACGGCGATAAAATAGAAACGGCGCAGCTCCAGCGAAGCCTGACGGCACTGTTGACGCTTCCCGCCCTGCGCACCCTGTTCAGGAGCGTTTTACGTCTCGAAACAACGCATCCACAGTGTCTGACATTTATGCTGCATCAACCGGACTATTGGCTGGCGCACAGGCTGGCAACCTACTGCAGCCGTCTGGCGCATCCCGACTATCCTGAACTTGGCTGCGGCCCTTTCCGGCTGGCCGCCTTTGAGCCCGACCTGGTTCGTCTGGAAAGCCATGAGCAATACCACCTGAGCCATCCGCTGCTCAAAGCCATCGAATACTGGATCACCCCCCAGCTGTTTGATTACAGGCTGGGCACCAGCTGTCGTCACCCGGTGCAAATCGCGATTGGCGAGGCCGATGAGCTTGAAACCCTGAGGCTGGTCAGCAGCAGCACCAGCCTGGGCTTCTGTTACCTCACGCTGAAACAGAGCGCGCTTCTGAGTGAGATCCAGGCGAAGCGGCTTATCAATATCATCCATCTCTCCAGGCTTCTGCACACGCTTCCGCTCAACGAAGGACTCATTACGCCCACCGGGGAACTGCTTCCCGGCTGGACAATCCCCGAATGGCCTGACTTAACGGACGTTGCCCTGCCTGAGGCGCTGACGCTGGTTTACCATCTTCCCGTTGAGCTTCACACCATGGCCAGCCAGTTAAAGGCGTACCTGGCGCGACAGGGTTGTGACCTGACCGTCATCTTCCACGACGCCAAGACGTGGGACGGATGCCAGCAGCTTGCCGATGCAGACATCATGATGGGGGACAGGCTGATTGGCGAAGCGCCAGCGTATACGCTTGAGCAGTGGCTGCGCTGCGATGCCCTGTGGCCGCACGTGTTAAGCGCACCGGCCTACGCCCATCTGCAAGCCACGCTGGATGCGGTGCAGTCTCAGGCCGAAGCTCGGGACCGACACGCCGGTCTGCAAGCCATTTTCAACCGCCTGATGGAGAATGCGGTGCTGACGCCGCTTTTTAACTATCAATATCAAATCAGCGCCCCGCCGGGAGTCAACGGCATACGCCTCAACACCCGCGGCTGGTTTGATTTTACCGAAGCCTGGCTTCCCGCCCCCAAATCGTGAAGAAGCTGGTCGCCGCCGTAGCCAGACGGTAACATAACGTTTTTACCGTAACAGTCGAGATGATTTATGAAACGTGCCGTCGTCGTGTTCAGCGGAGGACAAGACTCTACAACCTGCCTGGTTCAGGCCCTTCATCAGTATGATGAAGTTCACTGTGTGACTTTCGATTATGGCCAGCGTCACCGCGCTGAAATCGACGTTGCCCGTGAACTGGCCCTTAAACTGGGGGCACGCGCGCACAAGGTGCTGGACGTTACGCTGTTAAATGAACTGGCCGTCAGCAGCCTCACCCGGGACAGTATTCCTGTACCGGACTACGAACCCGATGCCAGCGGCATTCCGAACACGTTTGTGCCGGGGCGTAATATTCTGTTCCTGACCCTGACGGCGATTTATGCCTATCAGGTAAAAGCCGAAGCGGTAATTACGGGCGTATGCGAGACCGACTTCTCAGGATACCCGGACTGCCGCGATGAGTTTGTCAAAGCGCTCAACCACGCCGTCAATCTGGGGATGGCGAAAGAGACGCGCTTTGAAGCCCCGCTCATGTGGCTGGATAAAGCCGAAACCTGGGCGCTGGCCGACTACTGGGGCAAGCTGGATTTGGTTCGCAGCGAAACCCTCACCTGCTATAACGGCATCAAAGGCGACGGTTGCGGCCAGTGCGCCGCCTGTAATCTGCGCGCTAACGGGCTTAACCATTACCTGGCTGATAAAGTCGGCGTGATGGCGGCAATGAAGCAAAAGACCGGACTTAAATAGCGTTTTTTGACCGTGCTGTCGCAAAACAGGTGTCGACAGCACGAGTGCGCCTTAATATGTCTTATACGATCATCAACTCCAGCTTTTCCCGCAATTCCCCTTCCAGCGGCAGCGCTTTCTGAGTTTTCAGATCGATACAGACAAAGGTGATCAGTGCATCAGCCACCACCTGCCCTTCTGGATCGAGCGTCACCACCTGGCTTAACACGCCGCTCTTGCCGTTTAGCTGTTGTACCTGGCTGGTCACGGTGAGCACATCGCCCAGCACGGCCGGACGGCGATAGTTAATGTTGATATTGACGACCACGAACGCGATGTTGTGCGCGGTCAGCCACTGAAAGCTTTCGCTGTTTTCCAGCCCGTCCCAGCGCGCTTCTTCAAGAAACTCGAGATAGCGAGCGTTATTGACGTGCTGATAAACATCAAGATGGAAACCGCGTACTTTGATTTTTGTCTGCATAGCGCAATAGCCTTTCATTGTTATAGGATCAGAGGTCATAACTGGTATGACCTCTTTATCCTGGCAAACTTTTGCCGCAGTGCAAGAAATTGCGTTATTACAGTGTCAGGTGTGAGAGGTTGCGCTCAACCAGCGCGCTGCCCATGCCCGGAACCTGTTTGAGATCGTCGACCGTTTTGAATGGGCCGTACTCTTCACGATAGCTGACGATAGCCTGCGCTTTTTTCAGGCCCACGCCATTCATTGCGCGGGCGAGATCCTCTGCCGAGGCCGAGTTAATGCTGACCCGCGTACCGTCATCATCCGCATTTTTACCGACGTCAGCCGCTTTGGTCTGCCCTTGTACCGGCGCGGCCGCGTCAGACTTGCTCTGCGTAGCCTGTGGTTTGGCGGCGGTCGCCGCCGCCTGCGCGCCCGCGCTCATCCCGGTGGTGGCAATAGCCAGCGTAATTAACAGTGCTTTGATTCCACATTTCATGCTGTTATCTCCTTGTTTGTTGACAGCCACGCAACGATAGCCGCCTGTGAAAACAGGCACAAACAGCAGATTGCAGAAATGGAAAAGGCCGCGAAAGCGGCCTTTAGTTTTTGCAGAGCGTTACGAAAATCTGCGAGCAGACACGTAATTACTGCTGCTGGGTCATGACATCGCCCAGCTTGATTTTGGCGTCTTTACGCAGGTTGCTCATCATGGCTTCGAAAGCAATCTGAGCATTGTTCTGAGTAATGCCCTGAACCATCGCCTTCTTCTGCGCTTCTGGCAGAGTGCCGGCTTTCACGTCGTCCAGCGCCAGCAGAACAACGTTACCCTGCATATCGGTGGTGGTACCGAAGCTTGGCTTGTCTTTTGCCGGTAGCGTCAGGCTAAACGCGGCCTGGCTGATTGGGTCCTGACCGGTGCGGCTCAGCGTTTTCGCCTCACCGAAGCTCAGACCTGCCGCTTTCAGCGCGTCCTGTTTACCCGCTTTCAGATCGGCCAGAATCTTCTCAGCGTCCAGTTTAGCCTGCTGTTCTGCTTTGTTGTGCTTAACCTGAGCGACGACCTGATCCTTCACTTCCGCCAGCGGTTTGACCGCTTCTGGCTTGTGCTCGCTGACGCGCAGAACAAAGGCGCGATCGCCGTCAACGGTAATGATGTCAGAGTTGCTGCCCGGCGTGCCGTTCTCGCCCACCAGACCACCGTTAAAGATGGCATCAGAAACCGGTTTGAAGTTCAGCTCTTCCGGCAGGTTGTCGCGACCAAACCAGCCGGTCTCAACCGCTTTCACACCCGCCGCCTGCTCTGCACCTGCCAGAGATTCGTTGTCGTTGCTGGCAGCATCGCTCACCTTCTGCTGCAGCGCGTAGTAGGCATCCAGGGCTTTTTCCTGTTTCACTTTCGCGGCGATATCATCACGAACCTCAGCCAGCGGCTTGGTTTTCGCCGGGGTGATGTCGTCCAGACGCACGACCAGGAAACCAACGGATGATTTAATCACACCAGACAGCTGGCCTTTCTCTTTCAGGCCGGCATTTTTCAGCTCGTCGGGCGTGGTTGCGTCTTCCAGCCAGCCCATATCACCGCCGTTTTTCGCAGAGATAATGTCGGTGGATTTCGCTTTCGCAAGGGTGGCGAAATCAGCGCCTTTGTTCAGCTCATCCAGTACCGCCTTAGCATCTGCTTCAGTTTTGGTCTGAATCACGCTGTAGCGGTTACGCTGCGGCTGAGTGAACTGATCCTGATGCTGGTCGTAGTAAGACTGGATCTCGGCATCAGACGCGCTTTCCTGCAGCGCAGCTGCATCCAGCTTGATGTAGCTGACGCGGAACTGCTCCGGAGAAACAAAGGCGTTTTTATTCTGCTCGTAGTAAGCATTAACGTCTGCGTCGCTCACCTGCTGTTTCGCCGCCAGGGCGTTCACATCAATGGTCGCTTCACGGACCACACGCTGCTGGGCCACCAGCGCGGCCAGTTCGTCGGTTTCACCTTTAAGCATGAAATCGGTACCCACGACAGCGTTAATGAGCTGCTGGGTCGTCAACTGGTTACGCAGCGCCTGCGCGTACTGATCCGCCGTCATGCCCATCTGGTTAACGATACTGTTGTAACGCGCGTTGTCGAATTTACCGTTAGACTGGAATGCCTGAGTGGCGAAGATCGCTTTTTTGACCTGCTCGTCGCTGATGCCAAGGCCCAGCTTTTTGGCATACTGATCCAGCAGCGCTTCGTCGATAAGACGGTTCAGTGTCTGTTGGCGCAGGGTTTTCATGTACCCTTCATTCGCCGCCAGTTCAGAGAATTGGTCGCCCAGCTGTTGCTGCATACGGTTACGCTCACCGGCAAAAGCATTCTCGAACTGACCACGGCTGATTTCCTGGCCATTCACTTTTGCGGCATAGTTCGCGCCACCGCCAATAAGGTAACTGCTCACGCCGGTCAATATGAACGACACGATAATGATACCGAAAATAATCTTGAGCACGAGACTGTTAGCAGCCGTGCGTAAGCTGTCCATCATGGTGTAACAACACTCCGCTGTAGGTGACTGGTTACCTGACGCTGACGGAAAATCCTGCCCGTCGCGCGTGAAGGCGTATTGTGACAAGAAAACGGGGCGATTGTCAGCCCACAACTCGCATAAACTCGCACAAATCAGGTCTGGACAAACAAAAAAGGCACATCAAACGATGCGCCCTTGTACTATCCGGCTTCCCTGAAACGGGAAAGCAATCAGTTTACTGCGTCTTTCAGCGCTTTACCTGCACGGAAACCCGGCACTTTAGCAGCAGCAATGGTGATCTCTTTACCGGTCTGAGGGTTGCGGCCAGTACGGGCAGCACGCTCTTTAACAGCAAAAGTACCGAAGCCTACCAGTGCAACGTCGTCCCCAGCCTGCAGAGATTCAGTAACAGAAGCAATTAATGCATCTAACGCACGTCCAGCTGCAGCTTTAGAAATATCAGCACCAGCAGCAATTTTGTCAATCAGTTGAGATTTATTCACTGTTCTCTTCCTCTCTTTATAATTTATATCGCGCCTGAGTCCTTCACAACGCGACCGCGCAGCAGTTATATCAGGCCTGCCATGACCTTACAACACCCGTTGTTGATGGCTGACCTAATCAGCAATCTAAATTAGCTATACAAAAAAAGGCTGGCAAGTGCGAAATGACTTACCAGCCTTGTTTTTATTGACGCTCTTTGCGCGAGGTCACTATTTTGCGGTTACAACCTGCATTCCGGAGGGTTCATTCTGCAGTGCGAGACTGAGAACTTCCTCAATTCGCTTAACAGGATGGATCTGCAGATCGGCAATCACGTTGTCCGGAATCTCTTCCAGATCGCGTTTATTTTCGTAAGGGATCAATACGGTTTTGATCCCACCGCGGTGTGCCGCCAGCAGTTTTTCTTTTAACCCGCCGATTGGCAGGACCTGACCGCGCAGGGTGATTTCACCGGTCATTGCCACATCGGCACGTACCGGGTTGCCCGTCAGACAGGAAACCAGAGCGGTACACATGGCAATACCCGCGCTTGGGCCATCTTTCGGCGTCGCCCCTTCAGGAACGTGAACGTGAATGTCGCGTTTTTCGTAGAAATCCGGGTTGATACCCAGTTTTTCCGCGCGCGCGCGCACCACGGTCAGCGCAGCCTGGATGGACTCCTGCATCACTTCACCCAGCGAGCCGGTGTAGGTCAGCTTGCCTTTGCCCGGCACACAGGCGGTTTCGATGGTCAGCAGATCGCCGCCCACTTCCGTCCATGCCAGACCGGTCACCTGACCCACGCGGTTTTCGTTATCCGCGCGGCCATAGTCGAAGCGCTGAACGCCCAGGTAGGCATGCAGATTGTCACCGTTAATCACGATGTGCTTCAGGCTCTTATCCAGCAGCAGCTGTTTTACCGCCTTACGGCACAGCTTAGATATTTCGCGCTCAAGGCTACGCACGCCCGCTTCACGGGTGTAGTAGCGAATGATGCCGATAATCGCGCTGTCCTCGACGGTCAGCTCGTTGGCTTTCAGCGCGTTACGCTCAATCTGCTTCGGCAGCAGGTGCTGTTTAGCAATGTTCAGCTTTTCGTCTTCGGTATAACCGGAGAGGCGGATCACTTCCATACGGTCCAGCAGCGGTGCCGGTATGTTCATGGAGTTGGAGGTCGCCACGAACATTACATCGCTGAGGTCGTAGTCCACTTCCAGATAGTGATCGCTGAACGCCACGTTCTGTTCTGGATCAAGCACTTCCAGCAGAGCAGACGCCGGGTCGCCGCGCATGTCCGACGACATTTTGTCGATCTCATCAAGCAGGAACAGCGGGTTTTTAACACCCACTTTCGCCATTTTCTGGATCAGTTTACCCGGCATAGAACCGATGTAGGTACGGCGGTGACCACGGATTTCCGCTTCATCACGCACGCCGCCCAGCGCCATACGGATGTACTTACGTCCGGTCGCTTTAGCGATGGACTGGCCCAGAGAGGTTTTACCCACCCCCGGCGGTCCTACCAGGCACAGAATTGGGCCTTTAATTTTGTTTACACGGCTCTGTACCGCGAGGTACTCAAGGATGCGGTCTTTCACACGTTCCAGGCCGTAATGGTCAGTATCGAGGATCTCCTGGGCCTGACGCAGGTCTTTCTTGACCTTGCTGCGGGCGTTCCACGGAACCTGCACCATCCACTCAATGTAGCCGCGCACGACGGTTGCTTCAGCCGACATCGGAGACATCATTTTCAGCTTCTGCAGTTCTGCTTCGGCTTTCTCTTTCGCCTCTTTCGGCATCTTCGCCGCGTCGATCTTACGCTTCAGCGCTTCGTTTTCGTCCGGTGCGTCGTCCATCTCGCCCAGCTCTTTCTGAATGGCCTTCATTTGCTCATTCAGATAGTACTCACGCTGAGATTTTTCCATCTGCTTTTTCACGCGGTTACGAATGCGCTTCTCAACCTGCAGCAGATCGATTTCAGACTCCATCATCGCCATCAGGTATTCCAGACGTTCGTTAACGTCGGACATCTCCAGCACGGACTGTTTGTCAGCCAGCTTCAGCGGCATGTGTGCAGCGATGGTGTCCGCCAGACGCGCAGGATCGTCGATGCTGTTCAGCGACGTCAGCACTTCTGGTGGGATTTTCTTGTTCAGCTTGATATAGCCTTCGAACTGGCTAATCGCGGTACGTACCAGCACTTCCTGCTCGCGCTCATCAAGTTCAGGCGAATCAAGGTACTCTGCCTTGGCAGAGAAGTGTTCGCCATCGTCTGACAGGGTGGTAATACGCGCCCGCTGCAGGCCTTCGACCAGCACCTTCACGGTGCCGTCCGGCAGCTTCAGCATTTGTAAAATAGAGGCCACGGTCCCGACGGTGAAAAGATCGTTTACACCCGGCTCATCCGTTGATGCTTCTTTCTGGGCCACCAGCATGATTTTTTTATCATGATCCATGGCGGCTTCGAGGCAACGGATAGATTTTTCCCGCCCTACAAATAAGGGTATGACCATGTGCGGATAAACCACCACATCGCGCAACGGCAATACGGGGATTTCAATGCGTTCAGAACGCTCAGGATTCATAGAGCTCTCTCTTAGTTTAGTGTCCGCCAGGTAAGCTGGTCATGTCACAGTGCTTCACATAACCATTAACATGTATCCAGTATATGGGGATGTTTCCCACACATTCAACGCTATGAATACGGAAAAAGTAAAGGGGAGATAAAATCCCCCCTTTTTGATTAACTGCTTGTATGATTTGGTGAATTATTCGCCAGATGCCTGCTGGGCTTCCGGTTTACCGTAAATCAGCAGCGGCTTGGATTGGCCGCCGATCACGGACTCGTCGATAACCACTTTTTCGACGTCTTCCATCGACGGCAGATCGTACATGGTGTCGAGCAATGCCGCTTCAACGATAGAGCGCAAACCACGCGCACCGGTTTTACGCGCCATCGCTTTCTTGGCAATCGCATCCAGCGCTTCGTCACGGAATTCCAGCTCAACGCCTTCCAGATTGAACAGCGCCTGATACTGCTTGGTCAGCGCATTTTTCGGCTCTTTCAGAATCTGAATCAGCGCGTCTTCGCTCAGCTCATTCAGCGTTGCCACAACCGGCAGACGGCCAATGAATTCAGGGATCAGACCAAATTTGATCAGATCTTCAGGCTCAACCTGCGAAAGCAGTTCACCTTCGTTGGCTTTCTCGGACTTCGCCTTCACCGTTGCGCCAAAACCGATGCCGGAGCCGGTTTCAACACGGTGGGAAATGACTTTATCCAGACCAGCAAACGCGCCGCCGCAAATGAACAGGATCTTGGAGGTATCGACCTGCAGGAACTCCTGCTGCGGATGTTTGCGTCCACCCTGCGGCGGAACGGCCGCAACCGTACCTTCGATCAGCTTCAGCAGGGCCTGCTGCACGCCTTCACCCGACACGTCACGGGTGATGGACGGATTGTCTGATTTACGGGAGATCTTGTCGATCTCATCAATATAAACAATCCCGCGCTGTGCTTTCTGAACGTCGTAATCGCACTTCTGCAGCAGCTTCTGAATGATGTTCTCAACGTCTTCACCCACATAACCGGCTTCGGTCAGGGTGGTGGCATCCGCCATGGTAAACGGAACATCCAGCAGGCGCGCCAGGGTTTCCGCCAGCAGCGTTTTACCGGAGCCGGTTGGCCCGATCAGCAGAATGTTACTTTTGCCCAGTTCTACGCCATTGCTGGTGTCGCCGTTACGCAGACGTTTGTAGTGGTTGTATACCGCCACCGCCAGCACTTTCTTGGCCTGCTCCTGACCGATGACATAGTCGTCAAGGTGATGACGAATCTCATGCGGCGTTGGCAATGCGCTACGCTCACGGTGCGGCGCTACTTCTTTAATCTCTTCGCGAATGATGTCGTTACATAAATCGACGCATTCGTCGCAGATATACACGGACGGCCCGGCAATCAGTTTACGCACTTCATGCTGGCTTTTGCCGCAAAAAGAGCAGTACAGCAGTTTGCCCGAACCATCTTTGCGTTTATCTGTCATGAGTCCAAACCTCTTTTTAAGTTCTTTGTGCCGCACATGACGACGCAAATGCCATTCTAAGACGCGTGTGCTTTAAGCAGCGTGCCGCCCTACCTTAGTATAGCGGCACACTCGCGTCGCGGGCATCAATTACGATGGGTCAATACGGAGTCGACTAAGCCGTACTCAACTGCCTCTGGAGCAGAGAGGAAGCGATCGCGCTCGGTATCGCGCTCGATCTGCTCAAGAGATTGACCTGTATGCTGCGCCATAAGTTCATTCATGCGCGCTTTTACTTTCAGAATTTCGCGGGCGTGGATTTCGATATCCGTCGCCTGCCCCTGGTAACCCCCCAGCGGCTGGTGAATCATCACGCGGGAGTTAGGCAGGCAGAAACGCTTACCTTTCGCCCCTGCGGTTAACAGGAAGGCCCCCATGGATGCAGCCTGCCCCATACAGATAGTGCTGACATCTGGCTTGATGAACTGCATGGTGTCATAAATGGACATGCCCGCCGTAATCACACCGCCAGGCGAGTTGATGTACAGGTAAATGTCTTTTTCCGGGTTTTCCGCTTCCAGGAACAGCATCTGCGCCACGATCAGGTTAGCCATATGGTCTTCTACCTGGCCGGTCAGAAAGATAACGCGTTCCTTGAGCAGACGGGAATAGATATCGAAAGAACGCTCACCGCGTGAGGTCTGTTCAATAACCATTGGCACCAGCGCCATATGGGGTGCAAAGTTATCTCGTTCGCCACTGTATGACATTTCCGTCTCCTGGTTCAAAATTGAAAACACCTGCTGTACTGATTGTAACCTTATGGACGGATTATCAGCCAGTCTCAATCATCGTGATTACATACTTATGGGGTTCGCCACGCCCTATTTCAAGCATAACAACCTTTTGTTGTAACGCTAACACTGAAAGGGCGTTTTAGCACCCTTCCAGAACCCATGCAGCGATAAAAAAAACCCGTCGCCGGAAGGCAACGGGTTTTTTGTTCAAACTTTAAACCGTTAGAGCGAAATTACGCCTGCTGGTTCATCAGTTCGTTGAAAGAGGTCGCTTTTTCGGTCACTTTCGCTTTCGCCAGTACCGCTTCAACAGCCTGCTCTTCCAGTGCGACGTTGCGCATGTTGTCCATCAGCTCTTTGTTCTTACCGTAGAACTCGATCACTTCTGATGGATCTTCGTATGCAGACGCCATCTCTTCGATCAGGCCCTTCACACGCTCTTCGTCAGCTTTCAGCTCGTGGGTACGAATCACTTCGCCCAGCAGCAGGCCAACAACAACGCGGCGTTTCGCTTGCTCTTCGAACAGCTCGCGCGGCAGTTCCATCGCTTGCTGCTGGTTGCCACCGAAGCGCTGTGCAGCCTGACGGCGCAGCACGTCGATTTCGCTGTCGATCAGGGCAGCAGGAACGTCGATTTCGTTCGCTTTTACCAGACCTTCAATCGCCTGAGATTTCACGCGGTTACGCACAGCACCGTTCAGCTCGCGCTCCATGTTTTTACGCACTTCGGTACGCAGGCCA
This sequence comes from Enterobacter cloacae complex sp. P47BA, assembly GCF_014930485.1. Lineage (NCBI taxonomy): Bacteria > Pseudomonadati > Pseudomonadota > Gammaproteobacteria > Enterobacterales > Enterobacteriaceae > Enterobacter > Enterobacter cloacae complex sp. P47BA. The sequence continues at coordinate 172,120 of NZ_JADBRF010000008.1, read as the reverse complement.
GCAACAGAACCATCTTCCACGCCGAAACGCTTGATGAACTCTTCAGTCAGTTCTGGCAGTTCGCGCTCTTCAACTTTCTTCAGGTTGATGACGAACTTCGCTGCTTTACCTTTCAGGTTTTCAGCGTGGTACTCTTCAGGGAAGGTCACGTCGATGGTGAACTCTTCGCCCGCTTTGTGGCCTTTGATGCCGTCTTCGAAGCCTGGGATCATACGACCCTGGCCCATTGCCAGTACGAAGTCAGACGCTTTGCCGCCTTCGAACTCTTCGCCGTCTACAGAACCGGTGAAGTCGATGGTTACGCGGTCTTCCGCGTCAACAGCGCCTTCTTTCTCTTTCCAGTTCGCCTGCTGCTTACGCAGGGTGTCCAGCATGCCGTCAACGTCTTCGTCGGTCACGGAAACGATCGGTTTTTCAACTTCGATAGATTCCAGGCCTTTCAGCTCAACTTCCGGGTACACTTCGAACTCTACGGAGTAGGTGAAGTCTTCGCCCAGTTTGTATTCGCCTGGCACGTAGTTTGGCGCGCCGGCTGGATTGATTTTTTCTTTGATGATCGCGTCGATAAAGTTGCGGCTCATCAGTTCACCCAGCACATCCTGACGCACGGAAGCGCCATAACGCTGAGCAACAACATTCATTGGTACTTTGCCCTTACGGAAGCCGTCAATACGTACTTTTTTTGCTACGTTGACCAGCTCGCTTTTCACAGCAGTTTCGATGCTGTCAGCAGCGATAGTAATCGTTACACGGCGGCCAAGGCCTTGAGTGGTTTCAACTGAAACTTGCATCTTGTTACCTCAAAAAAATCACAGTGCTCGGTCAACTCTGAATCTGTCTGTTATACCGGGATGCTCTCTTAGTGCAGATTCACATTCCCTGTCGCCAGAATCATCCCGAAGACATTCAATAAGACGCGGCATTATAGCGGCATCACTTAGGTGAGTCGAGAACGGTTGGAGCATGTTGCTGCGGCTTTTTTCACACTTTAAGGCTATTTTTAGCCTTAAAATCGCACCATCCGCTCAAAACTCAGACAAAACAAAACGGCCCGGAGGCCGTTTTGAGGAAATCTGTAAGCAACATACTGGAAAAGCTCCAGCCGTTGCAAATCCGATTTATCAGGCGATGGTGCCTGCACCGCGACAAGGCGGCGACGCAAAAACCGTATCCTGCAAGCCTTCCCATTCCTTAATGGTGTAGGTATGCAGTGCCAGCGCATGCACGGTCGTGGAGAGTTCTTCCGTCAAGGTGCTGTAGATCAGGCGATGTCGGTTCAGGAAACGTTCTCCCGTGAAGCGATCGCTAACCAGAACCACTTTAAAGTGGCTTTCAGAACCTGCCGGCACGTTATGACGATAGCTTTCGTCGACGACTTCGAGGAACACAGGGTTGAACGCTGCCCTTAATTTTTCTTCTATCTGTTCACGTATCATCATGAAATTACTCCTCCGACAACGCTAAGATGTCACCCATCCCTTTAAATGTTAGCCGCTTTTACCGTTTCCATTACACCTTGACAACAAATATTTAGCTTTCGTCTGATTTTCTCATTCAAATGGATGAAGTTCACTGTGAGACTCATACCTGTCGTCTCTCGCGGGAGGAGAAAAAGGATGAGCTGGTCAGTTTTCAGACAAGACGATGAATTTACATGCGTTGACCACTTCCCCTGGCCGTAGTCGATGATATGATGGCGGCAATTTTTCTCTCTTTAATGCTTACGATTCGTTGAGAACCTGAAAATGTTTAAAAAACTCTTCTTTCCGTTGGTAGCCCTTTTTATGCTGGCAGGCTGTGCGACTCCGCCTACCACTATTGATGTCTCACCAAAAATCACCCTGCCTCAGCAGGACCCAAGCCTGATGGGCGTCACCGTGAGCATTAACGGTGCCGATCAGCGTCAGGACCAGGCGCTGGCAAAAGTGACCCGCGACAACCAGCAGGTGACGCTGACCGCGTCCCGCGACCTGCGCTTCCTGCTGCAGGAAGTGCTTGAGAAGCAAATGACCGCTCGCGGCTACATGATTGGCCCAAGCGGCGCGGTTGATCTGCAGATTATCGTCAACAACCTGTACGCAGACGTCTCTCAGGGCAACGTGCGCTACAACATTGCGACCAAAGCGGATATCGCCATCATTGCCACCGCGAAGAACGGCAACAAGATGACCAAAAACTACCGCGCCAGCTACTCTGTTGAAGGCGCGTTCCAGGCCTCTAACAAGAATATTGCTAACGCCGTTAATAGCGTGCTGACGGACACCATCGCCGATATGGCGCAGGACACCAGCATTCACGACTTTATCAAGCAGAACGCACGTTAATCCTGCTCACTGACCCGGTGCTTCACCGGGTCAGTTCATAAGAACATGTCCAGTCACTACTTACGCATTTTCCAGCAACCGAAATCAGCGATTCTGCTGATCCTCGGCTTTGCCTCCGGTTTACCCCTCGCGCTCACCTCCGGCACGCTTCAGGCGTGGATGACGGTTGAGAACATCGATCTCAAAACCATTGGTTTCTTCTCGCTTGTCGGTCAGGCGTATGTCTTTAAGTTCCTGTGGTCGCCGGTGATGGATCGCTATACGCCGCCGTTTCTGGGGCGTCGTCGCGGCTGGTTAGTGATGACACAGGTCCTGCTGCTGCTGGCGATTGCGGCGATGGGCTTTCTTGAGCCGACCACACAGCTCCGCTGGATGGCCGCGCTTGCGGTGGTGATAGCCTTCTGTTCCGCCTCTCAGGATATCGTGTTCGACGCCTGGAAGACGGACGTGTTACCTGCGGAAGAGCGCGGTGCCGGTGCGGCGATCAGCGTGCTGGGCTATCGCCTCGGGATGCTGGTCTCCGGCGGGCTGGCGTTGTGGCTGGCCGACCGTTATCTCGGCTGGCAGGGTATGTACTGGCTGATGGCTGCCCTGCTCATCCCCTGCATTATCGCTACGCTATTTGCACCCGAACCGAGCGACGTCATTCCGGTTCCCCGCTCCCTGGAACAGGCCGTGGCCGAACCGCTGCGTGACTTTTTTGGCCGCAACAATGCCTGGCTGATCCTGCTGCTCATTGTCCTTTATAAGCTTGGCGATGCCTTTGCCATGAGCCTGACCACCACTTTCCTGATCCGCGGCGTCGGTTTTGATGCCGGTGAAGTGGGCGTGGTGAATAAAACGCTGGGGCTGTTTGCGACCATCGTCGGTGCGCTTTATGGCGGCGTATTGATGCAGCGCCTGACGCTGTTCCGCGCGCTGCTGATCTTCGGCATCCTGCAGGGCGCATCTAACGCGGGCTACTGGCTGCTGTCGGTGACTGACAAGCATATGTTCAGCATGGCCGCGGCGGTGTTCTTTGAAAATCTCTGCGGCGGCATGGGAACGGCGGCGTTTGTCGCCCTGCTGATGACCCTGTGCAATAAATCGTTTTCCGCCACGCAGTTTGCGCTGCTCTCGGCGCTCTCGGCCGTTGGGCGCGTGTACGTAGGTCCGATTGCTGGCTGGTTTGTAGAAGCCCACGGCTGGCCAACGTTTTATCTCTTCTCGGTCGCGGCTGCCGTGCCGGGGATTTTATTATTGCTGGTGTGTCGCCAGACGCTGGAATATACCCAGCGGACCGAACACTTTATGCCGCGCACTGAATATCACCGCGCCTACCGATTTGCGTTACGTCTGCTAATGGCGGGCTGCGGCGCGCTGGCGCTATGGCTTGTGGTACTTATCGTTAACGCCAGTACGTCTCTGGCGCTCCCCCTCGAAGCCCTTCTGCTGGACGCAGGAGCCCTGCTGGCCATCACCGGGATCCTGACGGGCGGTTTGCTCGATTTTATGGCATTGCGTAAAACGCAGATGACCTGAAGAAAAAGTGAAAGGTTATTTCCCGTTGTAATCACTAACCGAAATTATAACGGTGAAATAGCCAACAGCCGCTAAAAAAATATTTGTTGTTTTGTGCGGGATAGGATTTGGAAATTATTGGAGCCAATTCCAAAACGCTATTTTTCATTAAACGATTCAGCATTTGAAAGTTTGATTTTTCGTTTTTTAGATGTCTTTTTATTGATAATTAATTGTTAATTTTTTGTATATTTTTAACAATGGTTATACCAATTGCCCCTTTTAGTGTATGCTTGGGGGTCCTTTCGTTATAAAGCCCATATCATGCGGCTTCGGTCATAAAAACCGACATAATCTGCAACACTTGTGACATGTGCGGCAGAACCCGGTAACACCTTCCTGACACAGGCCTAATGATGTTTACAGTAATGTAACCTTCCCGTAAAATGCCCGCACACTTTAAACGCCACCAGACTCCCGTGGAATTGAGGTCGTTAAATGAGACTCAGGAAATACAATAAAAGTTTGGGATGGTTGTCATTATTCGCAGGTACTGTATTACTCAGTGGCTGTGATTCTGCACTACTAGACCCCAAAGGACAGATTGGACTGGAACAACGTTCACTGATATTGACGGCTTTTGGCCTGATGTTGATTGTGGTTATTCCTGCCATTTTGATGGCTGTTGGTTTCGCCTGGAAGTATCGTGCGAGCAATAAAGATGCGAAGTATAGCCCGAACTGGTCACACTCCAACAAAGTTGAAGCTGTGGTCTGGACGGTACCTATCCTGATCATCCTGTTCCTTGCCGTACTGACCTGGAAAACCACTCACGCACTTGAGCCAAGCAAGCCGCTGGTTCACGATGAAAAACCTATTACCATTGAAGTGGTCTCCATGGACTGGAAATGGTTCTTCATCTATCCAGAGCAGGGCATTGCTACCGTGAATGAAATCGCCTTCCCGGCGAACACTCCGGTTCAGTTCAAAGTGACCTCCAACTCCGTAATGAACTCCTTCTTCATCCCGCGTCTGGGTAGCCAGATTTACGCGATGGCCGGTATGCAGACGAACCTGCATCTGATCGCGAATGAAGCAGGCACCTACGATGGTATCTCCGCCAGCTATAGCGGCCCGGGCTTCTCAGGTATGAAGTTCAAAGCTATTGCGACGCCGGACCGTGCCGCTTTCGACCAGTGGGTTGAAAAAGCGAAGCAGTCTCCAAACACCATGTCTGACATGGCGGCGTTCGAAAAAGTGGCTGCACCTAGCGAATACAACAAGGTGGAGTACTTCTCTAACGTGAAACCAGATTTGTTCAAAGACGTTATTGGCAAATTTATGGATCACGGCAAGAGCATGGACATGACCCAGCCAGAAGGCGAGCACAGCGCGCACGAAGGTATGGAAGGCATGGACATGAGCCACGCGGAAACCGCTCACTAAGGGGCCGAGGAAGAAAATGTTCGGAAAATTGACACTGGATGCAGTGCCCTACCATGAACCGATTATCATGGTTACGGTGGCTGCAATTATCATTGGTGGCGCGGCCTTAGTTGGCCTGATCACTTACTTCGGTAAGTGGAGCTACCTGTGGAATGAGTGGCTGACTTCGGTTGACCACAAAAAACTCGGTATCATGTACTGCATCGTCGGTATCGTCATGTTAATTCGTGGCTTTGCGGATGCAATCATGATGCGTAGCCAGCAGGCACTCGCGTCTGCGGGCGAAGCCGGCTTCCTGCCACCGCACCACTACGATCAGATCTTTACCGCCCACGGCGTTATCATGATCTTCTTCGTGGCGATGCCGCTGGTAATCGGTCTGATGAACGTTGTCGTTCCGCTGCAGATTGGCGCGCGCGACGTAGCGTTCCCGTTCCTGAACAACCTGAGCTTCTGGTTCACGGTTGTCGGCGTTATCCTGGTTAACCTGTCACTGGGCGTGGGCGAATTCGCACAGACCGGCTGGCTGGCTTACCCACCGCTTTCGGGAATTGAGTACAGTCCGGGTGTAGGCGTTGACTACTGGATTTGGGCGCTTCAGCTCTCCGGTGTCGGTACTACCCTGACCGGTATCAACTTCTTCGTGACCATCCTGAAGATGCGTGCACCAGGTATGACGATGTTCAAGATGCCAGTATTTACCTGGGCATCTCTGTGCGCCAACGTACTGATTATCGCGTCGTTCCCAATTCTGACCGTCACCATCGCGCTGCTGACCCTGGACCGCTACCTGGGCACCCATTTCTTCACGAATGATATGGGTGGCAACATGATGATGTACATCAACCTGATTTGGGCCTGGGGTCACCCGGAAGTGTACATTCTGGTTCTGCCTGTTTTCGGTGTGTTCTCCGAAATCGCGGCAACCTTCTCGCGTAAGCGTCTGTTTGGTTACACCTCTCTGGTGTGGGCAACCGTGTGTATTACCGTTCTGTCGTTCATCGTTTGGCTGCACCACTTCTTTACCATGGGTGCGGGCGCGAACGTAAACGCCTTCTTCGGTATCACCACCATGATTATCGCCATCCCTACCGGGGTGAAGATCTTCAACTGGCTGTTCACCATGTACCAGGGCCGTATCGTGTTCCACTCAGCAATGCTGTGGACCATCGGCTTCATCGTGACCTTCTCCGTAGGTGGGATGACCGGCGTACTGCTGGCGGTGCCAGGTGCTGACTTCGTTCTGCACAACAGCCTGTTCCTGATTGCGCACTTCCATAACGTTATCATCGGCGGCGTAGTCTTCGGCTGCTTCGCAGGTGTGACTTACTGGTGGCCTAAGGCGTTTGGCTTCACGCTGAACGAAACCTGGGGTAAACGCGCGTTCTGGTTCTGGATCATTGGCTTCTTCGTGGCGTTTATGCCGCTGTACGTGCTGGGCTTCATGGGTATGACCCGTCGTCTGAGCCAGCAGATCGATCCGCAGTTCCACCCAATGCTGATGGTTGCAGCGGGCGGTGCAGCGCTGATTGCCTGCGGTATTCTGTGCCAGCTGATTCAGTACTACGTGTCCATCCGCGACCGTAACCTGAACCGCGACCTGACCGGTGACCCTTGGGGTGGCCGTACGCTGGAGTGGGCAACCTCTTCTCCACCACCGTTCTATAACTTTGCCGTAGTGCCGCACATTCACGAGCGTGACGCATTCTGGGAAATGAAAGAAAAAGGTGAAGCGTACAAGCAACCTGAGCATTACGAAGAGATCCATATGCCGAAAAACAGCGGTGCGGGCATTGTCATTGCCGCCTTCGCAACGGTATTTGGTTTCGCAATGATCTGGCACATCTGGTGGATGGCGATTGTTGGCTTCGCTGGCATCGTAATCAGCTGGATTGTGAAGAGCTTTGACGAGGACGTGGACTACTACGTACCAGTCCGTGAAGTTGAAAAGCTGGAAAATCAGCATTTCGACGAGATTTCTAAAGCGGGGCTGAAAAATGGCAACTGATACTCTGGCGCACTCAACTGCCCACGCGCATGAACATGCGCACCATGATACAGGACCGACCAAAGTCTTCGGGTTCTGGATCTACCTGATGAGCGACTGCATTCTGTTCTGCTGTCTGTTCGCGACCTATGCCGTTCTGGTGAACGGCACAGCGGGCGGCCCGACCGGCAAGGACATTTTTGAACTGCCGTTCGTTCTGGTTGAAACCGCACTGCTGTTATTCAGCTCCATCACCTACGGCATGGCGGCTATCGCCATGTACAAAAACAACAAGAGCCAGGTTGTCTCCTGGCTGGCGTTGACCTGGCTGTTTGGTGCTGGCTTTATCGGGATGGAAATCTATGAATTCCACCACCTGATTATGGAAGGCTTCGGTCCGGATCGCAGTGGCTTCCTGTCCGCGTTCTTCGCGCTGGTGGGTACCCACGGTCTGCACGTGACCTCGGGTCTGATCTGGATGGCAGTACTGATGTTCCAGATCTCCCGCCGCGGCCTGACCAGCACTAACCGTACCCGTATCCTGTGCCTGAGCCTGTTCTGGCACTTCCTGGACGTGGTATGGATCTGCGTGTTCTCTGTTGTCTATCTGATGGGGGCGATGTAATGAGTCATTCTAACGATCATGGCGCTTCCCACGGCAGCGTAAAAACCTACATGACAGGTTTCATCCTGTCGATCATCCTGACGGTGATCCCGTTCTGGATGGTGATGAGCGGTTCTGCGTCCAAGCCGGTTATCCTGGGAGCAATCCTGGTGACCGCGGTGATTCAGATTCTGGTGCATCTGGTTTGCTTCCTGCACATGAACACCAAGTCCGATGAAGGCTGGAATATGACTGCCTTTATCTTTACCGTGATTATCATCGCTATCCTGGTAGTCGGTTCCATCTGGATTATGTGGAACCTCAACTACAACATGATGGTTCACTAAGAGCGGCGAGTATGTTTAAGCAATACCTGCAAGTCACGAAACCAGGCATCATCTTTGGCAACCTGATCTCCGTAATCGGAGGGTTCCTGCTGGCCTCTAAAGGCAGCATTGATTACACCCTCTTTATTTACACGCTGGTCGGTGTGTCACTGGTGGTTGCGTCCGGTTGTGTATTTAACAACTACATCGACATGGATATCGACAAGAAGATGGAAAGGACCAAGAATCGGGTGCTGGTTAAAGGCCTGATTGCCCCTTCCGTCTCGCTGGTGTACGCCACCTTGCTGGGTATTGCTGGCTTTATGCTGCTGTGGTTTGGTGCTAACCCGCTGGCCTGCTGGCTGGGGGTGATGGGGTTCGTGGTGTATGTAGGCGTCTACAGCCTGTATATGAAGCGTCACTCCGTCTACGGCACGCTGATTGGTTCTCTCTCCGGCGCTGCGCCGCCGGTGATTGGCTACTGCGCCGTCACGAACGAGTTCGACAGCGGTGCGCTCATCCTGCTGGCTATCTTTAGCCTGTGGCAGATGCCGCACTCCTATGCCATCGCGATTTTCCGCTTCAAGGATTATCAGGCAGCGAATATTCCGGTTCTGCCGGTCGTGAAGGGCATTTCAGTTGCCAAGAACCACATCACGCTCTACATCATCGCTTTTGCCGTGGCAACGCTGATGCTTTCTCTGGGCGGTTACGCCGGATATAAATATCTGGTGGTAGCAGCCGCGGTGAGCGTCTGGTGGCTCGGCATGGCCCTGCGCGGCTACAAGGTGGAAGATGACAAAGTCTGGGCACGCAAGCTGTTTGTGTTCTCGATTGTCGCCATCACCTCCCTGTCCGTGATGATGTCCGTAGACTTCATGGTGCCGGACTCGCAAAACCTGCTGACTTACGTCTGGTAAGTTTATGTGATGATGAAAAGGGTGCTTCGGCACCCTTTTTTATTCACGAAATCTATTAATTACGCATGTAATATTTGTTAAATAAGCCTTTATTTACCCCGCCCCTTCCCCGCACTACACTATGGCCTGCTTTTAAACTGAGGTGGTAATGAACGATTATAAAATGACGCCGGGCGAGCTGCGTGCGACCTGGGGTTTAGGGACTGTTTTCTCGCTGCGGATGCTTGGCATGTTTATGGTCCTGCCCGTTCTGACCACGTACGGCATGGCGTTACAGGGTGCCAGCGAAGCGCTGATTGGTCTGGCGATCGGTATCTACGGCCTGGCGCAGGCAATTTTTCAGATCCCCTTTGGCCTGCTCTCTGATCGGGTGGGCCGCAAGCCGCTGATTGTCGGCGGGCTGCTGGTCTTTGTGCTCGGGAGCGTTATTGCCGCCCTCTCCCACTCCATCTGGGGCATTATTTTGGGCCGCGCCCTACAGGGCTCCGGTGCGATTGCCGCCGCGGTGATGGCGCTGCTGTCAGATTTAACCCGCGAGCAAAACCGCACCAAAGCGATGGCGTTCATCGGCGTGAGCTTTGGCGTAACGTTTGCGATTGCGATGGTGCTCGGTCCCATCATTACGCACAAACTGGGTCTGCACGCCCTGTTCTGGATGATTGCGGTGCTGGCGACTATCGGGATCGCACTCACCCTGTGGGTTGTGCCAGACAGTAAAAATCACGTCCTTAACCGTGAATCCGGGATGGTTAAAGGCTGCTTTAGCAAAGTCATCGCCGAGCCGCGTCTGCTAAAGCTTAACTTCGGCATTATGTGCCTGCATATTCTGCTGATGTCCACCTTTGTCGCCCTGCCCGGTCAGCTTGCCGCAGCAGGTTTCCCGGCGGCCGAGCACTGGAAAATTTATCTGGTCACGATGCTGATTTCGTTTGTCTCTGTCGTGCCGTTCATCATCTACGCCGAAGTGAAGCGCAAAATGAAACGCGTCTTCGTGGGCTGCGTGGCGTTACTGCTGATTGCCGAGATTGTGCTCTGGGGCGCTGGCCCGCACTTCTGGGAGCTGATCGCAGGCGTGCAGCTGTTCTTCCTGGCGTTTAATCTGATGGAAGCGCTGCTGCCGTCACTAATCAGCAAAGAGTCCCCCGCTGGTTACAAAGGCACGGCAATGGGCATTTACTCCACCAGCCAGTTCCTCGGCGTGGCGATCGGCGGGTCGCTCGGCGGCTGGGTGGACGGTCTGTTTGATTCACAAACCGTGTTTCTCGCGGGCGCGCTGCTGGCAACAGTCTGGCTGCTGGTTGCCAGCACCATGAAAGAGCCACGTTACGTGAGCAGCCTGCGGGTAGAAATCCCGGATGACGTGGAGATTAGCGACGCGCTGAAGCAGCGTCTGGAAGGAAAAGAAGGGGTCACAGAGGTGCTGATTGTTCCCGAAGAGCGCAGCGCTTATGTCAAAATTGACAGCAAAGTGACGAACCGCTTTGAGGTGGAGCAGGCGCTGAAGGCCTGAAAAAAAGCCCGGTTGAACCGGGCTTTTTTGTCTTAATCACGGAAGTTTTTAAACTGGAACGGCTGTCCCAAATCCCCGCCGCGCACCAGCGCCATCACGGACTGGAGGTCATCGCGAGATTTACCGGTCACGCGAATTTCTTCGCCCTGGATCTGCGCCTGCACCTTCAGCTTGCTGTCTTTAATAAGCTTCACGATCTTCTTCTGCACCGCGCTCTCGATGCCCTGCTTCAGTTTGGCTTCTACAAACCAGTTCTTACCGCTGTGGACAAACTCGTCCGGCACGTCCAGAGACGTTCCTTCGATGCCACGTTTTAACAGCTTGGCGCGCAGAATGTCGAGCAGCTGATTCACCTGGAAATCAGACTCGCTCAGCACCTTAATGGTCTTATTTGCGTCGTTCAGCTCAAACGACGCCTCAACGCCACGAAAATCGAAACGTGACTCAACTTCGCGGGTTGCGTTCTCAACGCCGTTGCGAACTTCCTGGATATCAACTTCGGAAACAATATCGAAAGATGGCATCTTTTCTTCTCCCTTCACTTTTGTTGCGTTGCATAATACCCGCTACGAGGCATAACTCAACAGAAGCTTAGCTGTATAATTAAGCTGTAACACCTGGCGCAGTTGCAGGTGAGGAGGAACAATGAAAATTACGGTGCTCGGATGCGGAGCGCTCGGCCAGCTGTGGCTGACCGCGCTGTGCAAGCACGGACATGAGGTTCAGGGCTGGCTGCGCGTGCCCCAGCCCTATTGCAGTGTCAACCTGATTGGTGAAGACGGAAGCATTTTTAACGAATCCCTCACCGCGAACGATCCTGATTTCCTGGCGCAAAGCGACCTGTTGCTGGTGACGCTCAAGGCGTGGCAGGTCTCAGATGCGGTTAAGACTCTGGCCGCGCAGCTCCCCCCCACGTCCCCCATTCTGCTGCTGCATAACGGTATGGGAACCCTTGATGAGCTGAAAAGCGTCCCGCAGCCTCTGCTAATGGCGACCACCACCCACGCTGCGCGTCGCGACGGGACTATTATCGTGCATGTCGCCAGCGGCGTGACGCACATCGGCCCGGCCAGAACACAGGATGGCGACTACAGCTATCTGGCCGATGTTCTGCAAAAGGTCTTGCCGGACGTCGCCTGGCACAACAACATCCGCCCTCAGCTGTGGCGCAAGCTGGCCGTAAACTGCGTGATCAATCCGCTGACGGCGCTGTGGAACTGCCCGAACGGGGAGCTGAAAAACCATCCGCAGGAGGTGGCGTCCCTGTGTGCAGAAGTCGCGTCGGTCATTGAGCGAGAAGGCCTGCACACCTCAGCAGAGGATTTACGCTGTTATGTCGAGCAGGTTATTGAGAGTACGGCTGAGAACATCTCCTCGATGCTGCAGGACGTTCGGGCATTACGCCATACGGAGATAGATTACATTACCGGCTATCTGCTAAAGCGCGCCCGCTCGCACGGCATCGCCGTGCCGGAAAACGCCCGTCTGTATGACCTGGTTAAACGTAAGGAGAGTGAATATGAGCGCGTCGGCACTGATTTGCCTCGCTCCTGGTAGCGAAGAGATGGAAGCGGTCACCACCATTGATTTACTGGTACGTGGCGGCATTAAGGTAACAACCGCCAGCGTAGCCAGCGACGGCAATCTGGCAATCACCTGTTCACGAGGGGTGAAAATCCTGGCAGACGCACCGCTTGTCCAGGTTGCTGACGGCGATTACGACATCATCGTCCTGCCCGGCGGCTTAAAAGGCGCGGAATGTTTCCGCGACAGCCCGCTGCTGGTTGAAACCGTGCGTCAGTTTCATCTGTCGGGTCGCATCGTCGCGGCAATCTGTGCCGCCGCTGGAACAGTTCTGATTCCGCACGACCTCTTCCCCATCGGCAATATGACCGGCTTCCCGGGGCTTAAGGATACGATCCCGGGGGAGCATTGGGTGGATAAACGCGTCGTCTGGGATCCGCGCGTCAATCTGCTGACCAGCCAGGGACCCGGCACCGCGATTGATTTTGGCTTAAAGATTATTGATCTGCTGGTCGGGCGGGAGAAGGCCTACGAAGTGGCGTCGTCGCTGGTGATGCCGGCGGGGATTTATAATTACTATGAAGAGTAGTGCATAAAAAAAGCCGGGTGGCGCGAGGTAAAAGCAAAACGGCAACCTTTGGTTGCGCCCTCTCCCTGTGGGCTGAGGGATCCCCAGTAATTTTTTTCCTGAAGCGATGAACATTGCTTAAGAGAAATGAATAACTAACAGCGATGTCCTGATCCGGCTGTAAATCGCTGAGGCGTTTCCTGTAGGCCGGGGCGAGGCGCATGGATGCGCCGAGAGGGCGGGCTTTACAGGGACGTTACCTCCGCCCGCCCCCGACAAGCCGAAAGGAATAAGCCGAAGGCACCGCGAAGCGGCGATTTACCGCCGGGAGCCCGGGTCGCCAGGGCGGCGGCGATTGAGCCGCCCTGGCACGTTCACCGGCCATGTCCTTACAGAGTAGCAAGGAACATAAAGTGAACGGAATGACCACCAGAGCCGTATGTTCCCCCTCACCCCAGCCCTCTCCCTCAAGGGAGAGGGGGTTGTCCGTGCAGGTATTATTTTGTGGGGATTCCTCAGCCCTGTGGGAGAGGGTCGGTGTGAGGGCACCAGGCCGCACGCTACGGACGATACACCTTCACATTCGCGAATCCCTGCTCGCGCAGGTACAGCGCCTGCAGGCGGCTCATCACCCCGCGCTCACACCACAGCAGATACGTTTTGCTCTGATCGAGGTCGCCAAACTTAGTGCTCAGCTTGTAGAACGGCAGAGAAACCACCTCCACGCCTTCCACCTTCAGCGGCTTGTCATCCTGCTCGTCAATGGAGCGGATATCCAGAATCGCATCGTTCGCACCGAAACCACTCACGGTTTCCACTTCAACCACTTCCTGCTCGGTCTGCTGGGCAATCTCGCGGATGTCGATGTTGGACGCTTCTGCCACCACTCTTTCCAGGATGCTGAAATCGAAGTTCTCTTCTTCCGCTTCGATCTTCGCCTTCACTGCCTTGACGGTCGGGCTTTTTGAGATCACGCCGCAGTATTCCGGCATGGTGCGGGCAAAGTCTTCGGTGCCGATTTCGCGCGCCAGGTCGATGATGTGCTCTTTATCGTGGGAGATCAGCGGACGCAGGATCAGCGTATCTGATACGTTGTCGATCAGACGCAGGTTGGTCAGCGTCTGGCTGGAGACCTGGCCCAGCGCTTCGCCGGTGACCAGCGCCTGCACGCCGTAACGTTCGGCGACTTTGGACGCCGCGCGCACCATCATACGTTTGAGGATGACGCCCATCTGTCCGTCATCCACTTTTTCAAGGATTTCGCCCACTACCGGCTCAAAGTTGATCGCCACAAAACGCACGCGGTGGGAACTGCCGAAGCGGTTCCAAAGGTAATGCGCCACCTGACGAACGCCAATTTCATGCGCCGCGCCGCCGAGGTTGAAGAAGCAGTAGTGCACGCGGCAGCCGCGACGCATCAGCATGTAGCTGGAGACGCCGGAGTCGAAGCCGCCTGAGATCAGCGACAGCACATCTTCCTGCGTGCCGATCGGGAAACCGCCAATACCTTCATAACGGCCCTTAACCAGCAGCAGACGATCGTTCTCGATCTCAAGGTTAACGGTGACGTCCGGGTTAGTCAGGCGCACGCGCGCCGTCTCAACGTGCTGGTTCAGACCGCCGCCGACGTAGCGCTCGACTTCAATCGAGCTAAACTCGTGCTTACCGCGACGCTTCACGCGCACGCAGAAGGTTTTGCCTTCGATCTGATCGCGGTACTGTACCAGCGCCTTTTCGAAGATATCGTGCATATCGCTGAACGGAACGTCTTCCACTTCCAGAATATGGTGAATACCTGGAATACGGGTCAGGGCGTCGCGAATATCCTGACGTTTGTTTTCGTCTTTCGCGCGGACTTCAACGTGGTCCCAGTGACGCACCACGGCGAGCGTTTCGTCGTAGTGTTTTAATACGTTACGAATGTTCCCGGTGAGAATTTTAATAAAGCGCAAACGCACAGATTGGCTTTTGATGGTGATTTCAGGGAACAATTTAATGATAAACTTCATGGCGGCAATGTTTCTTAGGCAAGCTTATAAAGGCTTGTAGTGGAAAATGATACAGCAGCCCACACCCGTGGCTGCATCCAGGCGCGCAAGTATACCACCATCGCGCCACTCGCGTTATTTGATAATTGCCCCGAGTCCGTTACCATGTTGGGGCGAAGAATATAAGAGTTAATTCACTATGCCGAAAAAGAACGACGCACCGGCCAGTTTTGAAACTGCGCTGAGTGAGCTTGAGCAGATTGTTACCCGCCTCGAGAGCGGCGATTTACCGCTGGAAGACGCCCTCAACGAATTTGAGCGCGGTGTGCAGCTTGCGCGGCAGGGGCAGGTAAAACTCCAGCAGGCCGAGCAGCGAGTGCAGATCCTGCTTTCCGACAGCGAAGACGCTAAAACCACGCCATTCACACCGGACGCCGAGTAAATGGATTTTACCAACGCGCTTCAGGCGCGCGTCGTTCGCGCCAACGACGCCCTACGCCGTTTTATTGCGCCGCAGCCTTTTCAGAACACTCCACTGGTTGAAGCCATGCACTATGGCGCACTCTTAGGGGGTAAACGCCTGCGTCCGTTCCTGGTGTATGCCACGGGCAATATGTTTGGCATCAGCGATAATACGCTGGACGCCCCGGCTGCCGCCGTGGAGTGCATCCATGCCTACTCGCTGATCCACGACGATCTCCCGGCGATGGACGACGACGATCTGCGCCGGGGTCAGCCAACCTGCCACATTAAGTTTGGCGAGGCGAATGCCATTCTGGCGGGCGATGCCTTGCAGACGCTGGCGTTCTCGATTCTCAGCGATGCGCCGATGGCGGAAGTGGCCGACCGCGACCGCCTGGCGATGATCTCCGAACTGGCAATGGCCAGCGGCGTGGCCGGCATGTGCGGCGGCCAGGCGCTGGATCTTGAAGCGGAAGGACGTCAGGTTAATCTGGAACAGCTGGAGCGCATTCACCGTCATAAGACGGGCGCGCTTATTCGTTCCGCCGTTCGCCTGGGCGCGCTGAGCGCGGGTGAGCAAGGGCGCAAAGCCCTGCCGATTCTGGACAGATACGCAGAAAGTATCGGTCTGGCATTCCAGGTTCAGGATGACATTCTGGATGTGGTGGGCGATACTGCAACATTGGGTAAACGTCAGGGTGCGGATCAGCAGCTTGGCAAAAGTACCTATCCCGCCCTGCTGGGTCTTGAGCAAGCCCAACGTAAAGCCCGGGATCTGATTGACGATGCCCGCCAGTCGCTGAATGAGCTGGCCGCGCAATCGCTGGATACCTCGGCACTGGAAGCGCTAGCGGACTATATAATCCAGCGTGATAAATAAACTATATATCTCGATGAGCCTTTGATGAGTTTTGATATTGCCAAATACCCGACACTGGCGTTAGTTGACTCCACCCAGGAGTTACGTCTGTTGCCGAAAGAGAGTCTGCCGAAGCTGTGTGACGAGCTGCGTCGTTACCTGCTCGACAGCGTTAGCCGCTCCAGCGGCCACTTCGCCTCCGGGCTTGGCACGGTTGAGCTGACCGTGGCGTTGCATTACGTCTATAACACGCCGTTCGATCAGCTTATCTGGGACGTGGGCCACCAGGCCTATCCGCACAAAATTCTGACCGGACGTCGCGATAAAATTGGCACCATTCGTCAGAAGGGCGGCCTGCACCCGTTCCCGTGGCGCGGTGAGAGCGAGTATGACGTGCTGAGCGTCGGCCACTCCTCAACCTCCATTTCTGCGGGCATCGGTATTGCCGTTGCCGCCGAGAAAGAGAACAAGCAGCGCCGCACCGTCTGCGTGATTGGCGACGGGGCCATCACCGCCGGGATGGCTTTTGAAGCCATGAACCACGCGGGCGATATCAAGCCGGACATGCTGGTTATCCTCAACGATAACGAAATGTCGATCTCCGAGAACGTCGGCGCGCTGAACAACCATCTGGCGCAGCTGCTTTCCGGCAAGCTTTACTCATCGCTGCGGGAAGGCGGGAAAAAAGTTTTCTCCGGCGTGCCGCCGATCAAAGAGCTGCTCAAGCGTACCGAAGAACACATCAAAGGCATGGTCGTGCCGGGCACGCTGTTCGAAGAGCTGGGCTTTAACTATATCGGCCCGGTGGACGGGCACGATGTGCTGGGTCTGGTGACCACACTTAAAAACATGCGCGATCTGAAAGGCCCGCAGTTCCTGCATATCATGACCAAAAAAGGGCGTGGCTACGAACCGGCGGAGAAAGATCCGATCACCTTCCACGCGGTGCCAAAGTTCGACCATACCAGCGGCTGCCTGCCGAAAAGCAGCGGCGGAATGCCGAGCTACTCAAAAATCTTTGGCGACTGGCTGTGCGAAACGGCGGCAAAAGATAACAAGCTGATGGCGGTCACGCCTGCTATGCGTGAAGGCTCCGGCATGGTCGAGTTCTCCAAAAAATACCCGGACCAGTATTTTGACGTCGCCATTGCCGAGCAGCACGCGGTCACCTTCGCGGCGGGCCTGGCGATTGGCGGCTACAAGCCGGTGGTGGCGATTTACTCCACCTTCCTGCAGCGCGCCTACGACCAGGTGATCCATGACGTTGCCATCCAGAAGCTGCCGGTGCTGTTTGCTATCGACCGCGCGGGCATCGTGGGGGCCGACGGCCAGACGCACCAGGGGGCGTTTGACCTCTCCTTCCTGCGCTGCATCCCGGACATGGTCATCATGACGCCAAGCGACGAAAACGAGTGTCGTCAGATGCTGTATACCGGCTACCACTATCAGGACGGCCCCTGCGCGGTACGTTATCCGCGCGGCAATGCCCTTGGCGTTAAACTTCAGCCGCTGGAAAAGCTGGACATCGGTAAAGGTCTGGTGAAACGTCGCGGCGAAAAAGTGGCGATCCTGAACTTTGGTACGCTGATGCCGGAAGCGGCAAAAGTCGCTGAAGCCCTGAACGCGACGCTGGTGGATATGCGCTTTGTGAAGCCGCTCGATGAGTCTCTGATTCTGAGCATGGCAGAAAGCCACGACGTGCTGGTCACGCTGGAAGAGAACGCCATCATGGGTGGCGCGGGTAGCGGCGTTAA
Organism: Enterobacter cloacae complex sp. P47BA; assembly: GCF_014930485.1. Lineage (NCBI taxonomy): Bacteria > Pseudomonadati > Pseudomonadota > Gammaproteobacteria > Enterobacterales > Enterobacteriaceae > Enterobacter > Enterobacter cloacae complex sp. P47BA. The sequence goes on along the minus strand of NZ_JADBRF010000008.1, from coordinate 154,348 downwards.
CGAGGTACTGATGGCGAACCGTAAATTGGTTCCGGTGCTGAACCTCGGCCTGCCGGACCACTTCATCCCGCAAGGCACTCAGGACGAGGCGCGTGCCGACATCGGCCTGGACGCCGCCGGTATCGAAGCCAGAATCCGCAGCTGGCTGGCCTGATCCCTCCCCTTTTCTGCTCCTGCTATGCTTAAACGTATTGTTTAAACAGCAGGAGCGGAACCATGCAATACACGACATTAGGAAAAACGGACCTCAGGGTGTCCCGGCTTTGCCTGGGCTGCATGACCTTTGGCGAGCCTGACCGGGGAAACCACGCCTGGACGCTGCCGGAAGAGAGCAGCCGCCCTATCATCAAGCGCGCCATAGACGGCGGCATCAACTTCTTCGATACCGCCAACAGCTACTCTGACGGCAGCAGCGAAGAGATTGTGGGCCGCGCTCTGCGTGATTTTGCTCGTCGGGATGAGATTGTGGTCGCCACCAAGGTGTATTACCCGTCAGGCGATCTGGCTGAAGGCCTCTCTCGCGCGCAGATCCTGCGCTCCATTGATGACAGTCTCAGACGCCTGAAAATGGATTACGTCGACCTGCTGCAAATTCACCGCTGGGATTACAACACGCCAATTGAAGAAACCCTTGAAGCGCTGAACGATGTCGTGAAAGCGGGTAAAGCGCGCTATATCGGCGCGTCGTCAATGCACGCGTCGCAGTTTGCTCAGGCGCTCGATCTCCAGGCGCAGCACGGCTGGGCACGCTTTGTCACCATGCAGGATCACTACAACCTGATTTACCGGGAAGAAGAACGCGAGATGCTGCCGCTCTGCTACCAGGAAGGCGTGGCGGTGATCCCGTGGAGCCCGCTTGCGCGCGGACGCTTAACCCGTCCGTGGGGAGAAACCACGGCGCGGCTGGTATCGGATGAAGTGGGTAAAAATCTTTATTCCGGTACCGAAGCCAGCGATGCGCTGATTGCCGAACGTTTAGCCGGGATCGCCGACGATATCGGCGCAACGCGCGCGCAGGTGGCGCTGGCGTGGCTACTGGGCAAGCGGGGTGTCGCCGCACCGATTATTGGTACATCGCGGGAAGAACAGCTGGACGAGTTGTTAAGCGCGGTGGATTTATCGCTGACGCCGGAGCAGGTTGCCGAGCTGGAGACGCCGTATCAGCAGCATCCGGTGGTGGGGTTTAAGTAAACACTTGCCGGGTGGCGTACGCTTACCCGGCAATACTGAGCGCACAAACTTACCCGAAGTGATCGTACCCTTTCCAGTCCAGCGTAACGGGCGCACCGTCTTTCACAAACTTCAGCCCTTCACTCTCCGGCATGATCTGACCGATGCAGGTAAACTTTGCGCCAAGATGGGCCAATGCTACGTCCAGCGTTCCACGGTTCAGCTCTGGCACCGTGAAGCACAGCTCGTAGTCTTCCCCACCGGAGAGCGCCCAGCGCAGCGCCTGCTCAGGCTCCACATGGCGAAGCAGTTGCTCCGACAGCGGGAACAGATCCAGGTCAACGCGCGCGCCCACCCCGCTGGCCTTCAGGATATGGCCGAGGTCCGAGATGAGACCGTCAGAGAGATCGATAGCCGAACTGGCCCGCTCGCGCAGCGCCTGACCGTGCAGAATACGCGGTGTCGGGCGCAGATGGCGCTTCACCAGATACGCCGCATCGTCAGCGTCCTTCACGTTTAAGCGATCCTGAAGGATCGCCAGCCCTGCCGCGCTGTCTCCCGGCGTACCGGTCACGTAGATCCAGTCGCCCGGTTTAGCGCCCGAGCGCTTCAGCGCGCGACCGAGCGGCACATAGCCGTGGATCGCCAGCGTCATCGACAGCGGCCCGGCAGTCGTATCGCCGCCAATCAGCTGCATATCGTAGTAGTTCAGCTGTTCAAACAGCGCATCGCTGAACGCTTCAAGCCAGGCTTCATCCACCTCCGGCAGCGTCAGGGCCAGCGTCAGCCAGGCCGGGTCGGCGCCCATTGCCGCCAGATCGCTGACGTTGACCGCCAGCGCTTTATACGCCAGATCGGCAGGATCGATATCAGGTAAGAAATGACGTCCGCACACTAAGGTGTCGGTGCTGATTGCCAGCGTCTGCTTTTCAGGAATATTGAGAAGTGCACAGTCATCGCCAATGCCGGTTTCAACATCAAGACGAGAGGTTCTGACACGGTCGAAATAACGGGCAATCAGGGAGAATTCGCCGCATGCCATACGTTATGCCTCAGCAAATAAAAGAAAAAACCGGAGCCGCACTGCCCGTCAGGCAATGCAGAACTCCGGTTTGCGGATCACTTTTTGTGGGGACGGATCGCAGGTGCGGCTTTATCAAGTACGCCGTTAACGAACTTGTGGCTGTCTTCAGCGCCGAAGGTTTTCGCCAGTTCGATCGCTTCGTTGATGGCCACTTTGTACGGCACATCATCACGTTTAGACAGCTCAAACAGCGCGATACGCAACACTGCTTTTTCCACCTGGCCCAGCTCTTCGAGCAGACGGGACAGGTATGGCTTCATCAGGCCATCGAGATACGCGCTATTAGTCGCCACTCCCGACAGCAGTTCACGGAAGTACAGAACGTCAACGTCTTTCACGTCCTGTTCTGACAGGAACTGGTATTCAACATCAGCGATGTCGTTCTGGGACAACTGCCAGGAGTAAAGCGCCTGAACGGCACATTCACGGGCGCGGCGACGAGCAGCAGGTTTCACGGAATTCCCCTTACAAAAAAATCAGGCCTTAATGGCTTTCAATACATTGATCATTTCAAGCGCGGTCAGTGCAGCTTCTGCACCTTTGTTACCGGCTTTGGTGCCAGCACGTTCGATGGCTTGTTCAATACTTTCGGTGGTCAGCACGCCGAACGCGACAGGAATTTCAGCATCCTGCGCAACGTGTGCCAGACCGTTGCTTGCACCGCCCGCAACGTATTCGAAGTGCGCAGTGCCGCCACGAATAACGGTACCCAGCGCAATCACCGCGTCGTATTTACCGGTTTTCGCCAGCGCGCCCGCCGCCAGTGGCAGTTCATAAGCGCCTGGAACCCAAACAACGGTAATGTTGTCATCTTTAACCTGGCCGATACGTTTCAGGGCGTCAATCGCACCTTCCAGCAGGCTATCGTTGATGAAGTTGTTGAAACGCGCAATGGTGATGGCGACGCGAGCGTCCGGGGTAGCTACAGCAGCTTCAATAATGTTCATACTCTTCCTTTACGGGTTCATTTGGCCCCGCAGGGGGGCGGATTTTATCATAATACTTTGCGCACTGCTTCCCTATTTCGGGAGCAATTACGCTGTCGTTAAATGGAGGCAGACATCCGGACCCACCGGACGAATCTCGCTGAATGTGAGTTGCGGTGCATCGGCCAGTTTTTCAAGGCCAGGCAGCACAAACAGGCCGCGCGCGTCGTGACCTAACAGTTTAGGCGCAACGTAGACGAGCAGTTCATCCACCAGCCCCGCCTGGAGCAGCGCGCCGGCGAGCGTCGGACCGGCTTCGACCCAGATACTGTTCACCTGCTGCTTGCCGAGCAACATCATCAGCACCACGAGATCCAGATGTCCGTTATGCTCCGGCACCATAATGCTGCGCACGCCTTCCGGCCATTCGCGCGTATCTTCTTTGGTGCGCGCAATCCAGGTTTCACCCGGCTGCTGCACGATGCGGTGCGCCGGGGTCACGCGGTTCTGGCTATCAATAATAATACGCAGCGGCTGGCGCAGGTTCTCCTGCGGATAAAGCGCCTGGGTATCGGCATTCAGCTCATCCCAGCGCACGGTCATGGCCGGATCGTCAGCCAGAACGGTTTCACTGCTGGTGAGGATAGCATGGCTTTGCGCACGCAGACGTTGCACATCGCGCCTTGCCTGCGGCGAGGTGATCCACTGGCTTTCACCGTTCGCCATTGCCGTACGGCCGTCCAGCGAGGCGCCCAGCTTGAGCTGAATAAAGGGGAAGCCGGTGCGCATGCGCTTCAGGAAGCCTTTGTTGATGGCTTCCGCATCTTGCATCATCAGGCCGTGGCTGACGTTGATCCCTTCCTGTTGCAGACGATACAGTCCGCGGCCCGCCACCTGCGGGTTAGGATCCTGCATAGCGGCGACCACGCGCGAAACCCCTGCCGCAATCAGCGCTTCACAGCACGGCGGCGTGCGCCCGTGGTGGCTGCAGGGCTCCAGCGTCACGTAGGCCGTCGCGCCTCGCGCTTTCTCCCCCGCCATACGCAGGGCATGCACTTCAGCATGCGGCTCGCCTGCGCGATAGTGAAACCCTTCCCCCACGATCTCGCCATCTTTCACGATAACGCACCCGACGTTGGGGTTAGGATGGGTGGTAAAACGACCGCGCTGCGCCAGCTTCATGGCTCGCGCCATGTACTTCTCATCCTGCATGGGCTTAATCCTGTAAGCGGGCGATCTCTTCGCCAAACTCTTTGATATCTTCGAAACTGCGGTAGACAGAGGCGAAGCGGATATAGGCGACCTTATCGAGCTTTTTCAGCTGCTCCATCACCAGGTTGCCGATCATTTTGCTCGGCACTTCACGCTCGCCCAGGCCACGCAGGTAAGATTTAATGTGGTTTAACGCCATTTCGACATCATCCGCGCTGACGGGCCGTTTTTCGAGGGCCTTCAGCATTCCGCTGCGCAGTTTCTCTTCGTTAAACGGCTCGCGCACGTCGTTACTTTTTACCACGCGCGGCATTACCAGCTCTGCAACCTCAAAGGTCGTGAAACGCTCGTTGCACACCAGACACTGCCGACGACGGCGCACAGAAGACCCTTCGCCCACAAGGCGAGAGTCGATGACTTTGGTATCCACAGCGGAGCAGAATGGGCAATGCATACGGTATCCCTGTTATCTGGTTAACTGATTTTCATTTTACCCTGATCTGGCCCGACAACAAAGGAAGAGCTTTTTGAGACAAAGGATCTATGTCTGGCGGTACGTTGCTGGCTACCATTATGGGGATCCGTTATTTCAAGGAAATAAACGCTATGACAAGACGTTACCTGAAAATTTTACTGGTGGGGAGCCTCTTCACCCTTAGTGCCTGTGCACAGCAAACCGAAGTCCGCCAGATGAACCAAAGCGTGAATACGCTCAACACGGCGATGGACAAACTGAACAAAGAAACGGTGAAGATCACCCAGCAAAACGCGCTGAACGCTAAATCCACCAGCGGGGTATATCTGCTGCCAGGAGCGAATACGCCTGCCCTGCTTAACAGCCAGATTGGCACGCTGAAGATGTCTCTGGTGAATGTGGCGGCGAATGCGGATGGTACGCGCGCAACATTACGTATTTACGGTGAGTCCAACGATCCGCTGCCCGCCTTCAGCGGCACCGTAGAGTGGGGCCAGATCCAGGGCACCACGGAGAGCTACCAGGAGGTAAACGTGAAGAACCAGCTGTTCACCGCTCCGGCCAGCGTGTTAGCGCCCAGCGATGTGGATATTCCACTTCAGCTAAGCGGACTTACGCCTGAGCAGTTAGGCTTTATCCGCATTCACGATATCCAACCCGCCGCGCAGTAATCCCTTCCTTTTGAGCGGAGTGAAATGTCACTCCGCTAACATTTACATTTCGTATGGATTGGCAACAGAAATGATTGCCGCTACAATCCCGGCCGTTTAAAGTACGCAAACGTGAACGCAATCGATTACGCGTGTGAGAGATATGTGAAACAACACATATTTTTGTGAGCAGGGATTCCTATAATAGGCACCGCAGAAACACGAAATATTTAGAAACGCAATTCGCGCATTTTTCACTCCCGGAAGGGAATTTCAATCAGTGGCATGATTATGAAAAAAACATTACTCGCAGCCGGTGCAGTTCTGGCACTGTCCTCCTCTTTCACTGTTAACGCAGCGGAAAACGAGAAACCACAATACCTCTCCGACTGGTGGCACCAGAGCGTTAACGTGGTAGGCAGCTACCACACCCGTTTCGGACCGCAGATCCGCAACGATACCTACCTGGAATATGAAGCATTCGCCAAGAAAGACTGGTTTGATTTCTACGGCTATATGGATGCGCCTGTGTTCTTCGGTGGTAACACCGATGCGAAAGGTATCTGGAACCACGGTTCCCCACTGTTCATGGAGATTGAACCGCGCTTCTCCATCGACAAACTGACCGGTACCAGCCTGGCGTTTGGTCCGTTCAAAGAGTGGTACTTCGCGAACAACTACATCTACGACATGGGCCGCAATAAGTCCGGTCGTCAGAGCACCTGGTATATGGGTCTGGGTACGGACATCGATACCGGTCTGCCAATGAGCCTGTCCATGAACGTGTACGCGAAGTACCAGTGGCAGAACTACGGTGCCGCGAACGAAAACGAGTGGGACGGCTACCGTTTCAAAGTGAAATACTTTGTGCCAATCACCCAGCTGTGGGGCGGCAACCTGAGCTACATCGGTTTCACCAACTTTGACTGGGGCTCAGACCTGGGCGACAACGATTTCCGCGACCTGAACGGCAGAAAAGCGCGCACCAACGACTCCATCGCTTCCAGCCACATCCTGGCGCTGAACTACGATCACTGGCACTACTCTGTTGTTGCGCGTTACTGGCATAACGGTGGTCAGTGGAACGACGACGCGAGCCTGAACTTCGGTAACGGCGATTTCAGCGTCCGTTCTACCGGCTGGGGTGGTTACCTGGTCGTGGGTTACAACTTCTAATCAGTGCGGGATTGTGCGGGCTGGTGCCCTCACCCCTTCCCTCTCCCACTGTACACCCACGGGAGAGGGCGCAAACACAAAAAACGGCAACATCGTTGCCGTTTTGCTTTTACCTCGCCACCCGGCTTTTTACTGCTTCACCTTGCGCAAAAAATCCGCCAAAGACCTGTCCGCACTCTCACTGAACCGCCTCTCCGTCATTACAACATTGAGACACCGGTCGAGCCGGAAACAGCGGTAGTCATCGCGCCGTTCACACCATGCCGCCAGCAGCCAGCGCTCTCCCCAGAAGAACAACCCCAGCGGCTGTACCTCACGTTTTGAGAGTAGCCCGGCTTCATCACGATAATGCAGCGCCAATACGCGCTGAGCGGAAATCGCCTGGTGAATCATGTCAAAATCGCTGCGGGAGTGGCTTTGCATGCAAAAATCCGGGGCGTAGATCCGCGTCTGCTCCGCCTTTCTGCGGCTCTCCTCGGGCAGAATAGCCAGCACCTTCTCCTGGGCCGACTCCAGCTCGCGCGACAGCGATTCACCTCCCCAGGTTTTGAGCAGGCGAATCGCGACCATCAGCGCTTCGGATTCCTTATTTGTCAGCATCAGCGGCGGCAGGTCAAAACCCGACATCAGCCGATATCCGCTTCCCGCCTCGCCTTCCACCGGCACGCCGGAAAGCGACAGGTCGCGGATATCGCGGTAGACCGTGCGCTCGGACACGCCAAGCCGGTCCGCCAGATGCGCTGCCGTTGTCAGACGCCTGCCCCGCAGGATCTGCACAATCTGAAACAAACGGTCAGCGCGTCGGGTCATAACGTCATTCGCTCTCAGGCAGGTTGATGAAGGCCGACGCGGTTACCCTCGCTGTCGGTAAACAGTGCGATAGTGCCGATATCATGCGGCAGTTCCAGCGGGCCAAACACGCACTCGCCGCCCGCAGAGGCAATGCGATCGAGCGTGGCCGCCAGATTGTCAGTATGCAGGTAAATAATAGCGCCCTGCAAAGAGGGCGTAACGCCGTCAAATTTTGCCAGCGCTCCTCCGGTTGCGGGATCCTCATGCGGGAAAACCGCCAGCTCGGCAATGTCCATTTTCTCGCGACGCAGCGCGAGTTGCATCACCGGCTCATAAAATTTGATGGCGCGATCCATATCCGAAACCGGAATTTCAAACCAGTTAATTACGCTTTTCATACATCCTCCTGCCTGTTGTTTGGGTTCAGAAGGAGTCTACGGCAGGGCTCCTGACAGCATACTGTCAGGAGTGTTTGTCAGGAGCAGATAAAAAAAATCCCGGTCAACAGACCGGGATTCCGATAACGCGCTAAACGTCGCCTTACGGCAGAATGGACGGCTGATCCGCCCCTTCTTTCTCGACCTTCTGCTGGAGCAGGTGCTCGCGCTTCATGCCAAGTTTCAGTGCCAGAGCGGACGCCACGTAGATAGACGACGCCGTACCGATGGAGACACCGATCAGCATGGTCAGCGAGAAGCCTTCCAGCACCGGGCCACCGAAGAGGAACAGCATCAGGATCACCATCAGGGTAGTACCGGAGGTGATCAAGGTACGATGCAGCGTCTGGGTCAACGACACGTTAAAGATTTCGTACGGCGTGCCGCGACGGATCTTACGGAAGTTTTCACGGATACGGTCAGATACCACGATACTGTCGTTCAGTGAGTAACCGATTACGGACATCAGGGATGCCACGATGGTCAGGTCAATCTCAATGTGGAACAGAGACAGTATGCCCATGGTGATCACCACGTCGTGCGCCAGGGCGATAACCACACCGGCCGCCAGTCGCCACTCGAAGCGGAAACCGACGTACACCAGGATGGAGATCAGCGCCACCAGCAGCGCCATGGCGCCGGTTTGCGCCAGGTCCGCACCCACGCTCGGGCCGACGAACTCAATACGCTTGACCGCCGCGCTCTGGCTGGTGGTTTCGTTAATGACCTGTACGACCTTGCTGCCCAGCTCCTGGCTGCCGTTGGCATCGTGCACCGGCGGCATACGCACCATGATGTCGCGGCTGCTGCCGAAGTTCTGCAGCAGCGGCTCTTCAAAGCCCGCTTTCTGCAGAGACAGGCGCATCTGGTCCATATCGACCGGTTTTTCCAGGGAGATCTCGATGACCGTACCACCGGTGAAATCCAGCCCCCAGTTAAAGCCTTTCACGCCCATAACGATGATGGACAGAATCAGCAGTAAACCTGAAATGCCGAAAGCCCAGTAGTCCCAGCGCATAAAGTCCCAGACTTTACGGCCATGGTTCAATTGTTCAACAGTATATTCCTGTGCCACAACGCACTCCTCAGATAGACAGCTTTTTGACGCGCTTGCCGCCGTACAGCAGGTTCACGATGGCACGGGTGCCGACAATAGCGGTAAACATTGACGTTGCGACACCGATACCGGTGGTAATCGCAAAGCCTTTGATCGCGCCAGTACCCACTGCATACAGGATAAGAACCTTAATCAGTGTTGTTACGTTCGCATCGAAGATAGAGCTGAACGCGCCTTTATAACCTTCGTCAATCGCCTGCTGGACAGAGCGACCGTTGCTCAACTCTTCTTTGATACGTTCGTTAATCAGTACGTTGGCGTCGACCGCCACCGCAAGGGTCAGAACGATACCCGCAATCCCCGGCATGGTCAGCGTCGCCCCCGGCAGCAGGGACATAATGCCGATGATCAGCACCAGGTTTGCGATCAGCGCGGAGGTCGCAATCAGACCGAACTTCTTATAGAAGAAGATCATGAAGAGGATAGAGACCGCCAGACCGGCCAGACACGCTTCCAGACCCTGCTGGATGTTTTGCATACCCAGAGTTGGACCAATGGTACGTTCTTCAACAATCTGAATTGGCGCAATCAGCGCACCGGCACGCAGCAGCAGCGAGAGCTGACGCGCTTCGTTCGGGTTGTTAATACCGGTAATACGGAAGCTGTTACCCAGACGAGACTGGATGTTGGCGATGTTAATCACCTCTTCCTCTTTCACCAGCACCGCACGACCATTTGCATCTTTCTTACCGCTGTCTTTGTACTCCACGAACAGGGTCGCCATCGGTTTGCCGATGTTGTCCTTGGTGAAGTTAGACATGATGTTACCACCCGCGCTATCCAGCGAGATGTTAACCTGCGGCTGGTTGTACTCATCCTGGCTTGAAGTGGAGTCAGTGATGTGGTCACCGGTCAGGATCACGCGCTTGTACAGCACAACCGGCTGACCTTCGCGGGTCTGTTTCACTTCGGAGTCACCCGGAATACGGCCAGACGCCGCGGCAGACTGATCGACATTGGAGTTCACCAGACGGAATTCCAGCGTCGCGGTCGCACCGAGGATCTCTTTCGCACGCGCGGTATCCTGGATACCCGGCAGTTCAACCACGATACGGTCAGCACCCTGACGCTGTACCAGCGGCTCAGCCACGCCCAGCTGGTTTACACGGTTACGCAGAATGTTGATGTTCTGCTGAACGGCATATTCACGCGCTTCTTTCAGACGCGCATCGGTCATCACCGCACGCAGCTGGTTGCTGCCCTGCGAGGAGATCACCAGGTCACGGTGACGTTGGGTCAGGTAATCTACAGCCTGATCGCGCGCCGCGCTGTCGCGGAACGTGATGCTCATGCCGTAGTTATCTTCTTTACGCACGGTAGTGTATGGGATGCCTTTGTCGCGCAGATCGCTGCGCAGGCTGTCGATATTCTGTTCCTGCAGCTTGCCGAGCGCGGTATCCATATCCACTTCCATCAGGAAGTGAACGCCGCCACGCAGGTCAAGACCCAGCTTCATTGGCTCTGCGTTCAGCGCAGCCAGCCAGCGAGGGGTTGCAGGAGCAAGGTTAAGCGCCACGACATATTTGTCACCCAGCACGCCCATCAGCGCTTCGCGAGCGCGGAGCTGCGTGTCGGTGGTGTCGAAGCGAGCAAGAATTGCACCCTCTTCCAGAGCCACAGACTTAGCGGTAATTTTTTCTTCTTGTAACGTTTTCTGGACCTGGATCAGCGTTTGCTCACTGGCGGCGACACCGCGCGCGCCAGTGATTTGAACGGCCGGATCCTCACCATACAGGTTGGGAAGCGCGTACAGCAGGCCGACGATAATCACGACGACCAGCATGATGTACTTCCACAAAGGATAACGGTTTAACACGGCAGTTCCCTTTGGGAAAAGTTGGGATTACAGCGCCTTCATGGTGCCTTTCGGCAGAACGGCAGCTACGAAGTCACGTTTGATAACCACTTCAGTGGTGTCGTTCAGGGCGATAGCAATGTAGCCGCTTTCAGCCACTTTGGTTACGCGACCGACCAGACCACCGTTGGTCAGCACTTCATCGCCTTTCGCGATGGAGTCCATCAGCTTTTTGTGCTCTTTGGTACGCTTCTGCTGTGGGCGCAGGATCATGAAGTAGAAGATCAGACCGAACACAACCAGCATCAGGATCAGAGACATCGGGCTGCCCTGCGCCGGAGCACCTGTTGCCGCTACCGCATCAGAAATAAAAAAGCTCATTCAAATTCCCTCATTATTAATATTAATCAACGTTCAACGGTGGAACATCCCGCCCCTGACGTTGGTAAAAATCGGTCACGAAGCTCTCTAATTTACCCTCTTCGATAGCCTTGCGTAAACCAGACATTAAGCGCTGATAGTAGCGAAGATTATGAATCGTATTGAGACGCGCGCCCAAAATCTCATTACAACGATCGAGATGATGCAGATACGCGCGAGAATAATTGCGACAGGTATAGCAATCGCACTCGGAATCGAGCGGGCTGGTGTCACTCTTATGCTTCGCGTTACGGATTTTCACCACGCCATCGGTAACGAACAGATGACCGTTACGCGCGTTGCGGGTTGGCATCACGCAGTCGAACATATCAATGCCGCGACGTACGCCTTCCACCAGATCTTCGGGTTTACCCACACCCATCAGGTATCGTGGTTTATCCGCCGGGATTTGCGGGCAGACGTGCTCCAGAATGCGGTGCATGTCTTCCTTCGGCTCACCCACAGCCAAACCGCCGACAGCGTAGCCATCAAAACCTATCTCTACCAGACCTTTAACAGAGATATCGCGTAAATCTTCGTAAACGCTGCCCTGAATGATGCCGAACAGCGCATTTTTGTTCTGCAGGGAGTCAAAACGGTCGCGGCTGCGCTTCGCCCAGCGCAGAGACATCTCCATAGAGCGTTTCGCGTAGTCCCAGTCTGCCGGGTACGGCGTACATTCGTCGAAGATCATCACGATGTCGGAGCCGAGATCGTACTGAATCTCCATCGACTTTTCGGGATCGAGGAAAATCGGATCGCCGTTGATCGGGTTACGGAAGTGTACGCCCTGCTCGGTGATCTTGCGGATATCGCCCAGGCTGAAGACCTGGAAGCCGCCGGAGTCGGTCAGGATCGGGCCTTTCCACTGCATAAAATCGTGCAGATCGCCGTGGAGCTTCATGATCTCCTGACCTGGACGCAGCCACAGGTGGAAGGTATTGCCGAGGATAATCTGTGCGCCCGTGGCTTCAACTTCTTCCGGCGTCATCCCTTTTACGGTGCCGTACGTGCCCACAGGCATAAACGCGGGGGTTTCCACCACGCCGCGATCAAACACCAGGCGACCGCGACGCGCGCGGCCATCGGTGGTATCGAGTTCAAATTTCATTTTTTCTCCGACGTCAGAAAAACAGTCCAACGTTGTCATACGGTGCCACGGACTTATTCCCCGACACGCTCATTCAAAGCCAGCGGATTGTACGTGATAAACATCGCGTCCCCGTAGCTAAAAAAGCGATATTTTTGTTCTACCGCAGACTTGTACGCATTCATCGTATGCTGATAACCCGCAAACGCAGAGACCAGCATAATCAGCGTCGATTCAGGCAGATGGAAGTTGGTCACCAGCGCGTCAATCACTTTGTACTGATAGCCCGGGTAGATGAAGATCTGCGTATCGCCAAAGAACGGCTCGATAAGACCGTTTTTAGCTGCCTGCGCGGCGCTCTCCAGTGAACGCACGGACGTCGTACCGACGGCCACGACGCGGCTACCGCGCGCTTTCGCCGCCAGCACCGCGTCCACCACATCCTGCGGCACTTCGGCATACTCGGAGTGCATGATGTGGTCTTCAATGCTGTCCACCCGCACCGGCTGGAAGGTGCCCGCGCCGACGTGCAGCGTCACAAACGCCATCTCAACGCCCTTCGCGCGCAGCTTTTCCAGCAGCGGTTCATCAAAGTGCAGACCTGCGGTTGGCGCCGCGACCGCGCCAGGCTTCTGGCTGTAGACGGTCTGGTACAGCTCGCGGTCGGCCTCTTCGTCCGGGCGCTCAATGTACGGCGGCAGCGGCATATGGCCGATGGCGTTCAGGATATCGAGCACCGTGCGCTCGTCGTCGAACGCCACCTCGAACAGCGCGTCGTGGCGCGCGGTCATGGTCGCCTTGATGCTTTCGTCATCACCCAGCAGCAGCTCCGCGCCCGGCTTCGGCGCTTTGGAAGCGCGAATATGTGCCAGAATACGTTTATCATCGAGCATACGTTCGACCAGCACTTCAATCTTGCCGCCGCTGGCCTTACGGCCAAACAGGCGCGCCGGGATCACGCGGGTATTGTTAAAGACCAGCAGATCGCCAGGGTTGAGCTTGTCGAGCAAATCGGTGAAAGTACCGTGCGTCAGCTCGCCCGTTGGCCCATCCAGTGACAGTAAGCGACAGCTGCTGCGCTCAGGCATGGGATAGTGAGCAATCAGGGATTCAGGTAGTTCAAAGGAGAAATCGGCGACGCGCATGACGTATACTCGTGACTTAAAAACAGGCGGCATAGTCTAGTGCTCACACCCTTTTGCTGCAACAACTAGCCGCCACTGGACAAATAAAACGCATGAATTTTCTCGCTCACCTGCATCTCGCACACCTCGCTGACAGCTCCCTTTCCGGCAATTTGCTGGCCGATTTCGTGCGCGGCAACCCCGCTGAAGCGTATTCTCCCGAGGTTGTCGACGGGATTTTTATGCACCGCCGCATTGATGTCATCACTGATAATCTGCCCGAGGTGACGGAAGCGAAAGCGTGGTTTCGCCCTGAAACGCGCCGCGTTGCGCCGATCACGCTCGACGTGATGTGGGACCATTTCCTGTCTCGCCACTGGGAACAGCTCTCGCCGGAGATGCCGTTGCCGGCGTTTGTGCGCTACGCCCACCAGCAGGTGTCGATCATTTTGCCCGATTCGCCGCCGCGTTTTGTGAATCTGAATAACTACCTGTGGTCGGAACGCTGGCTGGAGCGCTATCGCGAGATGGACTTTATCCAGAATGTCTTGAATGGCATGGCGAGCCGTCGCCCGCGGCTGGATGCGCTGCGCGACTCCTGGTACGACCTGGATGAGCATTACGATGCGCTGGAGAGCCAATTCTGGCAGTTCTATCCGCGCATGATGGCGCAGGCGAAAAACAAGCAGCTCTGACAGCACGATCATTGATAGGTAAAAGCTGGCGGAACGATTGTCACCACCTCTTTGTCTTATCCACGAACACTCTCTATACTGGCTCGCGTTGCGTTCCAAATAACCTTAGTATCTACAGGAGAATCATATGGTTCTGGTAACTCGTCCGGCTCCGGATTTTACAGCTGCAGCAGTTCTGGGCAACGGTGAAATCGTTGAAAACTTCAACTTCAAACAGCACACCAACGGTAAAGCGACCGTTCTGTTCTTCTGGCCAATGGACTTCACTTTCGTTTGCCCGTCTGAGCTGATCGCGTTCGACAAACGTTATGAAGAATTCCAGAAGCGTGGCGTGGAAGTGGTTGGCGTCTCCTTCGACTCTGAATTTGTACACAACGCATGGCGTAACACCCCTGTCGAAAACGGCGGCATCGGTGCGGTGAAATACGCAATGGTTGCGGACATCAAACGCGAAATCCAGCAGGCTTACGGTATCGAACATCCGGACGCTGGCGTTGCGCTGCGCGGTTCCTTCCTGATCGACGCAAACGGCATCGTTCGTCACCAGGTTGTGAACGATCTGCCGCTGGGTCGTAACATCGACGAAATGCTGCGCATGGTTGACGCGCTGCAGTTCCACGAAGAGCACGGCGAAGTGTGCCCGGCTCAGTGGGAAAAAGGTAAAGAAGGTATGGCTGCTTCCCCGGACGGCGTTGCTAAATACCTGTCTGAGAACGTATCCAGCCTGTAATCGGCACGGTTTACGAAGAAGGCCCGCTTATGCGGGCCTTTTTTTATGCTTTACGCCGCGTCTCTCGCCAGATGCGCCAGGCCATTCCCGCCAGCAGAATTACGCCCGCAATTAGCACGCCCCACACCAGCAGCGCGTTCATCCGGCTCTCCCGCTCGGACGCAGAGGTAGCGGTCAGACGCCCCTCGCCGCCTAACGGGACATCATCCAGAATGTCGGCCTGCGGCAGGTGCTCCATATCATAGGTTTTGCGCAGATCGGCTGGGATCAGCATGTCAGGCTCCACGCTGGCAGGCTTTGCAGCGCCATTACCCCAGGCAAGCATGTATGGCGCTTTTCCCTGCGCGTTGAACACCAGATCATAGCGGTCACGATGCCCGGTGACGCCCGGCAGGTATTCCGGCAGGCGCGCATTCAGCGTCGTGATTTTCACCGCCTGCACCAGGCCTCCGCTAAGCGAAACCGGTGGAGACGTTTTGCCCTCCAGACGGTAAAGCACCTCTTTTTTCAGGGGGTGCCATGTGTCTTTTTCCGTACTCCGCCACGCTATCTCCACGGGAAGGACGCCGTCGCCATTCAGTAAAATGCTGATAGCTCTCAGCGGCTGCGGCCGCGCCCAGTGCCACTGCGCTTCGCTTGTCGATAGCTGCTCCCCTACCCCCTCAAGATCGATCGCGTCCGGCGTCGCCCGCGCAGGAGCGCTAATCGCGTTAACGCCGGTTAAGGTCACCCCCTGGCTCTGAGCATTCAGCACAACCAGGAGATAGCGATTCGTATCGGGAGACAAAACGATATCGGTATCGATCCGATCGAGCTTAAGACGATCCTGCCCGCTCATCACGTCCAGCAGCGGCATATCCTCGCGCAGGGTATACCAGCGCTTAAGATCCTCGCTGTAGTAGACCGACGCCGTTCCCTGCCACGGCGCCTGAGGGGTATTCCAGAGCAGCTGCAGCTGGGACAGGGCAATCTCACCCGTAGCCTGCTCCGGCAGGGTCAGCAGATAATGCTGCCCGGCTGCGGCGGCTTTTTGCCCCTCCAGCACAATCTCTACGCCGTTTCCGGAACGGAGCAGGATCTTATCGCTGCCCTCATCCCCACGCGCAGGCGCAAGCGGTGAGGCGTCCAGAGGAAAGAGGCGCAGCGCCGTGGATTGCGCTGCCACCTGCGGACGCGTCGCGGTGACCAGGCTGAAGGGAACCGGCTCGCCCGACTGGTTAAAGACGCGAACGTCATGCAGATCCGGCGACGTGCTCTGCGTATAGACGGCGAGCGGCAGCGTCACCCGATACCACTGGGAAGGGGCAGACGTATCCAGCGAGCGGCCAAAGGCATAGTCCCGGGGCGATTCCGTTTGTACCTCGTCGCAGAACGCCGGGCCTGCAAGCGCCAGCAGAGCGGTACAAGCTACCGCTTTCATCCATTTCATTTTTCATCTCCTGTTTTGGGCGGTAGCGGCGAGAAATACCCCACGATCAGCACCAGTATTGCCACGCCGATAAACGCCACCGCACGCGACAGACCGCCTCCACCCGCGCTGTCCACCAGCATCAGTTTAACCATCACCACGCCCAGCAGCGCGGCACCGCCAAGCCACTCCTGACGGGAAGCCCTACGGGTGGCGTGGACCATGATCACCAGCGCGCTCAGCATCCAGAACAGGGCAAACGTGGTCTGGATCAGCCGCGAATCCCACAGCGACGCCATATTCCAGGCCACGTCGCCGTACCAGGCCAGAGCGCGCATCAGCGCACCGTTAAGCCACCAGAAGCCAAACGCCATAATCGCGACGGCAGGCCACGGACGGGCCTGCAAGAGCTGCGTCGGGTAGTAGCGATCCACCGCCCGGTAAAAGACCACCAGCCCCAGCAGCGCAAACGCCGCGCCTTCTTCAAGCGGGTTCACCAGCGGCAGCCAGGTCTGACGATAAACCACGCCGTCCTGGAAATTGGTCACCACCAGCAATACCAGCAGCGCCACGAGCACGGGGATCGGTGCTATGCACGCGTAGAGCGCGGGCCACTCCCGGAACGGCCACCCGCGACGGCGCACCGCCGCAGAGAGCGCCATAATCACCCCGCCGCCTGCGGCCATCGCCAGCCCGCTGCCCCAGGCCGCCATGCCCCACGGCAGCGACCGGGCAAACCAGTAAAGCTCCGCCGCCAGCGCCAGTAATATCATCCAGAACAGCGCCAGATGCAGCCCCATAGAGATGCGCGGCGCTAAACGGGCGCCGTCGCGCCGCAGCAGCATCAGCGCGGCGGGAAGCGCAATACCCCAGGCCAGATTTGACCAGCCGGCGGCAAACATCTGCTGGTGCGAGAGCTGATAGCCCACCATCACCAGCATCAGCGGCCACAGCAGCCATTTGCTGGCATCCAGCTCCCGCCACGCCAGACGAGCGGCAGTCTGACGCCAGCCCCAGACCGACGCCGCCGTCAGCGCCAGCACGCCTGCCAGAACAGGCAATTCCTGCTTCAACACCAGCCGCGACGCGCCAAATAGCGCCACGAGCCAGAACAGCAGCCCGCCTGCCAGCAGCGCCCAGCTAACCGGCAGAAAGAGGTTCCGCCACAGCCAGGCCGCAGCCAGCCAGCAAAGGCTGAGGATGGCGAAGATAAGCAGCAGGCTCAGCGGCGTAACGCCGTTCATCTGCGCCCACAGCGCGCTGCCGAGCGCCAGCACCAGCAGCGCCGTCCCGCTATAGCTCATGCGCCGCTGGTGCTGCTGCACGCCCAGCCAGAGGATGCCCAGCCCCTCCAGCGCCCAGGCCATCGCCGTCCACCGCGCGGAGAGCGCGAGCGGAATCGCAAGCGTGGCAAACCCGCCGCCGATCGCCAGCGCCGCCATCACCAGAGGTCGCCCGATGGACGGATAGCGGCGCAGGGCAAGGAAAGCGAGGGCAAGATAAAATGCGCCGTATCCCAAAGCGCTCAGGGCCGGACCATATTCCCAGTGCCGGGTCATACCGTACTGCATCCCAAAGCCTATCAGCGGCGGGGCAAACAGCAGCACGCCGTCAATAATCTGCTTTCCTTTCTCCTGCGCCCGCAGCGACAGCGCCACGCTCAGCACGCCGAATATCAGCGTATTGGCAATCAGGAACAGCTGGCAGATCCAATAGTCTTCAGGCTGGTACTCACTTAGCCCCCACAGGCCGCCCACGCCAAAGGTAAACAGCAGCCCGAGCAGGTTGAGCTCGCGCCAGTGCTGCCAGATGCTGATGGCGAGAATGCCGATGGAAAGCAGGAGATAGAAGGAAAACAGCGCCACAAAGTTGCCGCCCCCGGTAGATAGCAGCAGCGGCGCAAGATACCCGCCGAGGCTCGCCAGCATGGCAAGGCTCAGCGCTTTCTGCAGCACGGCCAGCCCAACGCTCGCGGCGCAAATCACCACCAGTAGCGCAAAGGCCAGCGTCATCGGCAGCATCTGCCAGAGCCGGAAGGCGCCGAAGACCGTCAGGTAGAGAATGCCCGTCGCCCCGCCCTGTAAGATAAGCGCGTAGATCGGCTGCTTGTGCCGCAGCCGCCACCCAACCGCCAGCAGCACGATGGCAAACAGCGCCGTCGCCACCAGGCGTAGCTCAAGCGGGAACAGGGAGTGTTCAACGGTATAGCGCAGCAGGAAAGAGAGGCCGAGGAAGAGCAGCAGAATGCCAAGCTTCGCCAGGGGATTACCTTGCATAAACCAGCGCGTCAGCGACGTCACAATGCCACCAAAGGCAGAAGGCTGTTTAGCCGCAGGCGCAGGGGCCGGAGCGGGTTTTGCCTCGGCTGTAGGAATGTCGGGACGCCAGGGATCGACAGGCGCGGGCGCGTCCTCAGCCACCGGTGCGGTCACGACAGCCGGAGTGACCGCTTGCACCTGTTCTGTCTCCGGCGCTACCTGAGCTGCGCCGCGCTGCTCAAGCACCTCAATGCGCTGGCGTAGCCGGGCGATCTCCTGCTGCGCCGCCGTGCTTCGATTAAACCCGATAACCGCAAGCACGGGGGCAACCAGCAGCGCAAAAACCAGGAATAAACAGCCAAGGATGTAAAGCTCGTCCATGTTTCCACCTTCACCGTAAACGATCCGTTAAGATTGACACAAATCGTTGCATTTGCGCCATCTTAAAAGGGGAAACTTTAGCGCATTAGCTACCGAGCCAGACCGTCGCGGATACCGCAGGCAGCGCCAGCACGCCATCCTGTATCGTCGCCT
The DNA here is from genome assembly GCF_014930485.1 of Enterobacter cloacae complex sp. P47BA. Lineage (NCBI taxonomy): Bacteria > Pseudomonadati > Pseudomonadota > Gammaproteobacteria > Enterobacterales > Enterobacteriaceae > Enterobacter > Enterobacter cloacae complex sp. P47BA. The sequence continues at coordinate 135,255 of NZ_JADBRF010000008.1, read as the reverse complement.
TGCCCTCTTTGTTCGTCCACGTCGCCACCTTAAGCAGCGGCGAATCATCCAGCACCACTTCGCAGGCCTCGCCCCGGTTAATCGCCACCAGCACGCGCTGCTGATTATAGACGCGGACAAAGACCACCACATTATCATGGGCGTACGCCACCTGACAGCCGCCGTAGCGCAGGGCGAGACTCTGTTTGCGCAGCTTCGCCAGCCGCTGATACAGGCTGAACAGCACTTTGTCCTGCTTCTCTGGTGCCCACGGGAAGGTTTTGCGGCAGAACGGATCGTTGTTGCCGTCCAGCCCCACTTCGTCTCCGTAGTAAATGCACGGTACGCCCGGCCAGGTGAAGAGCCAGGTGACCGCCAGCGGCAGACGCGCCACATCCTTGCCGAGCAGGGATTTAAAGCGCGCGGTGTCGTGGCTATCGAGCTGGTTAAACATCCGCAGCTGCTGCTGATGCGACAGGCCAGCGCGATAGTTATCCATCCACGCGGCACAGGTTTCGGCGTCGATATGGTTCGGATCGTAGGAGATATCGGTGTTAGCCAGGAATCCCCACAGCGGGAAGGTAAAGCCGCGATAGTTCATCGCCGCATCTTCGGCATCGTTTTGCAGCCACTGGCGCGCGTCGCCAAAGTGTTCGCCAAAGACAAACGCCTCCGGCTGGGCCGCTTTCGCCGAACGCGCGATCCCGGCCACGTGCTGAAGGTTATTTCGCGCCCCGCCCGCTTCACCGAGCATATGCACTACATCCAGACGCCAGCCGTCCATATTCCACGGCGCCTTCAGCCAGTGACGCACGATGCTGTCTTCCCCGCCGTAAATCTCGTTCACCAGTGACGGCGACTGGAAATCCAGCTTCGGCAGGCTCGGGTAGCCCAGCCAGTCCAGCGCGCGGCCCTCCTCGCTAAAGCTGTACCAGTCGCGCTGTGGCGAATCCGGGTTATGACATGCCCCGCCCATCGACTGGTTATGACGGTCAAACCACGCGTGCGAATCGCCGCTGTGGTTGAACACACCGTCCAGAATGAGGCGCATGCCTTCTTTTTGGGTGTTCTTACGCAGGCGCAGCAGCGCCTCGTCACCGCCAAACTGCGCGTCAACGTGGCGATAATCTTCGGTATCGTATTTGTGTACGCTCGGGGCTTTAAACACCGGGTTGAGGTACAGCGCCGTCACGCCGAGTTTTTTCAGGTACGGTAGCTTTTCGCTGATGCCGTCGAGATCGCCGCCGTAGAACGTCGAGCCGCCCGCCTGCGCCGTCACCGGTTCATCCCATTTTTTCAGGATGATGTCGTGACCCGCGGCATGATGGTAATAGACCTTGTCCTGGCCGGCGGTGCGTTTTTCGCTGCGCGCAAAGCGGTCCGGGAAAATCTGATAAAAGACCTGATCGTTAACCCACTGCGGGCCGTTATCCGGGTAATCGACGGCGAACTGCTCCAGCCGGGCCGGTGGGAAACGGCTAAACCCCTGCGGGGTAAACCACAGCTGACGGTTGTTCCACAAAAGCTTAAAGCTATAGCGACGGCGCGGCTGCCCGGTGCGCAAATCGATATTCGCCCGCCAAGCCGTAATCCCCGGCTGCGGCTGGCTGCGCAGCTTGTGCATTTTCAGCCCGGTCTCTTCGTTATCAATTTCGGCGCGGAGCGTCACGCGTTCCGGCTGGTTTTCCCCCGCCAGCCAGAGCGTAATCACAAGGTTGTCTTTGTTTTGCTTAACAAATGGGGCAACCGGAAGGTGCCAGGCGTTTAACATCACGAATCCCCTCTGATGAAATTGACGTCACCTTGCCACAGGGTGGTTAAGGATAGCTCACCATGACGAGATTTATTGGGGGAGGAGGACGGGGGAGGAGGCAAAAATCCCCTCTCCCGCGAGGGAGGGGGGATAAAAATATTACTGTGCTTCTGCCAGTTGACGGTCACGGCGGCACTTCAACACCCAGCCGATCAGCAGCAGAACGATCCACGCACAGCCCACGTACAGGGAAATGCGGGTATCCGGATGGTAGCCAATCAGGCCAATGATAAACACCAGGAAGATCAGCCCGACCACGGTCGTCGCCACCCCGCCCGGCACCTTAAACTTCAGCGCTTTCGCCTCATCCGGCGACAGACGGCGGCGGAAGGCAATCTGCGACAGCAGGATCATGATCCACACCCACACGGTCGCGAAGGTCGCCAGGGACGCAATCACCAGGAAGACGTTCTCCGGCATGATGTAGTTCAGGTAAACCGAGAACAGCAGCGCTACGGTCATCACCACCACCGTCACCCACGGCGTGCCGCGGCGGGAAGTTTTGGCGAACACTTTCGGCGCGCTGCCCTGCTCCGCCATGCCGTGCAGCATGCGGCCCACGCCAAAGACGTCACTGTTGATAGCCGAAAGCGACGCGGTCAGCACCACAAAGTTGAGAATGCTGGCAGCAAAGGCAATGCCCATATGCTGGAAGGTCAGGACAAACGGGCTACCGTTAGTGCCCACCTGGTTCCACGGGTAGATGGACATAATCACGAACAGCGTACCCACGTAGAACACCAGAATACGCATCGGCACCGAGTTGATGGCGCGGGGAATGGATTTCTCCGGATCTTTCGCTTCCCCGGCGGTGATGCCGATAATCTCGATGCCGCCGTAGGCGAACATGACCATCTGTAGCGACATCACCATCCCGAGCCAGCCGTTGCTGAAGAAGCCGCCGTTGCTCCAGAGGTTATGGATGCCGGTCGGCTGGCCGCCGTTGCCAATCCCCCAGATGATGATCCCGAAACCCGCCACAATCATGATGATGATGGTCGCGACCTTGAAGAAGGAGAACCAGAACTCCAGCTCGCCGAACACCTTCACGCTCATCAGATTGACGGCGCAAATGAGCAACACCACGCTCAGCACCCAGATCCAGTGCGGCACCGCCGGGAACCAGACGCCCATGTAGATGCCAAACGCCGTTACGTCGGCTATTGCCACAATCAGGATTTCGAAGCAGTAGGTCCAGCCGGTGATAAACCCGGCCAGCGGGCCGAGGTTTTCCTGCGCGTAGCGGGAGAAGGAGCTGGCAGACGGGTTGTGAACCGACATTTCGCCGAGGGCGCGCATGATGATATACGCCGCCACGCCGCCGATGATGTACGCCAGCAGCACGCTTGGACCGGCCATTTTGATGGCATCTGCCGAGCCATAAAAAAGACCGGTGCCGATAGCAGAGCCCAGCGCCATAAAGCGGATGTGGCGCGTGCTCAATCCACGTTTAAGTTTGTTAGTGCTTTCCATTTAAATCTTGCCATTCAACACGAAAAAAACAAAAAACCACGGGGCCTTAAGCCCCGTGGTTAAACAGTTTGTTGCCGTTGATTAATGAGCGTTCGATGTGACCTGACGCCCTGCAGCACGGTCCCAGATAACCGCCAGAACCAGTGCAACAACGGTAGGCATCAGCCAGGCCAGGCCCTGCTCGGACAGCGGCAGACGCTGTGTCCAGGCTGGCAGAATTTCTGCGAACGCTGATGCTTTAATCCCGTCAAGGATACCAAAAATCAGGCTGATAAACATGGCTGGCGCAATAATTCGTGAGGAGTTATGCCACCACGGACGGGTGAAGCTCAGCACCACCAGCACGATGCACGGCGGATAGATCGCCGTCAGCACCGGAATAGAGACCTGAATCAGGTGGCTCAGACCGAGGTTAGACACCGCCATGGAGAAGATACCGAGGATAAACACCAGGGAACGGTAAGAGAGCGGCAGATACTGCGCAAAGAACTCTGCGCAGGCGCAGGTCAGGCCAACCGCGGTGACCAGGCAGGCCAGGAAGATGAGCGCCGCCAGCAGCATACTGCCTGCACCACCGAAGGTGTGCTGGACGTAGGCGTGCAGGATAGCCGCACCGTTCGCGTTCTGATCAACCAGCATCGCGCTGTCAGAGCCCAGGCGGAACAGCGCCAGATACAGCAGCGTCAGGCCCACACCGGCCATCAGGCCAGCCCAGATGGTATAACGGGTCAGCAAACGCGCTTCGGTCACGCCGCGGGAGCGCGCGGCGTTAACGATAACGATACCAAACACCATCGCGCCCAGCGTATCCATCGTCAGGTAGCCGTTCACAAAGCCGTTAGAGAACGCGGCGTTTTTATAGGCATCCATCGCGTCGCTAATCGGGCCGGCTGGCCAGATGATGGCCGCCACGGCCAGCACGATCAGCGCTACAATTTTCAGCGGCGCCAGGAAGTTACCTACCGTGTCCAGCAGCTTGCCCGGATAGAGGGAAACCAGAATCACGATGGCGAAATAAATCAGGCTGTAGATGAACAGCGGCATCGCGCCGTCGCCGGTCAGCGGGGCGATGCCCACTTCGAAGGAAACGGTCGCGGTACGCGGGGTGGCAAACAGCGGACCAACGGCCAGATAGCAGACGGTAGCCAGCAGAACGCCAGCCACTTTGCCAATCGGGGTGCTGAGGCTATCCACGCCGCCACCGACTTTCGCCAGCGCGATAACGGTCAGTACCGGCAGACCCACGGCAGTAATCAGGAAACCAAACGCGGCGGTCCAGACGTGTTCACCCGCCTGTAAGCCAACCATTGGAGGGAAAATGATGTTGCCTGCGCCAACGAACAGCGCAAATGTCATAAAGCCCAGCGCGATAATGTCACGCGATTTTAAGTGATGGGTCATAAAACCTTACTGCCTGTGGATGTGGTGTTGAAAACGTTGAGATTTTTCGATTTCCCTGACGGGACGATACAGCCGAAAATTTGCTCAATTTCAGCGGGAAATGCTCCCGTCCTGGCGTGGAGAAGAATAGTTTTTCGATTTACCACGCAAATACAGTCGGTCTGACAGTATCTGGGGGGCAATTTAAACGCTTATAACGTTTAAAGGCAAGGAGGGATCGCAAAACCAGAACAATATGCCAGTATGAAAACGCACACCAGAACAATGCGCTAATTATAGGAAAAACCCATGGCTAATCATGCGAACAAAAAACAGCCAACCGTATAAAATTCACACGCGTTTCGCTTGACTGCAAAGCAAACGGGCCAGCGATGGCTGACCCGTGGAAAGGTAAAATGACACGCCTGCCGTCAGGCGCTCTTTTTGGCAATTAATCGTTCCGGGATAACGAAACTAAAGCGGGTTCCCTTACCCAGGGTACTCTGGATATCAAGACGGCTTTCATGGTGATTCACCGCGTGTTTCACAATAGCCAGCCCCAGGCCGCTCCCCCCCGTCTGCCGCGATCGCGCTTTATCCACCCGGTAGAAGCGCTCGGTCAGGCGCGGAATATGCTCCGGGGCGATCCCCGGCCCGTTATCCTCAACGCTAAACTCGGCGCCTGCCGGCGTATGCTGCCAGCGCACCACGATATCCGTTCCTTCCGGCGTATGGTTTACCGCGTTGTACACCAGGTTGGAGATGGCGCTACGCAGTTCATCCTCGCTGCCCAGCACCTTCAGCGTGTTGTCGACGTCAAAGGTCAGCTGATGTTTTTTATGGCTTAACGTCTGCGCTTCACGCTCGACGACGCGCAGCATCATTGGCACATCAATGGTGTCATTCAGCGCAAGAGAAGGCGCCGCTTCAATCTTTGACAGCGTCAGCAGCTGCTTCACCAGCCCTTCCATACGGTGCGTTTGCTCGCGCATCGTATGCAGCGCTTTTTCACGCGGCGCGCCTTCCAGGGTTTGCTCCTGCATCATCTCCAGGTAGCCCTGCAGCACGGTCAACGGGGTTCGCAGCTCATGGCTGACGTTGGCGAAGAAGTTACGACGCGCCCCTTCCAGCTGATGCATCTGGGTCACGTCGCGCGCCACCATCAGCCACTGGCGATCGCTGTAGGGCATCACGCGGATTTCCAGATGGCGACCGTTATTCAGCTTCAGATTGTGGGGACGGGTGAAATCACGCTTTTTCAGATACAGCGTGAACTCGGGATAACGCAGAAGGTTAAGGATGTTCTGACCATTGTCGTCCGGCCAGCGCAGGCCCAGCAGCTGTTGCGCAAGCCCGTTACACCAGAAAATAGTTCCTTCTTCTGTCGTCAGGATCACCGCATCCGGCAGCGACTCTGCGCCGCTGCGAAAGCGTTTGATCAGGCTTCCCAGCTCGCGGCGACGCTTTTTATTACGCATCTGCATCTGGTGCAGGCCGTACAGCAGCGGCTCCCAGCTGCCGCTTCCCGGCGGCGGGGTCATACTGCGGTCCACCCACAGCCACCAGGAGAGACGCAGCAGGTTCCAGAAATGCCAGGCTAACAGCCCGGTGACTGCCGCCAGCAGAAACCACGGCAGATGCCCAAGTAAGGCCCCCAGAAGAAGGGCCGGAATACAGCATAAGATCAGTTCAAAGACGAGCCTTTTCCATGACAGACGTTCCAGCACGCGTCACACTCCTGTCATTATTCAGAAACGGGTCGAGAAACGATAACCCGTACCGCGGACCGTCTGTACCATGCGATCGTGGCCGCTCAGTTCCAGCGCTTTTCGCAGGCGGCGAATATGTACGTCAACCGTCCGGTCTTCGACATACACGTTAGTTCCCCAGACGTTATTCAGCAACTGCTCGCGGCTGTAAACGCGTTCCGGATGGGTCATAAAGAAGTGCAGAAGTTTAAATTCGGTAGGCCCCATGTCGAGGGGATTTTCACCCGTCATCACGCGGTGAGACGTCGGATCAAGGCTCAGCCCCTGCATCTCAATCACCTCTTCCACCGCCATCGGCGAAATACGGCGCATCACGGCTTTAATGCGGGCCACCAGCTCTTTGGGGGAGAACGGTTTGGTAATGTAATCGTCCGCGCCGGTCTCCAGACCGCGCACACGATCCTCTTCTTCTCCGCGCGCCGTAAGCATCACAACCGGAATGTCGCGGGTCAGCGCTTCACGCTTCAGGTGTTTGATAAACTGCAGTCCGGAGCCGCCGGGCAGCATCCAGTCCAGCAGAATCAGATCGGGCCAGGGTTCATTCAGCTGGTTCACTGCGCTGTCATAATCTTCCGCTTCAACCGGCTGGAAGCCGTTTTGCTCGAGCACGAAGCACACCATTTCACGAATTGGAGCTTCATCTTCTACGACCAGAATACGTCTCGCCATACTTTGCCCTGTCTTATCTTATTTAAGTTACAAGTTTGTAATGCGGCGCCATTATGCGTCAGATTTATGACAGATTTATGAAAAACAGTACCACTATAAATGGCAAACTGTTGTTTTATTACAGCGGTTATTTTCCCTTCTCTGAACGTTTATAATCCTGCTTTCTCTTTTTTGCCACGGATCAGCTATGCGCATACTTCACACCTCGGACTGGCATCTGGGTCAAAATTTTTACAGCAAAAGCCGTGCGGCTGAACATGAAGCGTTCCTGAACTGGCTGCTGGAAACGGCCCGGACGCATGAGGTGGACGCGATTATCGTGGCGGGAGATATTTTTGATACCGGCTCGCCGCCGAGCTATGCGCGTGAGCTGTACAACCGCTTCGTGGTGAATCTGCAGCAAACCGGCTGTCATCTGGTGATTGTCGCCGGCAACCATGATTCCGTCGCGACGCTTAACGAATCCCGCGACATCCTGGCGTTTCTCAATACCACCGTCGTCGCCAGCGCAGGGCACGCCCCGCAGATCCTGAAAAAGCGCGACGGGTCGCCGGGCGCGGTACTGTGTCCGATTCCCTTTTTACGTCCGCGCGACATCGTGCAAAGCCAGGCGGGACTGTCGGGCGCGGAAAAGCAGCGGCATTTATTGCAGGCCATCACCGACTACTATCACCAGCAGCACGCGGAAGCCTGTGCCCTGCGCGGTGAACAGGCCATTCCGGTCATTGCCACCGGGCACCTCACCACCGTCGGTGCCAGCAAAAGTGACGCGGTCCGCGAGATCTATATCGGTACGCTGGACGCCTTTCCGGCGCAAAACTTCCCGCCCGCGGACTACATCGCGCTCGGGCACATTCACCGCGCCCAGGTCATCGGCGGCTGCGAGCATATCCGCTACTGTGGCTCCCCTATTTCGCTCAGCTTCGATGAAACCGGAAAAGCCAAATCCGTGCATCTGGTGAGCTTTGATGAGGGCAAACTCAGCGCCGTCGAGACGCTGGAAGTGCCGGTCACCCAGCCGCTGGCGGTGCTGAAGGGCGATCTGGCTGCCATCACCGCCCAGCTTGAGCAGTGGCGCGGCGCTGAGCTTAACCCGCCTGTCTGGCTGGATATTGAAATCACCACAGATGACTACCTGCACGATATGCAGCGGAAAATTCAGGCGCTGACCGAAGAGTTGCCGGTTGAGGTGCTGCTGGTGCGCCGCAGCCGCGAGCAGCGCGAGAAAATTCTGCTCGGCGCCCAGCGCGAAACGCTTAGCGAACTGCGCGTAGAAGAGGTGTTCGAGCGCCGACTGTCGCAGGAAGAGATCGATGATGCGAAGCGCGTCAGGCTCAACGAGCTGTTCAGCCATACTCTGCACGCCCTCAATGACGAGGAAGAAAACGCATGAAAATTCTGAGCCTGCGCCTGAAAAATCTCAACTCCCTCAAGGGCGAGTGGAAAATTGACTTCACCGCGGAGCCTTTTGCCAGCAACGGCCTGTTTGCCATCACTGGCGCAACCGGCGCAGGTAAAACCACCCTGCTCGATGCCATCTGCCTGGCGCTCTACCACGAAACCCCGCGCCTGAATAAGGTCTCTCAGGCGCAAAACGATCTGATGACGCGCGATACCGCCGAGTGCCTGGCGGAAGTGGAGTTTGAGGTGAAAGGCGTTGCCTATCGCGCATTCTGGAGCCAGAACCGGGCGCGCAACCAGCCGGACGGGAACTTGCAGGCACCGCGCGTGGAGCTGGCCCGCTGCGAGGATGGCAAGATTCTGGCCGATAAGGTGTCGGATAAACTGGAGCAAACCGCGGCGCTCACCGGGCTGGACTACGGCCGTTTTACCCGCTCAATGCTGCTCTCGCAGGGGCAATTTGCCGCTTTCCTGAATGCCAAACCGGCCGACCGCGCAGAACTGCTGGAAGAACTCACCGGCACCGAAATCTACGGCCAGATTTCCGCGATGGTGTTTGAGAAACACAAAGCCGCCCGCAGCGTGCTGGAAAAATGCGAGGCGCAGGCGGCGGGCGTCGTGCTGCTCAGCGAAGAACAACAGCAGCAGTTGCAGCAAAGTTTGCAGGCACTTACTGACGAAGAGAAAACCCTGCTGGCCCAGCAGCAAAGCCAACAGAAAGATTTTCAGTGGCTTACGCGTCATGACGAGCTCGTGCGGGAGCAGCAGCGCGTTGCCGCCCTGCAGCAGCAGGCGCAACAGGCGCAGGCGAACGCGGCGCCGGAACTGGCAAAACTCCAGCTTGCCCAGCCCGCCGCCCAGCTTCGTCCGCTCTGGGAGCATCAGCAGGAGCAAACCGCACGTCTGACGCAAACCCAGCAGCGAATTAACGAAGTAAATACTCGCTTACAGACCAAAACCGCACTGCGCGCGCGGATCCGCAATATCGCCCTGCGTACCCATGAGCGGCTACAGGCCGAACTGACGGCGCTGGGACAGTGGCTGGCGGAGAATGAGCGTTATCGCCTGCTGGGCCAGGAAATTGCCGGCTGGCGCGCCCAGTTCTCACAGCTAAACCGTGACAAAAGTCAGCTCGTCGCGCTTGCTGCGCGGATGACTGAGCTACGTCAGAAGCTGGCTGAGATGCCGGAAAATACGCTGACGCTGACGGCGGATGAGGTCAGCGCGGCCATGGAGCAGCAGTCCCGGTCCCGCACGCTGCGCCAGCAGCTGACGTCGCTGCATGCCCGCTATCAGCCGCTGCAAAAGCGCTTGAGCCAGAACGGTGAAAGCGTGCAGAAAGCCCAGGCGGAGCAGAGCAAGCTCAATGAAACCCTGGCGCTGCGCCGCCAGCAGTACAAAGAGAAACAGCAGCACTATCTGGACCTGAAAGCCCTGTGCGAACGCGAAGCGACGATTAAAAATCTGGAAAGCTATCGCTCACGGCTTGAGGCAGGCAAACCCTGCCCGCTGTGCGGCTCCCACGAGCATCCTGCCGTGGAGACCTACCGGTCGCTTGAGCTGACGGATAACCAGCGTCGCCGTGATGCGCTCGAAAAAGAGGTCGCCGCGCTTAAGGAGGAAGGCCTGCTGGTGCTGGGACAGGTTAATGCTCTGGCTCAACAGATCCAGCGTGAGACAGACGAAGCGCAGACGCTTTCTCAGGAAGAGCAAGCACTCACTAAAGCGTGGCTGGAGGCGTGCGCGTCTTTGAATATCGCATTGAATATTCAGGAGGATATTGCGCCATGGATGAACGAGCAGGAACACTACGAGCGCCAGCTTTACCAGCTCAGCCAGCGTCTGAACCTGCAAAACCAGCTGAACGAGCAGGAAGCGCAGGAACGCCAGTATCAGCAGCAGCGCACCGCAACGCGCCAGGCGCTGGAACATACTCTGCTCGCGCTCTCGCTTAGCGTTCCCGAAGAGGGCAATGAAGCCGACTGGCTGCACGCCCGCGAAGCGGAATTTGCCCACTGGCAGGAGAAGCAAACGCAGCACGGCGTGCTTCAGGAACGCGTGAGCGCGCTGAAGCCGCTGCTCGACACGCTTCCGGCAACACACGGTGAAGAGGCTGAACCGGCCATTCCTGATGACTGGCGCGACATCCACAATGAATGCGTGTCGCTGCAAAGCCAGCTCGCCGCCCTGCAGCAGCAGGAGGCGCTGGAGCGCGAGCGCCTGCAGCAATCGCAGACGCAGTTCACCGCGGCGCTCTCCGCAAGCTGTTTTGCCGATCGGGACGCGTTCCTTGCCGCGCTGCTGGATGACGATACTATTCGCCGCCTCGAACAGTTGAAACAGTCGCTGGAAAACCAGATACAGCAGGCCGCGGCCCTTTCCGGCCAGGCTAATCAGCAGCTGCAGGCGCACCTTGCGCTGCGCCCGGAAGAACTTGACGCGGATGCGTCTACCCTGCAAAGCCAGCTGCAGCAGCTGGCGCAACGGCTTCGTGAGAACACCACGCATCAGGGCGAGATCCGCCAGCAGCTTAAGCAGGACAGCGATAACCGCCAGCATCAGCAGGCGTTAATGCTGCAAATTGAAGAGGCCGCGCGCCAGGCCGACGACTGGGGCTATCTCAACGCGCTGATCGGCTCCAGCTCCGGCGACAAATTCCGCAAGTTCGCTCAGGGGCTGACGCTGGATAATCTGGTCTGGCTCGCAAACCAGCAGCTTAACCGCCTGCACGGCCGTTATCTCCTACAGCGTAAGGCCAGCGAGGCGCTGGAGCTGGAAGTGGTCGACACCTGGCAGGCCGATGCGGTACGTGATACGCGCACGCTCTCCGGCGGCGAGAGCTTCCTGGTCAGCCTTGCGCTGGCGTTAGCGCTTTCTGACCTGGTCAGTCACAAAACGCGGATTGATTCCCTGTTCCTGGATGAGGGATTCGGCACGCTCGACAGTGAAACGCTGGATACCGCGCTGGATGCGCTCGACGCGCTGAACGCCACCGGGAAAACCATCGGGGTGATTAGCCACGTCGAGGCGATGAAAGAGCGCATTCCGGTGCAGATCAAGGTGAAGAAGATCAACGGACTGGGGTATAGCAGGCTGGACAGGGAGTTTGCGGTGGGGTGAGTGTTGGGTCGATTCGGTCTGGTGCCCTCACCCTGGCCCTCTAAACATCAAAAACGGCAACGCAAGTTGTGCGTTTACTCCGGCCATAACCACGCCGCGCCGCGCACGCCGCTGGAGTCGCCGTGGACGGCTTTGCGGATCGGGGTTTCGCACTCGCCGCCGAAGACCCACTGTTTCACCAGATTTGGTACCGTGGCGTACAGCCGGTCAACGTTGCTCATGCCACCGCCGAGAACAATCACGTCCGGATCGAGAATGTTCACTACGTGCGCCAGCGATTTCGCCAGACGCATTTCGTAGCGGCTGAGCGCCAGTTCGGCCACCGGATCCTGTTCTTCCACCAAACGCATAATCTCGTTCCCCTTGAGGGGCTGGCCGCTCAGGCGGTGGTAGTCGGTCGCAAAACCGGTGCCGGAGATAAAGGTCTCAATACAGCCCTGCTTGCCGCAGTAGCACGGCACCTCGGCGCGGTATTTGAGTTCATCTTCATCCATCCACGGCAGCGGGTTGTGCCCCCACTCACCCGCCGTGCCGTTGCCGCCGATATGTGAACGTCCGCCAAAGGCCACGCCCGCGCCGCAGCCGGTACCGATAATCACCGCAAACACGGTCTGCGCTCCTGCGGCTGCACCATCAACGGCCTCTGAGACCGCCAGGCAGTTTGCGTCATTCGCCAGACGCACTTCCCGGTTCAGACGCTGGCTCAAATCCTTATCAAACGGCTGACCGTTGAGCCAGGTAGAGTTGGCGTTTTTCACCACACCCGTATAAGGCGAAATGGAGCCGGGGATCCCCATCCCGACCGTGCCCCTCTCGCCCGTCGCCTGCTCGGCCATATCAACCAGCCGGGCGATCGTCTCGATCGTCTGGTGATAATCATCGCGCGGCGTCGGCAGTCGGTGGCGGAACAGCTGTTCCCCCTGCTCGCTTAATGCGATGACTTCTGTTTTGGTGCCGCCCAAATCAATCCCAATACGCACAAGACTCTCCTCATTATTTTGATTATCAACAGAGTAGAAGCACGCTTCCCGATTAGCAATGCAAGCGATGCGACAATTCGTTATCATGCCCGCTGATTTAACGACAAGGCCGTGGAAATTATCATGCTGTGGTTCAAAAATTTGATGGTTTACCGTCTCAGCCGCGACGTTTCGCTGCGCGCAGAAGAGATGGAAAAACAGTTAGCCGCTTATAGCTTTTCCCCTTGCGGTAGCCAGGATATGGCGAAAACCGGTTGGGTTCCGCCAATGGGTTCGCAAAGCGATGCACTGACCCACGCCAGCAGCACGGGTCAAATCATCGTCTGCGCCCGCAAAGAAGAGAAAATTCTGCCCACGCCGGTAGTTAAGCAGGCGCTTGAAGCAAAAATTTTCAAGCTGGAAGCCGAGCAGGGCCGCAAGCTGAAAAAAACCGAAAAAGATTCGCTGAAAGATGAAGTGCTGCACTCTCTGCTGCCGCGCGCCTTCAGCCGCTTCAGCCAGACGATGATGTGGATCGATACCGTTAACGGGCTGATCATGGTGGACTGCGCCAGCGCCAAAAAAGCGGAAGATACGCTGGCCCTGCTGCGTAAAAGCATCGGCTCTTTACCGGTCGTACCGCTGGCGCTGGAAACCCCGATTGAGCTGACCCTGACCGAGTGGGTCCGCAGCGGTACCGCGGCGCAAGGTTTCCAGATCCTGGACGAAGCCGAGCTGAAAGCCCTGCTGGAAGATGGCGGCGTGATCCGCGCGAAAAAGCAGGATCTGGTGAGCGACGAGATCGCCGTACACATTGAAGCGGGCAAAGTGGTCACCAAACTGGCGCTCGACTGGCAGCAGCGCATTCAGTTCGTGATGTGCGACGACGGTTCCGTGAAGCGTCTGAAGTTCTGCGACGAGCTGCGCGATCAAAACGAAGATATCGACCGGGAAGATTACGCCCAGCGCTTTGACGCGGACTTTATCCTGATGACCGGCGAACTGGCCGCGTTAATTCAGAATCTGGTGGAAGGTCTCGGCGGCGAAGCGCAGAGATAATTTCCCCTCACCCTGATCCTCTCCCCAAAGGGGAGAGGAAAGACGATTATTTCAGGTAGCGGCACAGATAAGAGGTCGGTTCAGCGACCTGCAAATGAAATTCGCTGTGGCCAGGGACGTTGAAAACTTGTCCGGCAGCGTAAACTTTCCATTCCGTTTCACCCGGCAGTAAGACGTTCAGCGCGCCGCTGACCACCGTCATCTCTTCCGCTTCCGCCGTGCCAAAGGTGTATTCCCCTTCAGCCATAACGCCCACACTGGCGCGGCCAGTGCTGCTGCTGGTAAAACCGATGGATTTCACTTTACCGGAAAAGTATTCGTTACTTTGAAGCATGAACTGGCCCTTATATTCAGAGATAAAAATTCACTATAGGGGCCATGCTCATCACCTGTCACGCAAAATCATTACGTCAGAAGTTCTGAGGCCAGGCGAGCCATCAGAACGTTGGATAACAGCACCGGCACGTCCAGCGCCTTTTGCAGTAAATCCCGGTGATGCTGGTGAAAACCAAGACAGTCCAGAATCAATACATCCGCCCCTCTCTCCAGCAGCTCCTTCCCGGCAGCAATGAGTTTAGCCTCGCTGTCCCAGAAGGGGTTTGCCAGCGCATACAGGGGCGTTTTTTCGAGCACGTGCCACTTTGCTTCCTGGTTGTCCATAAGCTCCTCGATGGGCACAATGACCCCCACCTGATGCCCGTCAACAATGGAGGCTACCAACGGAGGAATAATGCGCATCGGCTCAAGCAAAATCGCATTGCGCGCGATGAGCCCCTTAATGGGGGCGGTGCTCATCAGCAAAATTACGTCATATTGCTGATTATCGAGTACTTCTATTACTGCCTGCAGCGAACGCTCTATTTTCTGCCGAGAAACATGCGCCAGTTTACCGTCGCTTAATAACGTCGCCAGGGGATCCTCCCCCGCCTCTACAGCGTAGTCTTCCATGACCTCTTCCCGGCTCATCTTACCCAGCAGGCTGAGATGCGTGATCTGTTGTTCAGATACATGCTCGGTTAAGAGCGGTAACACTTCGCTTACAGGGACCACACCAATGGTGAGGATCGCCAACGTTGCCTTCATCTTCTTCGCCTTCCATCACTACAAATACGTATACACAGGTACAGGCTCTCTACGCTGTACGGTTCGTTTTTTCAACAAAACAGCACCAAGCGTAGCAGGCGATCTCTACCCCGAAATGTAAAGATCGCCTGCCGGTAACGGAGCTACCTGTAATAACTAAATATTAACTCCTGCTTAACATTTGCGATGAGTAAAAAGTGTGATTCAGGCACGGTATTGGAGCGTTTAGGAAAACATTCACGACTTTTCGGGATCTTCGTAGCGCCGTTTGGCATCCAGCGCTTCCTGTTCAGTCTCATGTTCACTGATCAGCGAGTCCGGTTTGGGGTGATCGGCACGCAGCTGGTACCAGGTGACGGTCTGGTCGCCATTGCCTTTTTCAACGGTAACAATACGTGCTTCGCGCGGATAGGGAGGTCTGGTTGGCATAGCTCATCCTTTTTTTATGTCTGAGCTATCAGTATAGACGGCGGTTAGCTGGCACACGCCAGACGCAGGGCGGTAATAATCTGAATTACCACATCTTCCGGGGCCGCAGAGGCATCCACGACATGGTGTGCCGCTTCACGGTAGAGGGCATCACGCTCGGCCAGCACTTCGCTCACCTCTTCGCTGAGCGGTCGTGACGTCAGCGCCGGGCGTTGTCCCTCTTCAGGAAATGCTTCAAGTCGCCCTACCAGAGCCGCCACCGGCGCGCAGAGATAGATCACAATGCCTTTTTCGCGCATAAAGTGACGATTACATTCGGCCAGAACAATACCGCCTCCCGTCGCAATGACGGCTGACGGCGTGGTGACCGCTTTCAGCGCGGCCGTTTCGCGGGCGCGAAAGCTTTCCCATCCCTCTTGCTCCACGATGTCTGCGATGGTTTTGCCGGCCTCGGTCTGCAGCCAGTGGTCGGTATCAACAAACTGACGATGACATGCGCGTGCCAGTTCCACGCCAACGGTGGTTTTCCCACAGCCGCGGGGGCCAACTAAAAAGATGGGTTGGGTCATAGCCAGGTGTTCCCCTTGATGCCGAATGGCTGAAGAGTGTAAAGAAATAATTGCAGAAGATGTGTCGAATACTTTACTGCAAAGCGGTACGGGATGACAACCCTGTGGAGGCCACACTGTACCACATATTGACAATAATTATCATTACGCCGTACGGCGCTTCACTTCCAGCAGCCATTTATCCAGTTCGGCAGCAAACTGCTGGCGATCGCGCTGGGACAGGCTGTCCGGTCCACCGGTCTGCACGCCGCTGGCCCGCATCGTATCCATAAAATCACGCATAGTGAGTTTTTCCCGAATGGTTGAAGGCGAATAACGCTCGCCGCGCGGATTGAGCGCCGCCGCCCCTTTCTCCAGCACTTCCGCCGCCAGCGGAATATCGGCGGTGATGACCAGATCTTCCGCGCTGCACAGACGAACAATTTCATTATCCGCCACGTCGAACCCGGCCGGCACGCGGAGGGAGCGAATGAACCGCGAAGGCGGGACGCGAATATTCTGGTTCGCCACCAGCGTCAGCGGCATCTGAACGCGCTCGGCGGCGCGGAATAAAATCTCTTTAATCACATTCGGACACGCGTCCGCATCAACCCAAATCGCCATGTTGTCCCCCCATAATGACTCTGCCGACTATTGTCGCCTGCATTTCGTTGTTAAGCTATCAATCAGAGAAAACAACGCATAATGACGGAGAATCATGATGGACAAGAAAATCGGGTTTATCGGCTGCGGTAACATGGGCAAAGCCATCCTGGGCGGCCTGATCGCCAGCGGGCAGGTTCTGCCGGGTCAGATTTGGGTTTATACGCCGTCACCGGATAACGTCGCCGCGTTGCGCGATCAATACGGGATCAACGCCGCCGAAAGCGCGCAGGAGGTGGCCCAGGTTGCCGATATCGTCTTTGGTGCCGTTAAGCCGAACATCATGATCAAAGTGTTAAGCGACATCACCTCCAGCCTGAATAAAGAGACGCTGGTCGTGTCGATTGCCGCAGGCGTGACGCTCGATCAGCTGGCGCGCGCGCTGGGCCACGATCGTAAAATCGTCCGCGCGATGCCGAATACCCCCTCACTGGTCAACGCCGGTATGACCTCCGTCACCCCTAACGCGCTGGTGACTTCAGAAGAGGTGGCGGACGTGCTAAACATTTTCCGCTGCTTCGGCGAGGCGGAAGTGATTGCAGAATCCATGATCCATCCGGTGGTCGGCGTGAGCGGTTCAGCCCCCGCGTACGTTTTCATGTTTTTAGAAGCGATGGCGGACGCCGCCGTGCTTGGCGGTATGCCGCGCGCGCAGGCGTATAAATTCGCCGCGCAGGCAGTGATGGGCTCCGCCAAAATGGTGCTGGAGACCGGTAAACACCCGGGTGAACTGAAGGATATGGTCTGCTCCCCGGCCGGTACCACCATCGAAGCGGTGCGGGTGCTGGAAGAACGCGGGTTCCGTTCTGCGGTTATCGAAGCGATGGCAAAATGCATGGAAAAATCAGAGAAGCTGAGTAAATCCTGATGTCTGGCCGGGCGTCAGGCTGCCACTTCGGTGCGGCCGCGCCCGGCATTTTTCGCCTTATACAGCGCCACATCTGCCGCCTTCAACCATTCCCGATAGTGTACAAACTGCGGCCCCCAGGGGGCCACGCCCACGCTGATGCGCAGAGGCTCCTTCGGCGCGCAGGGTAACGACAGCGTTTCCAGCCGCGCGTGAACCCGCGACATGACGGCGATGGCGCTTTCAGCGGCCGTCTGGGACATAATCACCGCGAACTCATCCCCGCCAAACCGGCCTATCGCATCGCCTGACCGTACCGACATCTGAAGCTGGCGGGTAATGGCCACGATGGCCTTGTCGCCTGCGTCGTGCCCCCAGGTATCGTTGATGTTTTTAAAGTGGTCGATATCAATCAGCAATATCGTGGCGGTGCAGTGGCTCCGGCGACAGTGCTCAAATTCATTGCGCAGAAGCATTTCCCAATGTCGGCGGTTAAAGACCCCGGTCATACCGTCACGGGTGCTCATCATTTCCAGCCGCCGCTTATGTTCCGCCAGCCTGACGGCCGTTCGATGGCTAAGCCAGGCAAACAGCATGGGATAAAGCATAAGGACAGGAAGCGTTAAGCCCCACTCCAGCGCCCCGGGATTAAAGGGCAGCGCTCTGCCAGCAAGCGGTAACGTAAGCAGCGCAGTAAGCAGGGTGAGCACGATCCCCGCGATAAAAAGGCGGCAGCCGCCAGAGCCCATCATATTCATCCCCACCATCATCACCAGCGCCGCAGTGGGTAATACATACATCCCCATTACGCCGATCCAGACCCCGGCGATAACGGCATCCATCTTGAGGTTAAAAATTTCCTGCTGATGAGGTGAAGCTGCGCGGCAGGATAACTGCCAGGCAAAGTGCGGCCAGATGAATGCCCACCCCACCAGCAACAACCACCAGCCGCCGGGTAAAAAATGGCTGACCAGAATTTCCGCCACCGGGAAAAACATCGCCGCCAGCCCGACAACACGCGCCAGCCGGGCTCGCCTGGCAAACTGGATGCCGGTACGGTGAGGGTCATCCTGAGAAAGGGTTAAACTCCACTCTTCCCGAATGCGCTTTTTGTAGTAATAAATGTCATCATTCATCATTTTTGGGAATATTCTGAAACATTTTCCCAAATTATAGAGAGGGGGGCTGCGGGGAAAGTATGAAATTTCGGGTGAGCCGCCGGAGCCGCTCACCCGTTAGAACTACACTTTTTTCTTCAGGCAGGCACTCATAAACTTGCTGCGATCGTCGCCCTTGAGGGACTGTTCGGTTGCTTTCGCATTACACTCGCGCATTTTTTGCTGCTGCGGCGTCAGGCTTTTTTCGCCGGGTTTCGCGGCGCCGTTTTTCAGGCAGTCGCTCATGTAGGTTTTACGTGCATCCCCCTTCAGACTCTGGGACGTCGCCTGTTGATTACAGGTGGTCATGCGTTGCTGTTGCGGCGTTAAGGTTTTTTCTTCCGCGTTCGCCGAGGAGATCAGGAACAGGCCGGAGAGCAGAGTAACCAGTAATGTTGTTTTCATTGCACCATCCTTTTGTGAACATTCCCTGTAAGTCTGGTTCGTGACAGGAAAAAAACCACCCGGCAGATGTGATTTCGGCCGGGAATTTATCATTTCAGTTCCAGCACGCAGGAATTGACGGTATCAGCATAAATGGCAGGGGTAATTAACAGGGAATGTAACGCGCTAAAAAGCGCGCTCTGTTTCAATTTATTTTCTTCATGTACAAATACAAAAATAAAACAGAGCGACTCCAGGCATCCTGCATGACAATCCTATGACATGTCAGTAACGGCTTAACTGCGCGGATGCCTCAACAGCTTCTTTACGTATTGCTGCAGCAACTCGGCATCCTCTGGCGGAACCTGCGTATCGGGCCGCGCCTTATCCAGCGCTCCTTCAATGCTTTCAATTAACGCCTGCTGATCCGATGTTGCCATCTGCCGCAGCAGCGCGGTGACAACTATTTCCAGCGCTTCGACCTGGGCGACCAGCTCTTTCGACTCCTCTTCCTTTTGTGCAAGCTTAACCAGCAACTCAGCAATGAGATTTTTCATCGTGCTATTTCCTTATGGGATTTCCTCTGAAATTAACACCAGGAATGAAATATGCAAAGCGGAGAAAAGTATTATCTTATGCAAAAGTGACATTGCCGCCAAATTAGCGCAGCGATCTTTTCAGCGAAACGTTTTCCTATAAAAAAACGCCGCATTTTGTTATATAAAAATGCGGCTACCATAAGAATATATAATACATCTGCGAAAAGATTATTTGGCTGATTTCGCTTCCGCTATTTGTCTGCGGCGACGCAGGGCAATAGCCAGCTGGATAATATTGATTAAAACGACAATCGCCGTCGCGGCAAATACCCAGCGAAAACCCGCCATTGCAGAAACGGACGCACCAATAAGCGGACCGGCGACGTTGCCTAAATACATAAACGACTGGTTATAGCCAAAAATACGCCCCGTGACCTGGTCGCTGGAATATTTGACCAGCAATGTCTGTACGGCGGGCAACATAGCGCCATCCGCAAAGCCGAGTAAAAACCGCAGCACGCCCAGCTGAAGCGGAGAGGTAACAAACGACATGGCGAAAAAGAGCACCACCGCAAAAATCAGCGTCGCCATCAGGATGCGCGCCGTGCCGATCCTGTCGCCCAGTTTTCCCAGACGCGGGGCAGAGATCAGCGCGGAGACGCCCGGCACGGCGGCAATCATGCCGCTGAGAAAGGCGATATTGTTGCTGTCCGGCTCCATCGACTTGATAAACAGCGCCAGAATCGGGCCGACCGAACCGTTGCAGAGCTGGATCACCATGGTGGTGACAAACAGGCTAATCACGAGTCCCGGGTATGGCAGCGAGGCGAAGACGGCCTTACCGCTCAGGCGCTCAGATTTACTGATAACGGGGCGGCCCCCCTCTTTGATAAGAAAGAGCGTAACCAGAAAGCTGATCACCAGCAGGATTGCGGTGATGATGAATACCGCGCGCAGACCGACATGGTCAGCCAGAAAGCCTCCCAGCAGCGGGCCGCCGATAACGCCGCTGATCTGGGCGGTGGAGAGCGTACTCAGCGCCCAGCCGCTGCGCTCGCGCGGCACCTGAGAGGCAACCAGCGCCATGGCGTTGGGAATATACCCGGACGTCAGCCCCATCACCGCCCGCAGGAAAAACAGCTGCCAGACGTTGGTGGCGAAGGCCTGGAGCAGAATAGCAATCGCCATCCCGAGGGAGGCGCGCAGCAGCATCAGCTTGCGCCCTTTCCGATCCGCCAGGCTGCCCCACATCGGTGACACAATAGCGGAGACCAGAAACGTGACGCTGAACGTCAGCCCGGACCACATGGACAGCGCTTCGTGGGAGCTGACCCCCAGCTGTGACACGTACAGCGGCAGGAACGGCAGGATCTGGCTGATGGCAAGCCCGGTGAAGAAGCAGCCGAACCAGACCGAGATGAGATTAACTTTCCAGGATTCCATACAGAAATAGTCTTCATTTTTAGGCGAATTCGCCGTCAGATTAGCAAGTTACGCGCCTTAACGTCGCACCAGAGATGCGGCCTCGCTGACTTTGGTGTTTTATCTTCCCAGTCATCATATTTGTGAAATAAGTCACAATTCATCCATTTTCTGGCGGAAGATTATGCTTCAGCGGCAGAGACCAAAGCCGCGCATTCCCAGGTGAAAATGGCTGGCGTGCGCCGCGTTATATTCCGGCCCAAGACCGTTTCCGTAGTAACCGCAGCTTGCCGCCAGCAGAGCCTTCAGCCAGGGCTGCGTTTTTGCCGATTTCCAGCCGTTAAGTACCGTAACGCGCTCTCCGTTCGCCAGCCGAAAAGCGGCGATATCCAGCGCCTCTGCCGTGGCATGCTCGCTGCGCCGCGCATCGGGCCGGTGGTAGATATTGCGGCAGGCAAAGCTGCCGAGGTGCTCAATGCGCGTCAGTTCACTGCCGGTAAAGCGTTTAGTCAGGGGCCGTGCCTGCTGGCTGACAAACAGGGCTGAGCTGAGCGCCAGCGGACAGCTGGCAAGAAAACTGCCGTTCAGGCTCACCGGGCCAAAGTCACGCACGCGCACGACGTTGTTCAGCGGGCATTCCCCGCCGCTGTCAGCGACCGCCTGCGTGCGGATCAGGTTTTTTTGATTAGCCTGCGCTAACAGACTCGCGCAGGCTTCGGGCGTTAAGCGTCGCAGCTTATACTGGGTAATGCGGCCAGGCGGGTCGTACAGGTTCAGCGGCGTGAAAGGGTTGTAGTAAGACGGCAGCAAGCGATAGCCCGCCATTGCGATTGCCCCAAGGATGAAAATGGTCAGCAGCGTTTTTCCTTTCACTCTCCCCCCTCACTGTTCCCCAAAACATTATGGCAGAAGGCCGCGAAACCCGCAGGGCATCGTGGTATGTTATTGGCTTTTCGTCAGACTGGAAGAGAGTGAGATGGCAAAGCAGCGCGTAGGTATTGTCTTTGGGGGAAAATCAGCGGAGCACGAGGTGTCATTGCAATCGGCTAAAAATATCGTCGATGCGATCGATAAAAGCCGTTTCGACGTGGTGCTGTTGGGCATTGATAAACAGGGCCAGTGGCATGTTAACGATGCCAGCCAGTATCTGCTGAATGCCCACGATCCGGCACACATCGCCCTTAATCCTTCAGAAATTAGCGTCGCCACCGTACCCGGCGTCGTGAAGGGTCAGCTCATCGACGCCGGCAACGCGCAGGCTCTCGCCCAGATCGACGTGGTCTTCCCCATCGTGCACGGCACCCTCGGCGAAGACGGTTCCCTGCAGGGGATGTTACGCATGGCCAACCTGCCGTTCGTGGGCTCGGACGTGCTGGGCTCCGCCGCCTGCATGGACAAAGACGTCACCAAACGCCTGCTGCGCGATGCCGGGCTGAATATCGCGCCGTTCGTGACGCTCACCCGCGCCAACCGCGACAAGCACAGCTTCGCGCAAATTAGCGCTGAACTGGGTCTGCCGCTGTTTGTGAAGCCAGCCAACCAGGGCTCCTCCGTGGGCGTCAGCAAAGTCACCACCGAAACAGAGTTCACGCAAGCCGTCCGTCTGGCGTTTGAGTTCGACCATAAAGTGGTGGTTGAGCAGGGGATCAAAGGCCGCGAAATTGAGTGCGCGGTGCTGGGCAACGATTTCCCACAGGCCAGCACCTGCGGTGAAGTGGTCTTAAACAGCGACTTCTACTCGTACGACACCAAATACATTGATGATAAAGGCGCCCAGGTTGTTGTTCCTGCGGATATCGATCCGGCCATTAACGATAAGATCCGGGCGATCGCCATTGAGGCCTATCAGACGCTCGGCTGCAGCGGCATGGCGCGCGTGGACGTGTTCCTGACGCCGGAGAACGAGGTGGTGATCAATGAAATCAACACGCTGCCGGGTTTCACCAATATCAGCATGTATCCAAAACTGTGGCAGGCCAGCGGGCTTGGCTACTCTGAGCTGATCACCCGCCTGATCGAGCTGGCGCTGGAGCGTCATGCCGCCGACAGCGCCCTGAAAAGTTCCGTTAACGGCTAATCGGCACCCTTAGCCGTCTCCTCCGCTGTCGTCTCTTCCGGACGGCGGCGGATTATCAGCCCTGCCAGCCAGAAACTGATTACCCAGGTCACCAGACCCACGGCATAGGTTTGCCAGCCTTCCGCTTCAAATCCCAACAGCCCCACGACGCCGTTAAGAATAAAGATCAGCCCGATAGCAAAGGCGTAGTAGTGCCAGTCACGGCGAAGTTTGGACGTGAGCTTCATAACAACTCCGGCAGGAAAAAAAGACATCCTCTCACAGTTTCACCGCCAGGTCTGTGGCAGATGCGGAAATTCTGAAATGCGGTGCAGTTTCATTTAAGTTAACAAATTGTGACATGCTGCAGAAATCAACAATCCAGGAGAAATCCTGAGCGAAAATTACCACGATTCTGATATTGACAAATGCGATGACCTGTCAAACTCACCCCGTAAGACGCGTATTAAAACAGAGTGATATTTCGGGAGGTCAACATGGCTGACTTTACATTGTCGAAACCGATTTTTGGCGGCAAACCAAAAACCTCCACGGCGGGTAATATCGCGTATGCCCTGTTTGTCCTGTTCTGCTTCTGGGCTGGCTCCCAGCTGCTTAATATGCTGGTGCACGCGCCGGGCGTTTATGAACACCTGATGCAGGTGCAGGATAACGGACGCCCGCGGGTTGAAATCGGGTTTGGCGTGAGCACGCTGTTTGGCCTCGTTCCCTTCCTCGCGGGGTGTATGATTTTAGGCGTGGTCGCGCTCGTCCTGCGCTTTCGTCGTCGCCATTAAAGCCCCATACAGCGAGCCCGGCGATCGTCCACGCGTTTTGCGAACCATGCGGTGGTCAGGTTACGCGTGATCTTCGGGCTTTCCAGCTGAATCCCCGGCAGAATTGCCCTCGGCAACGTTTTCCCACTCTTCTTATCGGCAAGCGCAAACACTTTCTTGTAGAGATCCGTTTTCTCAAATGCCAGGCTGTCGCCTTTCTCAAGCTGACGGCGAATGTCGCTGTTGCTCATATCAAGCGTTGTCGATAATTTCCGGATCGCCCGCTCGGTGCTTCCCGCCTCGCTGCTGCCGTAGGCAATAAGATCGCCGTCCAGCGCCAGCTTGACTCCGCTTGCGCGGCTAACCGCGCTCTGAAACGCCGCGTTACGGCTGGCATACCAGCCCGCGTTAAAGTCTGCAAAGCGGTACAAGGGCTCGCTGTAGTTCGCCGGATAGTTCAGCAGATGATACGTGCCGAACCATAGCCCGCCGCGCAGGGAGAAGACCTCCTGACGCACCGTACCGTCAATTTCCCACGGGTAGCCGTCGGTATGCTTCTCGGCAAACGCAATGCTCACCTGCATCGGGCCGCCGGTGTGAACCGGGTTCAGTGAGCCAAACAGTTTCTGCCCCATCGGCACCATGTTAATGAAATCATCAAAGATGGCGCTGAGCTGTTTTTCGGTTTTCACCGTGTCCAGCCGCTCGCTGTAGCTTTTGCCGTTTGGCGAGGTGATTTTCAGCGCGGTATGCACGAGGAATACCGGGATATGCATCGATTCCGCGCGGCGGTCGATCTCTTTCCAGGCAATTTTGTTGAGACCCGGCACCACCGGGTCTGACTGGTACATCGACTCCTGCTGCGCCACCGCCAGCACCGAGCAGATATTCTCCTCGGTTGGGGCAATCTTCTGGCTTTCAAAGGTTTTTGCCAGCGCATCCGCCCACTCATTGCGATCCTTCACGCTGGCGGGCATTTTTTGCCGCACAACGCTTGCGACATCCACGGGCTTCTCGCCCTTTTTAAGCGGAGCGGCCCCTTTTTCGGCACAGCCCGCCAGAACGAGGGCAGCCAGCAAGGACAGCGGTAACGCACGCGGTACGGCAAAAGACATAGCAACTCCCTGTATTAGCTAAATGTGTTGGTGACTTCCTGCAGGTCCCGATCGTCCAGCTCATGTTCAAAGCTGCGCAGACGTTTGTAGATGGACATCAGCTCCACCAGCGTGGTCCAGGAGTTGATCAGATACTGGAACGAGTTTCTGACCTGATCGAACACGTTGGTAATCTGGGTTAGTAAGCCCAGCGTGATTGTTCCCGCAACAATAGACGGGAACAACAGGAATAGTCCAAAAACAGTATCGACCTGCAGATAGAAAATACGGGCAATATTGAAATACATGTAGTGGAAATAGAGCCGGAAATAGTTGAAACGGACGTTGCGGAACAGCTCTTTTATCGTCGGGGGCGCAGCGCGCGTTGGGTCGTCCTCTCCGTAGACCAGCTCCTTACGATAGGCCGCTTCAACACGCTGATTCTTAAACTCTAAGCCCGGCAGCTTAATCCCGACGACGGCAAGCAGGCCTGTGCCCATAAGCGACCAAATCAGCGCCGGGATGAGCAGGCCGTACGGTAAATGTCCGACAATCGGCAATGCTGAAATATGCGGAGAAAGCGCGACCAGAATCGGTAAGAACGCAAACAGTTTCAGGATGGCATTAAGCAGGCTGACGCCCATATCCTCAAGCGTTGACGCAAAACGCATGGTGTCTTCCTGAACACGCTGAGCAGCACCTTCAATATGGCGCAGACGCTCCCAGTGGGTCATGTAGAATTCGTTCATCGCCGTACGCCAGCGGAAGACGTAATGGCTGACGAAGAAATTATTCAGCACCGCCACGGTGACAGCGATCATCGCAATGCCCATAAAAATTTTTAACTGATTATAAAGCTCGCCAATTGGCACCCTGTTAGGGGCGCTAAGCGCTTTCTGGATGAGATCGTAGAACGGGGCATACCACGCGTTAATGGCTACGCTCACTTCGACCAGAAACCAGGTGACAAAAATAATCAGCGACGTTCCGAGAATGGACCACGTCTGCCAGCGATGAGGGGAATAATTAAACCAGAACAGCGCAAACAGCCCGACGCACAGCGCATAATAGGCATAAAACAGCAGATAGCTGAACGACCAGAAGCGCGCCGCGCTAATCGGCACCTCGCCTGTCGCCCCCACGATGCGTGTCAGCCATGCACCGCCGCCCGCCAGCCAGAACACGACTGCGATCAGTGCCCAAATAAATGCCGACAGGAAAAAAGGCCCCGGCTTTGGGAAAAAAGACTTAAACATGATACTTCCTTCTTGTTGTTATGGTTGTTGCTGTGCTCAACACATTACCACACGAATACCTTGCCCGAGCCGGACCCCGGCTCGGGCAAAAAGGTCAGACCCGTGGGTTGATTATTAGTTCGCTTTCCAGTTTTCGAGAATTGTTTCGGTGCGTTTCACCGCGACAGGGTTCGCTGGCGCAATGAAGTTTCGCCAGACGTCGTTGTGGTGGTGAATCAGGATCTGTGCTTCGGCAGCCGGGCGGTTGGCGGTGGTGTGGGCATCTTCCGCCACGGTAATGTGGTAACCCCGGCTGACGCCATTCTTGACCGTGGCGTCAACGCAGTAATCGGTGGCGCAGCCGCAGATGACAAACTCGCGAATGCCCTGCTCGCGTAACAGCGCTTCAAGCCCGGTGTTATAGAAGGCATCGCAGGCGGTTTTGGTCACGTACAGCGCGCCGGCAGGTTGCTGGAGTTCAGGCAGCAACGCAAACCCGTCACTTCCCTCTTCCAGCCCCCCGGCCTCGGCATGCTGAATAAAAATCACCGTGTCGGCAGCCTGCGTAAGCTGGTTGATCAGAGAGACACACGTCTCGCGCTGATGACGCGGGGTTTCAAACACCCCGTTCTGCATATCAACCACCATTACCACACGCTTTTCAGACATACCGTTCTCCGCAAGATTGAGTAACACTGGTGCCTATCATAAGCCCGATGTCACAAAATGGGAGAGCGCTCGCAGGGAAATTCTTCATATTTACCCATGGTTACGTTTTTCTCGCTATGGTTATGCTATTCGGGGCATTGCACGGTGCCGATTAGTAGTATAAATACCCATTACTTTCCTCATTCACTTCATGGATGCTTTTCGTTGAAACGTTGTCTGCTCTCTTTTGCCGCGCTGTGTGCGGTGAGCTTCTCCACCGCCCAGGCAGCCCAGCCGCTGACGGCGCCCGTTTTGGCTTCCGATATTGCCGATCGCTACGCGAACCTTATCTATTACGGCAGCGGCGCGACCGGGATGGCAATGGTGGTCATCGACGGCAACCAGCGCGTTTTCCGCAGCTTTGGTGAAACGCGTCCAGGTAATAACGTTCGTCCGCAGCTGGATTCCGTTGTGCGCGTCGCGTCCTTAACCAAGCTGATGACCAGCGAAATGCTGGTGAAGTTGCTCGACCAGGGCGTGGTAAAGCTCGACGATCCGCTCAGCAAATACGCCCCGCCGGGTGCCCGCGTTCCGACGTATCAGGGCACGCCAATTCGCCTGGTGAACCTCGCGACGCACACCAGCGCTCTGCCGCGCGAGCAGCCGGGCGGCGCGGCGCACCGCGACGTATTTGTCTGGCCAACGCGCCAACAGCGCTGGAACTACCTGAGCACCGCCACGCTGAAATCCGCCCCGGGCTCGCAGGCCTCTTACTCGAACCTGGCGTTCGATCTGCTGGCGGATGCGCTTTCAACGGCGGCGGGCAAACCTTACCCGCAGCTGTTTGAAGAGCAGATCACGCGTCCACTGGGCATGAAAGACACCACCTTTACCCCTTCCCCGGACCAGTGCAAACGCCTGATGGTGGCAGAGAAAGGCGCAAGCCCCTGTAACAACACGCTGGCGGCCGTGGGCAGCGGCGGGGTCTATTCCACCCCTGGCGACATGATGCGCTGGATGCAGCAGTTCCTTTCTTCGGATTTTTACTCCCGCAGCAGCCAGGCCGATCGTATGCAGACCCTTATCTATCAGCGTACTCAGCTGCATCGCGTCATCGGGATGGACGTGCCGGGTAAAGCCGATGCGCTCGGCCTGGGCTGGGTCTATATGGCGCCGAAAAATGGCCGTCCGGGCATCATTCAGAAAACCGGCGGCGGTGGTGGATTCATTACCTACATGGCAATGATTCCGCAGTCCAACGTGGGCGCGTTTGTGGTAGTCACCCGTTCTCCGAACACGCGCTTCGTTAATATGAGTGACGGCATCAATAACCTGGTGGCCGAACTGAGCGCCAATAAAGCCCAGGTGCTTACTGCGTCTAACTGATCTTAATATTCCGTGGGCAAGCGGTTGATGCTGACCAGCTTGCCCCGGCTCATATTGATGTAGTTCCCCTGACGCAGCGCAGCCAGGACTTCTGCAACGACCGAACGTGAAATACGTGTGCTACGCTGAATATGATTCATAACGCCAATTTTTGAGCGCAGCGAGTCATCCCACTCGGCCATATTGATCAACATCGCCCGGATCTGACTATAAGAGTTATTTCCCACCAGCTGCAGGTCACGCTTGCCCAGAATATGGTTAATCCATGACACCCAGCAGAAAGCATCCTGCCAGAGATGATTTTGCTGAATAAGTTGACGCGTGGCAGAGACCGGTAAATAAAATCCAGAACAGGTTGTGTGTGTCATCATGGAATATTCCAGATAACTATCATTTATCCATGCATTCAAACCATAGATAAAAGGTGCCTGCGCAATGCCCATCAGAAGTTCATCAGATTTACGATGGATAGCAGTAAGACCAGACTGTATTACAAAAGTAAATGGCTCATCATCATTATTGCCGGTTGTTATTAATTGCTGTGGTTCGATCTTAAAGGGGGTACCGGCGACTTCCAGACATTTTGCGAGCCGGCTTAATTCAGAAAGTGGTTTCGCATTAACGTTCATGCATACCTCAAAGCATCTGTATCTGTCGGTTCTTTATTATTTTTAAACCATATAAAAAAGCGGGGGAAAATATCCCCCGCGCTTTCTATTTACCAGGTATATTTCACACCCAGGTTTGCTCCCCAGTTCTGGTCAACGTCGCCGCCGCCCAGATAAGTCGCATCGGTGTAAGCACTGAAGTTTTTGGTGAAGCTGAACTGGGTGCCCAGCCCAACGCGAACCGCAGAGCCTTCGACGCCGTTATCAATGCTGTCAGAGTTGATATCAGCATTATTGTCAGCATCATCATAGACGTAAGCCAGCTTGAAGTACGGGGTCAGCGCCTGTTCGCCGCCGTAGTTGAAGGTATAACCCGCATCCAGGCCAAGTTCATAACGCATGCTGTCGTAAGACTGACCATCGATACGCATGTCGTTGCTCAGCTGGTAGTCGTCGCCTGACTGGAACAGGCCAGATACCGACGCGTAAGGAGTGATGTAGCCTGACAGGTTTGGTTTCCAGTCATAGCCAAGCTTCATCCCGAAGCCAACAGCGTCAGAGGTGGTGTCACCGTCAACATACTGACCGTTGCTCATGGTTGCAGAGAGGTCATTGTTAAAGCGGGTGTAGTTCAGTGAGCTGTCGAGGAAGACGTTGTTCGCAAACGTCGCAGACGCGTAGATCATCGCAGTCTGGCTGTCCTGATCGACCTGACCCGTACGATCGCTGATATCGCCTTTCGCAAAACCAGCTGCACCACCGACGATCCACTTCGCATTATTACCGTCAATCTGCGTGTCCAGACCGACCATAATGCCGCTTACGTCCTGATCGTAGCTGACGGTGCCGTTATCCGCGTCAAAATTGCCGCCGAAATAGCTCACCCACGCTCCGCCGTTGTCTGCCAGGCCATGACGGCTGTTGGTCAGACGCGTACCCACGGTATCCTGCTGGAGATTCCAGATATTGGTGTTGGCAGAAGGAATGCTCAGCGCCATGTTGGCGTAGTCAGTCAGCTCTTTCTGCTGGAGAACAACGGTGTCACCCTCCTGCTGCGCCTGATAGGTGTAAGCACCTAAATCAGCTTTGTTTGCAGCAGTAAAGCTGGCTGCGGTATCTGCGTTATTGTCGTAGACGCGAATGATCTCTTTGTTTTTGTAATCGGCAACTGAACCAGCGCCGGTTGCATCGTCGATGCGCACCTTGTAGTTACCGGCAACGTCACCGTTCACCGCCAGATGGCCGTCGGAGTTCAGCGCGACAACACCGTAGTCATACTCCGCGTTGTAGCGATCGTTGGTGATATAGCGTGCGTTGTTCAGATCACTGTTCAGCACATAATCGCGGCTGGCAACGTTGAGCACGCCGCCATCGGTCAGTACCATATTGTGCGTATCAACCTGACCCAGATCCAGCGCCAGCTCGGCACCGTTGTCTACGGTAATGGTGTTGGCATACAGCTCTGCTGTCTCTTCAGTCAGTGCCGCACGGCTATAGCTGTCCAGATACAGGCTGTCGGTTGCCACGGCTCCGCTGTCGCCAATATTCATGGTTGAAGCATTGGTCAGGGTGATTGAATCCGCCAGCAGGCCGGAGTTTTCAACATTGACCTGAGACTGGTTGTTCACCGTCAGCGCATCAATGTTGGAGACCTTGCGGGTATCCCACTCGGAACCGTTATCCAGCGCCACATTGAACAGGCCGCTTTGGTACACCTCTTCACCGGCAACGTGACCGTTGCTGTCGAAGGTAGAATCAGGCCAGATGCTGTTCGGGGACAGAGCGTGCCAGTCAACGTTGCTGTAGCCCTGGCCATACATCTGCGCAGTGCCGATAGCTTCAACGCTGGACTGCGCTGCACCGACCCACTTGCTGCCGTTGGTCAGCGTTACATCCAGTGTATCGGTACCGTCCCAGCCGTTGGTGGTTGGGTTATAGACACCATCTTCAGTGGTATCCGTTGCCGGATCGCCATTCTCGTAGAAGTTGTTATCAAAGGTGCTGGAGAAAAGAATGTCACCCGTTACGGTAGAGTGATCGAAGGTAGCGGTGGTCTGCATGGCGTTATCAGACGCGCCGGCCGCAACGATCAGCGCCGCATCATCCGCAGCCGAGGCGTTGGTTTCACCGTAGTCGCTCGGCTTCGCCGTTTGACCGTAGAACCCGTTGGTGCCCAGATCGCTGTACGCACCAGAGGTCAGCACGGAGTCTTTCACCACCAGCGTATCGGTAAAGACATTGCCGCTGTTAGCAACGCCTTCAACGCCGTCGTATGGTGTGTTATCCAGTTCCTGATAACCCTGCGTCAGCGTGATACCCGCGACGTGGGAGTTGTTCTGAATAACGATATCAGATTCAACGTCCAGGGTAATTGCGTTACCCAGACCATAGGTGTCCAGATAATGCGTTTCAGTATTCTCGCCATTGACGACATCATACGCGTAATGCTCGTAGGCATCGTTGATGGTGGAGTTATCAACGGTCAGGCTAAATCGATCGTACTGGGTATGACTGGTGCCGTCAGTATCCACGCCATCTGCACACGTCGTGGTCATACACTCTGACGTGATCATGCCGTTAATGGTGCTGTTAGAAATACTCAACGCGTTTGCACGGCCATTGACCCCATCATCCAGATAGTAAGTCGAAATAACACCGTTTACGGTTGATTTATTGATGACCGGATAAATGTCACCATCATGGGTGGCATCCGAGTAATCCCAATCTGCGTAGCCATAATACCACGGCGTAGATGCGGTATTATCATATCCAAAAGTATTATATGTCGTACCGGAAATATCTTTCGCATTAGCCTGAGAAGCGATAGCCAGCGTACAAGCTAATGCAAGTTGAGATACAACCAGTTTCTTTTTCCATGTTTGCATTGGGTCATCCCTCCTCAGGGACGTAAGCATGTTTGTCCGTAAATCAATTAGCAATGTTTAATTGCGGAGGGAATTATGCAGTTTCATTTCGAAAAGGTTCAATGAATGTTTCCAGTAAGTCCGCATTCAGACAAAAAACAGACTCATACCACAAAGCATAGGGCGTCATAAAATAAATATTATAAAAACAAAATGTTAATGCACGGGCAAAGCAATCAGGGAAATATCATAAAAAATAATAAATCATTTTTAATGATACATTCATTTCTATATAGAAATAACACAAATGTCTCATTCTTCTCTCAGCGTTATACTGACCTGCATTATATATTATTGTTAACTGGCAAACTCATCTGCTGCATTTCGCAAAAGCAAAATGCCCACTTTAGTAAAACACCCGTCGCCACTTTGAGGTACACTAGCCCTCTTTGTTCCACAAACATCAGGCATACCATGACCGATTTAATTGCACGTCCCCGCCGCCTGCGTAAGTCACCCGCACTGCGCGCCATGTTTGAAGAGACAACACTGAGCTTAAACGATCTGGTGTTGCCGATTTTTGTTGAAGAAGAGATTGATGACTACAAAGCCATCGAAGCCATGCCGGGCGTGATGCGCATTCCTGAAAAATACCTGGCGCGTGAGATCGAACGCATTGCCAACGCGGGGATCCGCTCGGTGATGACCTTCGGCATCTCCCACCATACCGACGCCACCGGCAGCGATGCATGGAAAGAAGATGGCCTTGTGGCCCGCATGTCCCGCATCTGCAAAGATACCGTGCCAGAAATGGTGGTCATGTCCGACACCTGCTTCTGCGAATACACCTCCCACGGGCACTGCGGCGTGCTGTGCGATCACGGCGTGGACAACGATGCCACCCTGCTGAACCTCGGCAAGCAGGCGGTCGTGGCAGCCGCTGCGGGTGCGGACTTCATCGCGCCGTCTGCGGCGATGGACGGACAGGTTCAGGCTATCCGTCAGGCGCTGGATGCGGCAGGCTTTACCGACACCGCCATCATGTCCTACTCCACCAAGTTTGCCTCCTCCTTCTACGGTCCGTTCCGTGAAGCAGCGGGTACGGCGCTGAAGGGCGATCGTAAGACCTACCAGATGAACCCGCTGAACCGCCGGGAAGCGATTCGTGAATCCCTGCTTGATGAAGCCCAGGGCGCAGACTGCCTGATGGTGAAACCTGCTGGCGCCTATCTCGATATTCTGCGCGACATCCGCGAGCGCACCGAACTGCCGCTGGGGGCATACCAGGTGAGCGGTGAATACGCGATGATCAAATTCGCCGCGCTGGCCGGTGCCATCGACGAAGAGAAAGTGATCCTCGAAAGCCTGGGCGCGATCAAACGCGCGGGCGCGGATCTGATCTTCAGCTACTTCGCGCTGGATCTGGCCGAGAAAAAAATCCTCCGCTAATCTTCACCAAACTGCAATACAACCGACATCTGCTCCTTCTACTGTCTTCGCAAGACGGCAGGAGGAGTAATCATGTTTAGCCTCGATAGCGTTCTCGACGATCTTTGGCCTCAGGCGAGGCCTGCACCCTGGCAAAAAAGTCTGTTAAAAAGGCTGTTTTACGAAGAAGAATTCCAGCAGTTTGCCGCCGCTCACCGCCACCTGAAAGGACTGGATATGGTGGAGCAAGTTCTGGAGCACCTTGATATTCTCTGCACCGTTTCCGCCCGCGATCTCGAACAAATCCCCGAACATGGCCCGCTGGTCATTATTGCCAACCACCCGACAGGCACGCTGGACGGGCTGGCGCTGATGTACGCCGTCTCCCGCGTGCGGCGCGACGTTAAAGTCGTGACCAACCGGATGCTGACCCACCTTGAGCCTCTCAGTTCGCTGTTTATTCCGGTGGACAATATGGGCGGCAGGACGGCGAAATCGTCTCTGGTTCAGATGGAGCAGCATCTGCAAAACGCGGGCGTGCTGATCTTCTTCCCGGCGGGTGAAGTTTCACGCCCCACGCGCAAAGGCATTCGCGATAAAAAATGGCACTCCGGCTTTATCAAACTCGCCAGCAAGCTGCGCGCCCCGCTGCTACCGGTGCATATTCAGGCGCATAACAGCCTGCTCTTTTATGCCAGCACGCTGGTGTCGCCGACCTTGTCGATGCTGCTGCTAATGCAACAGATGTTCCGCCGCCGCCACAGCCAGCTGCCGATTAAAATCGGCCAGCAAATCGCCTGGCATCACTGGCATAGCGCCACGCTTTCGTCACGTGAGATGGCCGAGCAGTGCCGTCAGCACGTGATACGTCTTGGCAAGGGATTGCCTGGCGTCTTCAAAACCCAGTGCGCCATTGCTCGTCCGGAAGACCGGGCCACCCTGAAACGCGAGCTGGCGCAGGCGGAGTGTCTGGGTAAAACCAGCGACGGTAAAACCATCTACCTGTGGCAGCGCAACGGGCAGGAAGAGGCGCCTCTTCTGCGCGAACTGGGCCGCCTGCGCGAGATTGCGTTTCGCGCGGTGGAGGAAGGGAGCGGTAAACGCCGGGACACCGACAGCTACGATGACGATTATCTGCACCTGATCCTCTGGGATGAAGAGGATCTTGAGATCGTCGGCGCGTATCGCTTTATGCCGACGGCCATGCAGATCGAAAAGCGCGGCGTTGAAGGTCTGTACAGCTACAGCCTGTTCCACTACGACGACAAAATGCAGGACGTGCTTGAGCACGGCATTGAGCTCGGGCGCAGCTTTATTCAGCCGCGCTACTGGGGGCGTCGCGGTCTGGACTATTTATGGTCCGGCATCGGGGCTTACCTGGCGCGTTACCCACATTATCGCTACCTGTTTGGCCCCGTCTCCATCTCCGGCGGCTTACCGCCTGCGGCACGGGATCTGCTGGTCGCCTTTTACCGCCTGTGGTTCCCGGCGACGCATCCGCTAGCCGCGTCACGTCAGCCGTATCCGGCATCCTTACCGGACGTGCTGGCACAGTTTGGCGGCGTGGATTACGTGGACGATCTGACGAAGCTGAAATCCCTGCTCGGCAATCTGGGCTGCGGCATACCGCCGCTGTATAAACAGTATTCCGAGCTATGCGAGCCCGGCGGCGTGCAGTTTATTGATTTTGGCAGCGACCCGGCGTTCAACAACTGCGTAGACGGTCTGGTGCTGGTGGATTTGTGCTACCTGAAGGCGAACCGCTATCAGCGGTATATTGAGGCGCACCTTTAATTGGCCGGCAATTGTGCACCGTTTTCGCCGGGTGGCGCTGCGCTTACCCGGCCTACGGGTACTCCTGGATCAGGGGCGGTAAAACGGCTTATCCCCCAAAATCGTCGCCCGCTGCATAATCCTTCGCTGCGGCAGATAGTCCGCGTTGGCGTAGTGCTGCGTCACGCGGTTATCCCAGATCGCCAGGTCGTTCTCCTGCCAGCGCCAGCGCACCTGAAACTCCGGTTTAGTGATATGTGCGAACAGGAAACCTAACAGCGCGTCGCTCTCTTTCTCCGTCACATCCACAATGCGTGTCGTGAACCCTTCGTTCACGAACAGCGCCTGCTTGCCCGTGACCGGATGGGTGCGCACCACCGGGTGCAGCAGCGGCGGATGCTTCGCCACCGCTTCCAGCCAGCGCTGATGCTCCTCTTCGCTTTTACGGTACTTGTATTCCGGGAACGATTTTTTGAAGTCGTGCTCCGCCCGCAGGCCGCTCAGCAGCGTCCGGAACGGCGCAGAGAGCGCCTCAAACGCCGCAATCCCGCTCGCCCACAGCGTATCGCCCCCGGTTTCAGGCAGGAGCTTCGCCGCCAGAATCGCCCCGGCGGGCGGCGTCTCGATAAAGGTGACGTCCGTGTGCCAGTTGTCGTTGTCAGGCGGGTTATCGTTGTGGGTATCCAGAACGATAATCTCCTCCACCCCTTCCGCATGCGGATAGACCGGGTGGATATGCAGGTCGCCAAAACGCAACGCCAGCGCGCGCTGCTGCTGCGGGGTGATCGCCTGCTCGCGCAGGAACACCACCTGATGACGCAGCACCGCGTGGTACAGCTGCTCAAACTGGTTATCGCTCAGCGGGCGGGTCACGTCCAGGCCCGACACCTGCGCGCCAATGTACGGCCCCAGCGGGGTGATGGTCAGTCGTTCACTCATTGTATTTCTCCATGCCAGGGCGTCAGGCGGCGCTGTAGCGCGCGCAGCCCCAGTTCTAATCCGAAGGCGATCGCGGCAATCACCGCGATCCCTGCCAACACCACGTCAGTCGCCAGGAACTCTCCCGCCGACTGAACCATAAACCCTAATCCTCGCGTGGCGGCGATCAGCTCTGCCGCCACCAGCGTGGACCAGCCCACGCCGAGGCCGATGCGCAGCCCGGTTAAAATCTCCGGCAGCGCGCCGGGTAGAATCACGAACAGCAGCACCTGCGTGCGGCTGGCGCCCAGCGACTGCGCCGCACGAATGCGCACCTGCTGGGCACTCTTCACGCCCGCCAGCGCCGACATGGCAACCGGCGCGAAAATCGCCAGATAAATCAGCAGAATTTTCGACGTTTCGCCGATACCGAACCAGATCACCATCAGCGGCAAATAGGCCAGCGGCGGCACCGGGCGGTAAAGCTCAATCAGCGGGTCAAGGATGCCGCGCACCGTCGGGCTTAGGCCCATCGCGATCCCGACCGGGATACCGATAACCACCGCCGCCAGCAGCGCCACCAGAATGCGCGTCAGGCTTGCGCCGAGATGCTGCCAGAGCGTAGCGTCCATAAAGCCCTGCGGCCCGGCGATGGAGATGAGTTTCGCCAGCACCTGTCCCGGCGGCGGCAGAAACAGCGGGCTGACCCACTGCTGGGCCGCAACCGCCCACCACGCAGCCAGCAGCACCAGCAGCGTACCGACGCTCAGAGTAATTTGACGTGAGAAAGGCCAGCGCAGCGCCAGACGCGTGCGGCGCGTTTTTTCACTAAAGACGATGCTCATGAGAAGGCCTCCCGCTGTTCGAACACGCGGCTTAAGACGTATTCACGCTGCTCAATAAACCGCGGATCTGATTTGATGCTGCGCACCGGCTCCCCGGCTACGTAGCGGCGGGCGAAATCCAGCGGCAGCCGCTCCAGCACGCGCCCCGGCCCCGGCGAGAGCAGCACCAGCTCGGTCGCCATAAACACCGCCTCTTCGATATCGTGGGTAATCAACAGCACCTGCTTGCCCGTCTCATGCCACAGGCGCAGCAGCAGGGTTTGCATCTGCTCGCGGGTAAAGGCGTCCAGCGCCCCGAACGGCTCGTCCAGCAGCAACAGCTGCGGATTCGCCGCCAGCGCGCGGGCGATCCCGACGCGCTGACGCTGGCCGCCGGAAAGCTGCCAGATAAAGCGTTTTTCCGCCCCTTCCAGCCCCACTTTTTTCAGCATCGCCCGCGCGGTTGCCAGCCGCTGTTCACGGTTCACGCCCGCAAGCTGGAGCCCAAACGCCACGTTCTCCTGCACGTTGCGCCACGGAAGCAATCCTTCGTTCTGAAAGACCACGCCGCGCTCGGCGCCAGGGCCATCCACCTTTTTGCCTTCCAGCTGAATGGTGCCGTGCTGATACGGTACAAACCCGGCGATCAGATTCAGCAGCGTGGTTTTTCCGCAGCCGGACGGGCCGAGCACCACCAGCAGTTCACCGCTGCCCAGCGTCAGGTTGATGTCCTCCAGCGCGGGTTTACCACCGTAATCGGCATACAGGTTCGTAATGTTCAGCATGGCGGACTCCTTATTTCACAAAGCGGTCGGTGACGTACTGACTGTAATCCGCCGCGACCGCAGGCACTTTGCCCTGCTCTTTGAGGAAAGTGGCGGTATCTACAATCGCTTTGCTCACCGGCCCGTTTAGCTGCTGCACCTGCTGCGCGGGGGTCAGATAGGTATTGCCCCTCACCAGCCCCGGCACGTCCGCTTCCGGCACGCCGCTCAGGCGGGAGAGTTTTTTCAGATTGGCGGGCTGCTTCAGCCACTCATCCGGGTTGCTGATGTACGGCTGCTGGGCGTCAATCGCGCTTTTCGCGAAGGCTTTGACTACCTCAGGATGTTTCTCGGCGAAGTCTTTACGCACGACCCACACGTCGAGGGTTGGCGCGCCCCACTGGCCCACTTTTTCGGAGTCGGTCAGCACGGTGCCGTCTTTTTCCAGCTCGTTTACTGCCGGTGCCCACACGTAGGCCCCGTCAATATCCCCGCGCTGCCAGGCGGCGATAATCGCCGGCGGCTGAAGATTGATGATTTGCACCTGCCCCGGCTTGATGCCCCAGTGTTTGAGCGCCGCCAGCAGGCTGTAGTGGGTGGTGGAGATAAACGGCACAGCGATGCGTTTGCCGATCAGGTCTTCCGGTTTGGTGATGTTTTTCTTCACCACCAGCGCTTCGGAATTACCAAGCTGCGAGGCGAGGAGGAACACCTCAATCGGTACCTGCTGGCTGGCCGCGACCGCCAGCGGGCTGGAGCCGATATTGCCAATCTGCACGTCGCCGGAAGCTAACGCACGCACGACGGACGCACCGCTGTCGAACTTGCGCCAGTCGACTTTCGCGCCGCTCTCCTTCGCAAAGGTATTGTCCGCCTGCGCAACCTTCGCCGGCTCAGCCGAAGTTTGATACGCGACGGTAACGTCCACCGCCTGCGCCTGAAATGCCCACAGCGCCAGCGCGCCGAGAAGTGTGATTCGCGATGAAATTGCCATAGTGCCTGCTCCCCTGTTGTTATGAGGGCAGTATTTCCGGCGCGGGAATTTTGATAAAGGAATAAAAAAGAATCGCTAATGACGATTCGTTTTTAGAAAAAAAGCGGGAAAGGATAGTTGATTTTGTGCGGTTGGTTTGTGCCGGGTGGCGCCTGCGCCTTACCCGGCACAAACTCAGCGCTGCGCGTTCAGCTCTGCAATATCCTTCGGCGTGGTCCGACAACATCCGCCGATTAACTTCGCTCCCGCCGCCAGCCACTGCGGCAGATACCCCGCCAGCGTCTCGCACGCTTTGCCGTGGTGGTGCCAGGTTTTGGTTACCGCATCATAATGCTCGCCCGAGTTCGGGTAGACCACCAGCGGCAGCGGCGTCAGGCTTTGCAACTGCTTCAGCGCCGCCGTGGTGTTTTCCAGCGCGATACAGTTGATGCCCAGCGCGACGACCTGCGGATAGTCCTCCAGAGAAGAAACCACCTCCCGCAGCGGCGTGCCGTCGCTCAGGTGCTCGCTGTCGCGCAGGGTGAAGGAGAACCACGCCCGTGCGCGGGGATACGCCGTCAGCAACGCGGCCAGCGCCTTTATTTCCGTGAACGACGGCAGCGTTTCGCAGGCCAGCAGGTCTGAACCCGCGTCCAGCAGCGCTTCCACGCGCGGGCGATGGAATTCTGTGAATTCTTCGGCACTGCGCACGTAGTCGCCGCGATACTCTGAGCCGTCTGCCAGATACGCGCCGTACGGCCCAACGGAGCCCGCTACCAGCAGCGTGCCCGCGTGCGGGTTTTCGGCCAGGTACGCTTCGCGGGCCTTACGCGCCAGCTCCACGCTTTTGCCAATCAGCGCGCGGGACTGTGCCTCATCCAGACCGCGTGCCGCAAAGCCCGCAGGCGTGGCCTGGTAGCTGGCGGTGATCGCCACCTGCGCGCCCGCGCGGTAGTAATCAAGATGCACTTCACGGATAAGATCCGGGTTTTCCACCAGCACTTTGGCCGACCAGAGGCTGTCAGCAAGGTTACAGCCGCGCGCTTCCAGCTCCGTTGCCATTGCGCCATCCAGCACCACAAACGGCTGTTTTTCAAGGATGGCGGTAAGCGGATTATTCTGCGACATGTTCAGGCTCCTGCGATGTCATATTTCGGGTCAGGTAGTAGGCACCATAACACAGGGCGACGAACGGAAGCCCGCAATAAAGGGCAATGCGCTGGCTGGGGTCAAACCACAGGCCGACGCAGGCCACCACGCAGAGGATAAAACCGAGCACCGGCACCAGCGGGTACCACGGCGCGCGGTACTGCAGCGCAGAGAGCGGCTGGCCGGACTGCAGATGACGGCG
This sequence comes from Enterobacter cloacae complex sp. P47BA, assembly GCF_014930485.1. Classification (NCBI taxonomy): domain Bacteria; kingdom Pseudomonadati; phylum Pseudomonadota; class Gammaproteobacteria; order Enterobacterales; family Enterobacteriaceae; genus Enterobacter; species Enterobacter cloacae complex sp. P47BA. The sequence continues at coordinate 95,863 of NZ_JADBRF010000008.1, read as the reverse complement.
ACGGAAAACGAAGTGCGACGCGCAGATGCTGATCCACACCGCCACCACCGCAAAGCCAGAAATGGCCGAGAGTGCGACAAACACCGTGTCCGGGGCCACCACGCTTGAGAACAGCGCCAGCACGCCGCCGAGCATGGAAACCGAGAGCGCCGTCAGCGGCACGCCGTTTTTGTTCACGCGGGCAAAGCAGCGCGGGAGCGTTTTCTCATTCGAGAGCGACCACAGCATGCGCCCGGAGGCGTACAGCCCGGAGTTCGCCGCCGAGAGGATCGCCGTCAGGATCACGAAGTTAAAAATATCAGCGGCATAAGGAATACCGACCTTTTCAAACACCAGCACGAACGGGCTTTTTTCCACGCCCGCCTGCTGCATCGGGATCAGCGCCGCCAGCACAAACACGGTGCCGATAAAGAAGATGATCAGCCGCGCGATGGTGGTGCGGATCGCAACCGGAATGACCTTGTGCGGATTTTCCGTTTCACCCGCCGCGATGCCGATAAGCTCGGTCCCGGAGAAGGCAAAATTCACCGCCACCATGGTCATCAGGATCGGCAGGCCGCCGTGCGGGAACCAGCCCTCGGCGGTGAGGTTGCTTAAGCCCGGCGCGGGTGAACCGTCCTGCATCGGGATGAAACCAAAGACCGCCGCCCCGCCGAGGATGATAAAGGCGATGATGGTGATGACCTTCACCAGCGAGAACCAGAATTCCCCTTCGGCAAAGAAGCGCGTGGAGATGACGTTAAGGCCGAAAATCACTACGCAAAAGACCACGCACCACGCCCAGACGGGCACCTGCGGGAACCAGTACTGCATGCAGAACCCGGCGGCGGTAAAGCTCGAACCGAGCGCCACCGTCCAGGTGAGCCAGTAGAGCCACGCCACGGTATAGCCCGTCGCCGGGCCGAGATAGCGGGCGGCATAGACGTGGAACGCGCCGGTTTCCGGCATCGCCACGGAGAGCTCGCCCAGACACTGCATCACCAGCCAGACCACCAGCGCGCCGATCAGGTACGCCAGCAGCGTGCCCGCCGCACCGGTGGTGGAAATGATGTATCCGGTATTGAAGAATAACCCTGTCCCAATCACGCCGCCCAGCGAGAGCATAATCAGGTGGCGTGTTTTCATGGTGCGCTTAAGCTGTCCATTTTCTTGTTGTGTTTGCATATTACCTTCTATACGTATGGACATCTAAACATCCAAAGAAGGTGTTATACCGCGATTGTTAATAAAAAGCTAGATGACCAGACGCAAACGGGCGCGCCGCGCGCTGAGTCTGGGGTGGGTTGTGAGGATCACATAAAGAATGGGACGCCAGGCCATAAGCACCTCCGCAAGCAGATACTAACAGCATGGTGCGGGAGCGTGCGATCTTCGGTCAGTCGAAAGTGCTATCCGAGAAGCGCAAATTCATACTGCGATATTGCTGAACTGGCCGCCGGGTTGGTAATTCTCGCAATCGGTTCTATAGTCGTCACAGTTTCTTAGTAACCAGGACTGACTGATGCGCTTTAACGGACTGACCAAAGGTTTCTTTATTTTCATTCTCGCCCTTGTGACCTGGGCCTTCTTCGACGTGCTGTCGCCCTACTTCTCCGCGATACTGTGGGCCGCTATTCTGACCGTCATTTTCAACCCGGTAAAAAACAAATTGCGCGCCGCGCTGGGGGATCGCAACGGGCTGGCCTCGCTGCTGACGATTGGCATTATCTGCCTGATCGTCTTTATCCCGCTGATGGTGATCCTCTCCTCGCTCGCCATTGAGTTGAACGTGGTTTACACCAAACTGCAGGAGAACAACACCCAGTTCCCGGAAGTGGTGGCAAGCATCTTCAACCATCTGCCGGACTGGGCCAGCGGCTTCCTGGCGGATCACAACCTGACCAACGCGGCGCAGATCCAGAAAAAACTCTCCGACGTCGCGCTGCAGGGCGGGCAGTATCTGGCGGGCAGCGCGTTCCTGATCGGCAAAGGCACGTTTGGCTTTGCGATTAGCTTCGGCATCATGCTTTATCTGTTGTTCTTCCTGCTGAAGGATGGACCGTATCTGGTACGCCAGATCCTCGACTCACTGCCACTGTCTGATTTTGTTAAACAGCACCTGTTCGCCAAGTTCGTCGGCGTCTCCCGGGCGACGGTGAAAGGGACGGCAGTAGTGGCCGTCGTTCAGGGCACGCTCGGCGGGATCGCGTTTGCCATCGTGGGCATCGACGGCAGCGTGCTCTGGGGCGCGCTGATGGCGTTCCTCTCGCTGGTCCCCGCCGTCGGCTCGGCGATTGTCTGGGTGCCAGCCGCCATTTACCTGTTCGCCACGCACCAGCTCTGGCAGGGGCTGTTTATTGTTGGCTTCTTCGTGATTATTGTCGGGCTGGTGGACAATATCCTGCGCCCGCTGCTGGTGGGGAAAGACACCAAAATGCCGGACTACCTGATTTTAATCACTACCCTCGGCGGTATGGAGCTGTACGGCATTAACGGCTTTGTGATTGGGCCGCTCATCGCCGCGCTGTTTATCGCCTGCTGGAACCTCTTCTCCGGCCGCGATCACGCGGGCAATGCCGAAGAGCTGGACGCCGAGTTCATCGAAGAGGGAAAAAACTCTCCAGATTTGTAGGGACGTGACGATAACGACCACATCAGGCGGCGCTGTGCCGCCTTTTTTTTCGCCTTAAATCATACGTTTTCTATAATTTGAAGAACGCCATCCTCTTTATGCGGTAAAAGGATCTCCAGGTGCGAATCGCGACAATAACCAACTGGGCCTACGGTGCCACGGTCTGCCTGACTATCGCCTCCGGCATTATCATGCTGATGGCCTCCGGTGCTGACAACGCCGAACGTCAGGCCATTGAACAACGCCAGCGTTTTGATGAGCTTACAGAAAATATTGAAACCGACGCCTGGATACAGTCCGATTTAGCGCGCCTGTATGTCATCAAAAAAAATCCGCAAATCCTGGATGAGTACAATGCGTCAGAGCAAAAACTGAAGAGCATCGAGCTGAAGCTGGAGAAACTGCAGGACACCGGCGCTTCAGATGACGAGCTGGCCCTGCTGCATGATGGTTTAAAAATCATTGATGCACTGCAGGATGAGCAGCAGGCGGCACTGACGAGCGTGGCCCGGGGTGAAGATGCGCAGGCCGTTGCCCTGCTCTATGGCATGCCCTACGAGCAGGAGCTTGAGCGCGCACAAACCCAAATCGATCGCTTTCGCCAGATACTCGACAAACGTGTCATTGCCTCCGTGCGGGAGGCGACGAAAAAATCGAAAGCGCTGCGTACGGCTTCTGAAGTGATGGTTGGCCTGACCGCCCTGCTGTTCTTGTTTGTGCTCGGCTTTATATTAAAACGCCGCGTGCTGCACCCGGTGGTACGCCTGAGCGACGTGGTTCACCGTCTGGCCTCTCAGGACTTCGCGGTTGAAACGCCTAACTTTAACCAGATTGATGAGATTGGCGATATGGCCCAGGCCATCCGCATCTTTCGTGAAAACGGCCTTGCGCGACAGCGTCTGGAAAAAGAGCGCGACGCCGACTGGGCCATCCGCGAGCTGCTGGCGCGCATGACCCAGCGGCTGCAGGGGTGTGAAAACTTTGACGACGTGATTAACGTGGCGGAGCTGTTTGCGCCCAATATCGCGCCGGGGATAGCGGGCCGGCTCTACGTTTTTGACCGCGATCCGTGGCAAATGCGCTGCGTCGCCCAGTGGCTTTCACCGGCAGATGATGAGGCCACGTTCCACCCCGATGCGTGCTGGGCCGTGCGTCGCGGTCAGAGCCATCCGCCGGTTAACGGTGAACCGGATGTCGCCTGCTATCATCTCCCGGAATCACAGGCGGAAAGCGCGCTGTGCGTACCGCTTATCGCCCAGGGCGAGGCCATTGGGTTGCTCTCGTTCCAGAACATCACTCCGGAAAATGCTCCTGCACGTGCGTATCTGGAACTGATGGCCGAGGCGCTCGGACTGGCGCTGGCGAATCAGCGCCTGCGCGACGCGCTGCTGGAAAAAGCCTTGTTTGACCCGCTTACCGGCCTGCGTAATCGTCATCATCTGGAAGACACCCTGCACACGCAAATGACGCAGGCCATGCGCAACGGCGAGCCGTTAAGCTGCATGATGATCGACATCGATCACTTCAAGAGCATTAACGACCGCTTTGGTCACGAGGCCGGCGATCAGGTAATCAAAAACGTGGCGACGATTGTTCAGCGGGCCGCGCACGACGGCGGGCTGGCATTCCGCTACGGGGGCGAGGAGTTTCTGGTTCTGCTTCCCGGGGCCGGTGAAGCAGAAGCGCACGCCTGCGCGCAGAAGATTTACAACGGCGTGCATGCGCTATCGCTTCGCTACGGGCTGACCGAGATTGGGCCGGTGGATGTGTCAATTGGTATCGCCAGCTATCCAGAGCATGCTCAAAGTGACAACCTGCTGCGCGCCGCGGACGTGGCACTGTACCGGGCGAAAGAGCTGGGACGCTCGCGAATTGTGAGTTTTGGGATGCTGGAGGCGGGTTAGACCGCCCGCCGGGTGGCGAACGCGAAAATATCTGGCATCAAAAATTATAAACTTTTCGTGATATTCTTTTTTAATAAAGTTTACCTTATATACTCTTTTCAGAGAGTAAAACGCACGTTATAAAAATAGTGGCTTTTCAGTCTATTATTCTTTAGCGCGTCTATAATCGCCTCATCATAAAAATATCCTCTGGCATATTACCGCGATTATAAAAAAATAATCGCCTCAACTTTATCCCTGTATTGATGCGTGGCTCGCCGATGTTCGTGCGCGTGACAGGTATTATTCTTTCACACTGGAAAAACGTCTATGTCTAATGTGGATTTACGATCCAAAAAATCCTGGGGAGCGCTGGCCATCATCGCCGCGATCGTGGGCGCGATAGCATCCGCATTTGCGTGGACGGCGGGTTGGATCGGTTCTCGCACCACCAGTCAGGCATTAGTCTCGGAAACACCAACGCCGTTTCCTCCCGGATTTCGCCGGGCACACGGCAAAGGAATGTGTTTTACGGGAAACTTCATTCCAGCCGGTTCAGCAACGTCTTTGTCAACCGCGCGCCTTTTTTCCCAGCAGCATACCCCTGTTGTCGGACGGTTTTCCATCGGCACTGGCGACCCCCACGCGGCGGATAGCTCAACGAAAACCCTGAGCATGGCCCTGATGTTCAGAACAGACGATAACCAGCAGTGGCGTATGGCAATGAACAACGAACCCTTCTTTGCGACCCGGGACCCTGAAGGATTTCTGGCGCTGCACCAGGCAACCGCGCCAGACCCGGCCACCGGCAAGCCGGATCCACAGCGCCTCGCGGCATTCTTAAAAGCCTATCCGGAAGCAGAGAAATACCTCAAATGGGCGGCACAAAAGCCCGCCCCCGGGAGCTTTGCCGGCGCAACGTTCTACAGCATTAACGCCTTTTACCTCGTGGACGGTCTCGGAAATCGCCAGGCGGTACGCTGGATAATGCGCCCGCACGATCCTTTTGTGTCGCTGAGCGAGGAGCAGCGCCAGAAGGCCGATCGCAACATCATGTTCGAGGGCGTCAGCCAGAGGCTTGCTCAGAAGCCTCTCTACTGGGATTTTGTTCTGCAACTCGCCCAGCCGGGCGATCCGGTGGATGACCCTTCCCGGCCGTGGCCTAACGATCGCAGGCAGATCGTGGCCGGTACGCTGGAAGTGGCGCGCGTCGAAGCCCAGGCTGACGGTCCGTGCCGCGACGTTAACTTCGACCCCTCGACGGTTCCTTCGGGTGTGAACGTGTCTGACGATCCGGTGTTAAACGCGCGTTCTGCCGCGTATTCACACTCCTTTAGTCACCGGGAACGGGAAATTGGTTACGGCAAAGCCACCGAAGCTGTTGAAAAGCAGGAGGTAAAATGAACCCGAATCAAGAACATGGAAAAGCGCCGCAGCATTTCAACGCCCTGGCAAGAGGACTACACTGGCTAATGGCGGCGATGATTCTTGCCATGCTGTTTATTGGTACCGCAATGATGACGACGCTTCATCACCGGATTGCGCTTATCGACCTGCATCGCCCTCTGGGGATTGCCATATTACTGCTGGCGCTGCTCCGTCTGGTGAACCGACTTCGTAGCAAGACGCCCCGGCTGCCTGCTGATTTACCCTTCTGGCAAGTGCTTGCGGCTAAAGCGTCGCACTGGCTGCTGTATACGCTCATGCTGGCAATGCCATTTTTGGGCTGGGCGCAGCTGTCGGCAGCAGGCTTGCCCGTCGTCATGTTCGAGGGATTTAATCTCCCACCGATTTTGCCAGTAAGCCCAACCCTTTTCGCCTGGTGCCACGATGCGCATAGCCTTCTGGCAAAACTCCTTTTTGCCGTGGTGCTATTACATATTTCTGCTGCATTAGTACATGCCTGGATCTACCGGGATAGCGTTTTTGCCAGCATGACAAAAAGCGGCAACCAGAAAAATTAAATAAAAAAATGGCCTTTTTATCCGTTCTCGAATAAAAAATCGCCGGAGTGTGATAATTAAACGGCACAATTAGCGCGACATATAAATTGGCGAAAAATAACCAGGCGTCGTTGTCCCGGTAACCTGCAGTCTGGGGCATCCGACGTTATGGTTAGCAACGCTGCCCGGGCGATGCCTCGTGCGCGTCAATAAAAAACGATCGTTTTTTAGCCGAAAGCGACTTTATTCACATAATGGTCGCGTACTTAAAAAAAGAAGCACTCCCAGTGCTGTCAAACCCGCTCACACCAAACCACTTCAACTCGATGATTTTAAAGCAGTTTCCTGCAATGCATATCCAAAAACGGTAGCGTCTCAACAAAATACATAAACTAGTAGGATAACTAAATTATAATTCATATACTTCTGTGCAAAAGTGGAGGCCATAATGCGATTAATCCTAATGCTGGTGTGCTGTCTGGTTCAGAGTTTAGCCTGGGCGGGTGAACTGCCGAAACCCGCCGGAAAACCCATTTTGACGATTTACGGGAATATAGAAAATACTAACGAAGATGGAAAAGCAGTGTTTGATCTCGCAAGCCTTGAAAAACTCGGGATGGTGAGTTTCGAGACGACATCTCCCTGGTATACGGGCAGGACGAAGTTTGAGGGGGTTCCAATGAACAAACTCATGGATTATGTTGGAGCAAAGGGTTCTGTCGTTAATGTTATTGCCCTTAACGATTACGCTACCGCTATTCCTCTCAGCGATTTTAAGAAGTATAACGCTATTCTTGCCTTAAAGATTAATGGCGAATATATGCGTATCCGCGATAAAGGCCCATCATTCATTGTATACCCTTATGACAGTCTTCCTGAGTTGAATAATCAAATTTATTACTCGCGTTCAGCATGGCAGGTTAGCAAAATGAAGATTGAATAGCAGTTCAGGAGAACATAATGAACAGGATACTGGTTGGTATCATTTTTTCTCTTTTTATCACGACGGGATATATTGCATTTCTTGTTTACGATCGTCAGCAAGAGCTGCAAAAACTGACTCACTACACTGAGTCCTGGTCCGTGGCTCAACTGGTATCAGAGTACTACCGATTTGAATCATGGCTTGGTCTATACGCAACCGATACCGATGACGTTACGATAGACCAGGCCCGCATGCGTCTCGAAATTATGCTCAGCCAGGGCGAGTTACTGAACGGGGGAGACTTAGGCCGCTATATTGAGAGCGATAAAACGCATCAAGAGATCGCTGCACGCCTGAAAGAAATACTGGCGTATCTGGACAGTAACCTGGAAAAAATGAGCCATGAAGAATTAAAAAAGTACCTGGCAAATATGCACCTGCTCGACGCGCCGCTCAGTCAACTGTCTTCAAGCGCATTAACCAAAGATATTAACACAATTAATGAATCTAACCATAAAATACAGATCCTATATTATATTTACTCTGTACTTTCGTTACTTCTGGTGATATTAAGCTTTATTCTGGGGTTCTTAATGATCTATCAGAATAAAAATATTCTTAAAGCCCACATGCAGGTTAAAACCCTCGCTGACGAACTTCAGCGGTCAAAAGAAACGCTGCAAATACAGAATTCGAAGCTGGAATATGATGTGTATCATGACTCCCTTACCGGCATGAAAAACCGTCTATTCTTCTGGGACGATCTCAATAAAATTACCCTTCAGGCAGATAAAAACCATACCCCTGTTACGGTGATGTTATTTGATTTAGATCGGTTCAAAGAGGTCAACGATACCTATGGCCATGACGCTGGCGATTTACTGTTGAATCAGGTATCCCGACGGCTTACCTCAATGAGTAACGCGACGGATACGTTTTACCGCCTGGGCGGTGACGAATTTGCACTTCTCTCCAGCGGCCTGACCGAGAACGCAGCGGTTTTGCGCGCCAAAGAGATCAGCGCTCACATCAGTCTGCCCTATACGATCAATAACCAGCTGATAAAAATTGCCACCTGTGTAGGTATCGTTTTATCTGATAATGAGCGGCGCTCTGATTATCTCTATAAATTTGCCGATCTGGCCCTCTACGAAGCCAAAAAAGAGGGCTCACAGCAGATAAAAGTCTTCCGTCAGTGGATGCTGCAGAAGCTGCAGGAAAGCAGAACCCTTGAGCATGATATGGCTCTCGCAATCAGCAACCATGAATTCGTTGTTTATTACCAGCCTATTGTCGATTCATTCAGCAATGAAATTTACGGCTATGAAGCGCTTATTCGCTGGATACACCCGGTAAAGGGGATTTTGTCGCCTGATTACTTTATTTCTGTTGCTGAAAAAACAGGGATGATTAATGAGATTGGCAAAAATGTGCTTGAACTTGCCTGCCGGGAGGCAGCTTCCTGGGCGGTTCCGGCCAGAATCTCGGTAAACGTCTCACCTGTTCAGCTGGGGACTAAATCATTTACTGCAATGGTTCAGTCCATCCTGAAAGAGACAGGCCTGCCGGCCAGCCGCCTTGAGCTGGAAGTTACGGAGTCTTCGCTCTTCAGTGACAGCAACACGCCGCTTACTATTCTCAAAAAACTCAGATCGCTGGGGGTAAAAATCTCCATTGATGATTTCGGAACGGGTTATTCTTCGCTCTCGAGGCTGAGTGAACTCAATTTTGATAAAATTAAAATTGATAAATCCTTTGTGAATCCGATATCCACCCAAGACGATGCGCTTAATATCGTTAAACTGATAACCGGCATGGCGAAGAGCCTCAATATGCGGGTCATTGCAGAAGGTGTGGAAACCGAAGCGCAGCTTGAACGGCTTCAGGCGCTGGGCTGCGATCTCGTGCAGGGCTATCTGTTCGGAAAGCCACAGGCTGAAATCGATAAAAATATAAAAAACGGTACAGTGTGATCTTACCGGGATCACACTTTTCAACCCTGGGTATACACATACAATGACCGGGTGTTATCATTCACCCCGTAAATACCTTTCAACTCAATCCGAGGCTTTGATGCTGGAGAATGTAATCATCCGATAATCAGCTCCCCGACCTTTTCAGGCCGGACTGATTATCAATGCGCCGAAATCGAATGCGGACACCGCTGTGTGTTTGCACGTTTTGCACATGATGATTAAACAGGTTTTCCAGTATGAATTTATCCCGTCAGGAACAGCGTACCTTACACGTTCTCGCCAAAGGTGGCCGTATTGTGCACGTCCGCGATACGTCCGGCCGCGTCACTGCCGTTGAATGCTACAGCCGCGAAGGGCTATTGCTCAGCGACTGCACGCTCGCCGTCTTCAAAAAGCTCAAAACCAAAAAGCTGATCAAATCCGTTAACGGTCAGCCCTACCGTATCAATACTACCGGGCTGAACAACGTCCGTGCCCAGCCTGATAATCGTTAAGGAGAGGATGATGGATATCCCACGCATATTTACTGTTAGCGAAAGCGAACACCGTATTCATAACCCCTTCACGCCAGAAAAATATGCCACGCTCGGGCGCGTGTTACGCATGAAGCCAGGCGCGCGCCTTCTCGATCTCGGCAGCGGTTCGGGAGAGATGCTTTGCACCTGGGCACGCGATCACGGGATTACCGGTACCGGCATCGACATGAGCCCGCTCTTTACCGCGCAGGCAACGCGGCGCGCAGAGGCGCTCGGCGTCAGCGAACGCGTCCATTTTGTGCATAACGACGCGACAGGCTACGTGGCTGATGAACAATGCGACGTGGCGGCCTGTGTTGGCGCCACATGGATTGCGGGCGGCGTCGCCGGGACAATGGACCTGCTGGCACAAAGCCTTAAGCCCGGGGGAATCATGCTCATCGGTGAACCTTACTGGCGACAGGTTCCCGCAACGGAGGAGACGGCTCGGGCTTGCGGCGTCTCCTCCACCGCAGACTTTCTCACCCTGCCCGACCTTGTCGCGTCTTTCGATCGCCAGGGCTATGACCTGGTCGAAATGGTGCTGGCAGATCAGGAAGGCTGGGACAGATACGAAGCTGCGAAATGGATGACCCTGCGCCGCTGGCTGGATCAAAACCCCGACGATGATTTTGCACAGGAGGTGCGCGCGGAGCTGACGGCAGCGCCTAAGCGCCATGTGGCTTACACAAGGGAATATATTGGCTGGGGCGTGTTTGCGTTAATTGCACGATAGGAGGGAGTGCCGGTATAGCCTTTTGGGGCTATACCGGCCTTAAGCATGAAGCGCTCAGCATTGTGAACGCTGCGCTACGCCTGGCATGAAAAAACTTCTATCATTGCTTTTTCCGTTACCGCATTCACAGGCGCTTTATGGACACCCCTTCTTTTCTCTATTTATTGCTTTTCCCGGCCAAAAAGATGATGAAAGTGGGTAAAGCCAATAATATCTATAACCGCATTCAGTCGCTAAAACGGGTCTGGGGCGATGTGGATTATGCCCATTCTTACCGCATTGCGTTACCGCAGTCCGAGGTCTTTAAGCTGGAAAAAATGCTGCATTTTCTTTTGGCCAAATATCAAACGGGCATTGATGCCGGCGACGGCTATACCGAGCTGTTTTCCATTGAGGCGCTGGAGCCCGCCATTAAGCATATTCATTACGTCATTGAACATGGGGTCATTGATGCTCAGCTCCTTCAGGGAATCGAAAAGCCACAGCTTCGGCCCGGCAAAAGCGCGGCGCATCGCCACGCGAAAATGAAAAAGCGGTCAGATACTATGATTAACAACGTTGTCAGGGTGACGGAACAGTTCAGCAGGATAAATCGTTTACTGCTTATCTTGCTATTTAAGCAGCACCGCCTTCGTTATCAATATGACATTGAAGGTAATACCATACTGTTTCGGATAGCAGACAACCGTACTGACCAACGCGATGCTCACAAAATAATGCGCATGTTCAGCTTTTTTATTGAAGACTTCAGATACTTGGGAGGGACCAACTACTGCTCGGGGGTCTTTGGTGAAGGCACGGTCACGCAATACAACGTGGAGTTGATTTCAGGCGACCCTGACGCACATCCTCTGGTGGCCTATCTCGCCTCGCAAACAGAGCGCTTGTTTAATAAATTGCCATCGCGATCGGCGTTATTAATGGAAGATCTGCCGATACTGGAATCGAGCCGAATCCTGCGTAGGGTATTACAGAATGATGACGAGGATTAAGTTGCTTATGCGGCGACACTTAATGCTATTCAAGGCCAAGACGACGTACTGTCATCAAGACAGATGCCCTCTGGTGAATCCTGTATCGCGCTGTGGGAAGTCATGGATTATCGGTACGCCAGTTATATCTGGTGCTAGAAATCGCCGCTGAGGGCTTCTGGTGAAGCGTAGAAGGGATTGATGGGACTGCATGCGCTGGTGTGGAAAAAGATACGCATCTATGACCGCCAGGACGGGAGAATTTCGCCAGGTGAGGGTAGACCTTCTACCCGTTGTGGTAACGTCGCCGTAGTGGCTTTGTATCTGCTGGTGAATAGAAAAGTATGCTTTTATGGCGTTTAATGCTCTGGCAGAATCAAAGGCCTGAAACCTGAAGTTGTGGGGTGACCAGACAAACTCATCCAAAATCCTTGAACAAGTAAACTCACCTCAAATCCTCCCGAATGCTATCCTTCTGTTGATCAAATCGCTGTTGTATACCCCGCTTCACGCCAACGCGCCGAAAAGCAATACCTGACCAAAAAAGCCAAGTACTTAAAAGATACAATATGTTAAATGACTGTACAATTATTGAACAGATGCACTTCAAAACATCAAGTTATCTCCCTTGCGTCAGCCCAAAGCAGCATTGTGTAACTGCATTGCTTGTTGCAGTGAGGCGTGTCGCTGAAGGCATCACGTAGCGATTTTTGGCGAAGAAAAACGCTTTTCACCGAGGGCCTGGGCTGACGGTCTAGCAGATCACCAACAGAGCCGGGGATATTTGAACAGGAGAATGTAAACTGGAAGGATAAAGCAACGGGACACCCACGGGGGCGGGTTGTGAAAGTATTTCCTGTTATCTTCGACCTTATTGCACGTAAAATGACCAGACACATTTTGGGAAGGAGTCTTTAATGGATATTGCGCTGCTCAACAGGGGCTGGAACAGAACATGGTCAGATACCATGGTAAATCTGGAAGCCCGGAAACTCGTCGAAACTGCAAATCGGCTATCAGCATTCTATTTGCAAGATGGTCTTACACGAATCAAGTTTGTCGAAGAGATAAAACAGGTTGTAGATAAAGAATTTGAAACAGCACGACGAGCTAAAACCGATGAAGAATGCATTGCATGCATCAAAAATCTTCGTGCTGAAACAGATAATCTGCTTGAACAAGAGCGTCTGTTAAAAACCAAGTCCGCACAGCTTTACGCGAAGGTTGAGTTTGTTAAGGAAAATAATAAAATCGTCGGATACGTGATTTCAGCTATTCACATTGTGGTTTCTGGAATGGCAATTGCTGGCGGTGCGTTGATGGTCGCAACGATGACACCTTTAGGTATGCTGGCAGGGGCTATCCTTGTAACAGATGGCATTAACGGTCTGTCAAAAGAAATCATTCCCGGTATATATGGAAAACAATATAAAACAGAGGGATTTGTGGCTGATGGCACTATGGAAGCGGCCCAGTTTATGGGTTTCAAGCCTGAAACAGGACTTGCGATTTATAACGCTATTACGTTAACTGCAAATGTATATAGCATCTTTGGATTAGCCAGAAGACCCGAAGCATGGAGGCTATTTAAATGGATGCCCCGTGATTTCTATCGCAAGGTCGATACGATGAGCCGCCCAAAATTAACAATGAAAATAGTAGGTTATGGACTTAAGGCCAAAGTAATATTTGACCTGCTTTCTACTGACACATCGAACCATTAACCTCTGAATTTTCTCCAGAACCGCCAGGATTTGTAAGAAAGGACTGGCGGCTGAATAAATGCAACGATGACTATTGCGATCAGAATTGATATACCACCACCCACGACGGTTTCTTTCGCAGAAAACAACACTAAAATGATAAAAACCATCAGACATGCCGATGTTATCCATAAAACAACCCTGAATCGATTAGCCAGATCCTGAATCGCTTCCCCCAAGGTTCCGCCGTAGCTTTCAACGTTGTTTTTTATCTTCTGCAAATCCGATGGTGTAAACCCTGAACGTAACAAAGCCTCATCAGTCACTTTCATATCGTCTCGTCCCTTATCTTCCAGAAGTGTTTTCCCAATCGCTAATTGTGCAAGCAATCATACTGATGAACTTTACAGCAATCCACATGATGTTTGTGCAATGTATCAGATTTCAGACAATAGCATCCATAAAGCCCCGTTAGTGGTACAAGCAACAAGCGGAGCGTAGCGACTTCATCAGGCCAACCTGGTTGGTTTCGCTTTGCGAAAGTCACCAGTGACCAAATCAGATTGTCAGAGGGATCACACCTTATCAGGGTGCTCGTGTACCTTTCGGAGCGTGAGCGAAGCGCTGGCAGAGCCTGCATGTCGTGTGCAGGTACGTTTACCACTATTCACCTGTTTACGTGGCTCATACGGCCACACATCGGGCTTAAATGCGTGTGATCAATCTGTTTCGGTAGGTTTTAGAGACGTTGGCAGCGTCATCAGCTTCGAGTTGATAGCGGTTCGTGGGGACTGTTCACGCTTTGTACCTGTTCGAGCTTTACAACTACAGGCCGCTACGTGCTAACTTCCCTGAATAGCCACTGTTAACCATAGCGGCAACTGTTGGTCATAGAATCCCTTAAAAAAAGACTGTACCTTGAGAGCGATAATCGTCTTAATTCATTGTTTTTAAAGGATTTTGTTGTGTGAGTGCCGATAATAGGAGTCGAACCTACGACCTTCGCATTACGAATGCGCTGCTCTACCAACTGAGCTATATCGGCCCTGAGAGGCCGGTTACGAGTGTAACCACGGAGCAAAAGGTTAGATCTAACCGGGTGATGCGTCAATGCCCTTTTGAATCAAACGGCTATTTTTGCATCACCCGTGACTATTTACGCACGAATCGTATCGTCACCGAAGCCGATCCACTTATAGGTGGTCAGCGCTTCAAGGCCCATCGGACCGCGCGCGTGCAGTTTCTGCGTGCTGACCGCCACTTCTGCGCCAAGTCCGAACTGGCCGCCGTCCGTGAAACGGGTGGAGGCGTTCACATATACCGCAGAGGAATCCACTTCATTCACAAAGCGATCGGCATTGCGCAGCGTACGCGTCAGGATCGCGTCAGAATGCTGCGTGCCGTGTTCACGAATGTGCGCAATAGCGTCGTCGAGATCCGCAACCACCTTCACGTTCAGCTCCAGCGACAGGAACTCGTCGTCGTACTGCTCCGCTTTTACGGGAACCACGCTAGCCGGGCCACCCTGGAGCAGCGCGAGGGCATTGGTATCAGCGTGCAGCGTCACCCCGCTCTCCGCCATCTGTTTGCTCAGGGCTGGCAGGAAAGTACTCGCAATCCCCTGGTGCACCAGCAGCGTTTCCACGGTGTTACAGGTGCTTGGACGCTGGGTTTTGGCGTTGACGATAATCTTCAGCGCTGGGTCAATTTCGGCGCTGTCGTCTACCACGATATGGCATACGCCGATGCCGCCCGTGATGACCGGAATGGTCGACTGCTCACGGCACAGCTTGTGCAGGCCCGCGCCACCGCGTGGGATCAGCATGTCGATGTATTTGTCCATGCGCAGCATCTCGTTGACCAGCGCGCGGTCAGGGCTCTCAATCGCCTGCACGGCCCCCGCCGGCAAGCCGCACTCTTCAAGCGCCTGCTGGATGACTTTCACCGTCGCGGCGTTGGTGCGCCAGGTCTCTTTCCCACCGCGCAAAATGGCGGCATTACCGGTTTTCAGGCACAGGGAAGCGACGTCAACCGTCACGTTTGGACGGGCTTCATAAATCACGCCGATGACACCGAGCGGCACGCGGCGACGCTCCAGACGCAAACCGCTGTCGAGCAGCCCACCGTCAATCACCTGCCCTACCGGGTCGGCCAGATTACAAACCTGACGAACATCGTCGGCGATACTTTTAAGACGCGCCGGGTTCAGCGCCAGGCGGTCGAGCATCGCTTCGCTCAGGCCGTTTCGACGCGCTTCCAGCAGATCCTGCTCGTTGGCAAGCAAAATGTCCTGAGACTGTGCTTCCAGATAATCAGCGATTTTTTCCAGCACGCGGTTTTTCTCGCGGCTGGAAAGGAGCGCCAGTTTGTAAGAGGCGGCCTTCGCGGCTGCGCCCATTTGTTCCAGCATGTTCTGGCTCCTTAACGAATAATCATGTCATCGCGATGCACGGCAACCGGGCCATATTCATAGCCCAGAATAGCGTCGATCTGCTGCGAGTGGTGGCCCGCAATGCGGCGTAGGGCATCGCTGTTATAGCGGCTTACGCCATGCGCGATGTCGCGACCTTCAAGGTTACGGATGCGGATCACTTCACCACGGGAGAAGTTGCCTGTCACGCTTTTAATTCCTTTAGGAAGCAATGAACTCCCTCGTTCCAGAATCGCCGCGGTTGCCCCTTCATCAACGGTGAGTTCACCGGCAGGCGGCGCGCCAAAGATCCAGCGCTTGCGGTTCTCCAGCGGGGATTCCTGGGCGTGGAAGCGGGTGCCAACGGAAATGCCTTCCATCACGTCGCCAATCACGCCAGGGCGGCTGCCCGCGGCAATGATGGTGTCGATACCGGCGCGGCACGCCACGTCGGCGGCCTGCAGCTTGGTCCCCATCCCGCCCGTTCCGAGGCCGGACACGCTGTCACCGGCGATGGCGCGCAGCGCATCGTCGATACCATGAACATCGGTAATCAGTTCGGCTTCCGGGTTGGAGCGCGGGTCGGCGGTGAACAGCCCCTGCTGATCGGTCAGAAGCAGGAGTTTATCGGCACCGGCCAGGATGGCGGCCAGCGCAGAGAGGTTATCGTTATCGCCCACTTTTATTTCAGCGGTGGCAACGGCATCGTTTTCGTTGATAACGGGAACAATATTGTTGTCCAGCAGCGCGCGCAGGGTATCGCGGGCGTTCAGGAAACGCTCCCGGTCTTCCATATCCGCACGCGTCAGCAGCATCTGCCCGACGTGAATACCGTAGATAGAGAACAGCTGTTCCCAGAGTTGAATGAGTCGGCTTTGTCCCACGGCGGCCAGCAGCTGTTTAGAGGCGATCGTCGCGGGGAGTTCGGGATAACCCAGGTGTTCACGCCCGGCGGCAATCGCCCCGGAGGTCACAATCACAATACGGTGCCCTGCGGCATGCAGCTGAGCGCACTGGCGTACAAGCTCAACAATGTGGGCGCGATTTAGGCGGCGCGATCCGCCTGTTAACACACTGGTACCGAGTTTTACCACCAGCGTCTGGCTGTCACTCATGATTCTCTGCCGTTCAACGATAAGGGAAAGTAATGTCGAACGAACGTTTTAACAGGAGTCAGCCCGGTTGCCAACTGCCTTAGTGCATCACCAGGCACTTTGTTGCGCGGGATCAGGAAGCGTAGCGGCAGAATTTGACAAATTTATTACCGTAATAATAAATCACAGTTTTTTAAAATTATTCTTAGTTTGTCATAAAAGTTTCATTCCAGAACGATAAAACCCTTCCTGTTTTTTCACGGGACTTAAGCATCAGCTTATCGTCCAGCGAATTTTTAAAGCGCGTTTATAAGACAGGATCGAAAATGAAAAAGAGCACTCTGGCATTAGTGGTTATGGGCGTGGTGGCTTCCGCATCTGTTCACGCAGCAGAAGTTTATAATAAAAACGGTAATAAACTGGACGTGTACGGCAAAGTGAAAGCTATGCACTATATCAGTGATGATGACACCAAAGATGGTGACCAGACTTACGTTCGTTTCGGTTTTAAAGGCGAAACCCAGATTAACGATCAGCTGACGGGCTATGGCCGTTGGGAAGCTGAATTCGCAGGTAACAAAGCTGAAAGCGACTCCTCGCAGAAAACACGTCTGGCGTTCGCCGGTATTAAACTGAAAGACTTTGGTTCACTGGATTACGGCCGTAACCTGGGCGCGCTTTATGACGTCGCGGCATACACCGATATGTTCCCTGAGTTCGGCGGTGACGGCCTGGCACAGACCGACAACTTCATGACGAAACGTGCCTCCGGACTGGCCACCTACCGCAATACCGATTTCTTTGGCATGGTAGACGGTCTTGATATGACCCTGCAGTACCAGGGCAAAAACGAAAACCGCGACGTGAAAAAGCAGAACGGTGACGGCTTTGGTACGTCTCTGGCCTACGACTTCGGCGGCAGCGATTTCTCCGTCATTGGTGCTTATGCCAGCTCCGATCGCACCAACGCGCAGAACCTGCAGGCGCGCGGTGAAGGTAAAAAAGCCGAGGGCTGGGCAACCGGTCTGAAATACGACGCGAACGATATTTACCTGGCCACTATTTATTCTGAAACCCGCAATATGGCCCCTATCTCCGGTGGTTTTGCAAATAAAGCGCAAAACTTCGAAGTGGTTGCACAATATCAGTTTGACTTTGGTCTGCGCCCATCCGTGGGTTATGTACAGTCCAAAGGCAAGGATATCGAAGGCATTGGCGACGAAGATATCGTGAAATATATTGACGTGGGCGCCACGTATTACTTCAACAAAAACATGTCCGCGTTTGTTGATTATAAAATCAACCAGATTGACGACGATAATAAGCTGGGCGTGAGCAGCGATGATATCGTTGCGCTGGGTGTGACGTATCAGTTCTAAGATTATCCAGATAAGAAAATCCCGGCATACAAGCCGGGATTTTTTTGCCCAGGGTAAATGCGGTCTGCTGCCCTCCCCCCCGGCCCTCTTCCACAGGAAGAGGGAGAAACCATTACGCGGTCAGCTTCACCGCTTCGCTGGAAAAGTCATCCGCTGGCTCGAACTTAAGGTCCAGGGTGGCCAGCAGCGCGCTCGCTTTGTCGTGGAACTCTTTCAGAGTGTATTCCAGGCGATCGATCACTTCCTGATCTTTGATGGTCGTGGCCTGCCAGTTGCCGTCTTTGTTAAACAGGCCAAACTGGTAGCTATACGTAAAACGTTTCTCCTCTGCTTCCATTTCCATCCACCAGCCCCAGAATTCACGTTTTTCGGGTGCAGGCTTCACGTTGACGCATACAGCCAGGCAGTCGAAAAAAAAGCGATTCTCTTCACACTGCTCTTCTCGAATATACGGGCCGAGAGCCATAAATTTCTTAATCAGCCTACTTTTCGGGTGTCCACTCGGTAACGTCATTGCGATCTCCTTTTGTGAAGCCACTGTTTTACCAAACCAGCGAAATTTAGCAATCTATTAACACACTCTCTGGGCGATCCAGCGCGTGATCTCTTTCAAGGCTTTGTCAAAATTCTGATACACCGGGCTGAACGGCACCTCAAGCAATTTGCCATCCGCAGATGACGAAGTGATTAAGCGTGACTCTTCCTCCGGGCTGAACGGATCGTTTTTCCAGAAACCGGACAGCATCGGCGTCGGGCAGCGGCGTCCAAGCAACCCTTGCGTTTTTAACGAGTAGCGATTGAGTTCGACGCGCAGCGCTTCGTCTGAGGCATCATGCATGCCAAGTCGACTGGCAAGGACGTCCAGATACATCTCCGGCACGCTGCCCTGACGGGCAGGATCGCTGAGCAGGGCGTGAACCACCGGGCCCAGGCAGGCGACGGCCTTCAGACGTGAAGATTCAAGGTAAGCCAGACGCACCGCAACGTTGGCACCAAAACGGAAGCCGAACGCCGCGACGCGGGTGTGGTCAACCCACGGAACATTTTCCAGCGCTTTAAGCGCATGCTGGTGCAGCAGGCTCGAATCCTGCGTTAACTTCCACTTCGATGAGAATCCAATAGAAGGCATATCGAGCGTCAGCATCGCGATCCCTTTTGGTGCGAAGTAGCGCTCATACAGGCTGTAATAGTCGATTTGCAGGGAATCCAGCCCGCCGCACATTAGCACGGTCGGAAACGGGCCGTCGCCTTCAGGCATGTGCAGGAACCCGGTGACGGGCGCACCGCCCGGAACGGCGAACTCCAGCTCGCGCATCTGACCCGGCAGGCGTTGAGCAGCCTCCTCATAGGCACGATTCGCCAGCGCCTGAGCCTGCTCGGCCAGCTCATCCCCTTTCAAATGCGGATAGGCGGCGATGGCGTAGAGGTTGGCCGCATGCAGCCAGTGCTTGCCGCTGCGCGTGGCATCCTCTTCCTGGCTGGCTTTTTGCTGCCAGAGCATCGCCTGTTTAGACCATTCGTAGATCCAGTTCCCGCCCCGGTAGCCCACCACCGTGTCGTAGAGCTCGCTGTCAGTACGCTCCGACTCGCTCATTACGATACGCGCCTGCACGTCGAGGATTTCACGGGGATCGATACCGCGCCAGATCCACATCAGGCGGTTAATCATGCGATACCAGTGGGGCACGTTTTTACCGTCTAACGCAGACTGGACGGCAGGCATGGTTCCCGGATTAAACCGACGGACCAGCGTCGACGTTTCAGGGTGTTTGAAACGGGGTTTGAAAAGCGTCTCGGTGAGATTTGCCTGCGTCATTGCGTTGCCTCCATGGATACGTCATATAGTGCCCATTGTAACGCGTGGCGGGATAAAAAGAACAACGCCCGGCATAGCCGGGCGTGTAAAGTTACGTACTGGTATTAACGGCCTGAGATAGGCGGCACGAAGACCACGCCCATATCCCATGGCTGTTCAATCCAGGTATCCTGCGGGATATCAATCACGTAATCGTCGACCAGCGGACGGCCAGCAGGCTTCGCAAAGATAGTGACGAAGTGCGCTTTCGGGTACATTTCGCGAATAGCGACCGCTGTACCGCCGGTGTCCACCAGATCGTCGATAACGATGAAGCCTTCACCGTCGCCTTCAGCGCGTTTCAGCACTTTCAGCTCACGCTGGTTATCATGGTCATAGCTGGAGATGCAGACGGTATCGACATGACGAATACCCAGCTCACGTGCCAGCAGCGCCCCCGGTACCAGACCGCCACGGCTGACGGCAATAATGCCTTTCCACTGTTCGGAAGGCATCAGACGCGCAGCCAGTTTGCGTGCGTGAATCTGCAACATGTCCCAGGTGACGACGTATTTTTCGCTCATGTGAAGTGTCCCAGCCTGTTTTTATACGGCTTAAAAAGTGTTCGAGGGGGAAATAGGTTGCGCGAGATTATAGAGATCTGGCGCACTAAAAACCAGTGTTTAGCGCTCCCTGCCTGAGTTTTTACATGCTTTATGCTACCAGCCAGCAGAGAAAGTGGTATTCTCAGTTGCATCTCGCAAGCCTGTCTTGTGGTAACTATTAACCTGCTAACCCTGTGGCCTGCAACCCTGTTTGCAGCGCCTCGACAAGGAGACTTATCGTGTCTGAACTGTCTCAATTATCTCCGCAGCCGCTGTGGGATATTTTTGCCAAAATTTGCTCCATTCCACACCCTTCCTACCATGAAGAACAGCTTGCCGAACATATTATGGGTTGGGCGAAGGAAAAAGGTCTGCACGCAGAGCGCGACCAGGTTGGCAACATTCTGATCCGCAAACCGGCTACCGCAGGCATGGAAAACCGTAAACCGGTTGTACTGCAGGCGCACCTGGACATGGTGCCACAGAAAAACAACGACACCGTTCACGACTTCACTAAAGACCCAATCCAGCCGTACATCGACGGCGACTGGGTAAAAGCGCGCGGTACCACCCTGGGCGCGGACAACGGCATCGGTATGGCCTCTGCGCTGGCGGTGCTGGCTGACGACAGCGTTGAACACGGTCCGCTGGAAGTGCTGCTGACCATGACCGAAGAAGCGGGCATGGACGGCGCGTTCGGTCTGCAGGCGAACTGGCTGCAGGCAGATATCCTGATCAACACCGACTCCGAAGAAGAAGGTGAGATCTACATGGGCTGCGCGGGCGGGATTGATTTCATCTCTACCCTGCCGCTGTCACGCGAAGCGATCCCTGCTGGCTTCCAGACCTTCAAGCTGACGCTGAAAGGGCTGAAAGGCGGCCACTCTGGCGGCGACATTCATCTGGGTCTCGGCAACGCCAACAAACTGCTGGCACGCTTCCTGGCGGGCCACGCGGCCGAGCTGGACCTGCGTCTAGTGGACTTCAACGGCGGCACCCTGCGCAACGCGATCCCACGCGAAGCCTTTGCCACCGTGGCGGTGCCAGCGGCGAAAGCGGACGAGCTGAAAAAACTCTCCAGCGTCTACCTGGATATCCTGAAAAACGAACTGTCGGCGAAAGAGAAGAACCTGACCGTGGTGCTGGAATCCGTGTCTACGGATAAAGCCGCCCTGACCGCGCAGTCTCGCGACAGCTTCGTTCAGCTGCTGAACGCGACGCCAAACGGCGTGATTCGCAACTCTGACGTGGCGAAAGGCGTGGTGGAAACCTCTCTGAACGTGGGCGTGGTGACCATGAGCGACGACAGCGCGGAAATTATCTGCCTGATCCGCTCCCTGATCGACAGCGGTAAAGAGTATGTAGTAAGCATGCTGGAATCTCTGGGTGCGCTGGCGGGCGCGAAAACCTCCGCCAAAGGCAGCTACCCTGGCTGGCAGCCGGATGCAAGCTCTCCGGTGATGGCGCTGGTGCGTGAAACTTATCAGCGTCTGTTCAACAGCACCCCGAACATCCAGGTGATCCACGCGGGTCTGGAATGTGGTCTGTTTAAGAAGCCGTATCCGGACATGGACATGGTTTCCATCGGGCCAACCATTACCGGTCCACACTCGCCGGATGAGCAGGTTCATATTGAAAGCGTCGGCCATTACTGGACGCTGTTGACGGAACTGCTGAAGGCGATCCCTGCGAAGTAATTTGTCGTCTGTTGCCCGGCGGCGCTACGCTTGCCGGGCCTACGATGAGTGCAATCTACAATCCCAAAACCAGCTGACGCTCCAGCTGCGGATCCAGCAGCGTGACGTGCAGTCCCACCAGCCTCACCCCTCGTCCGCCTCGTCGTTCTTCCCACGCCTTTTTCGCTGTTGCGATAAGATCTTCTTTGTTCAGGCGCGGCCAGACGTGCTCCTGCGTCGTCTGCTGAAAGTCGTTAAATTTCAGCTTGATGCCCTGTCGGGCAATCAGTAAATCAGGCTTTACTTTGATCAGGCGTCGCTCCAGCTCCGGATAGAGCTGTTCCGTAATAATGGTTTCGCATTCCGACCAGTCATGGATGTCTTCGCTCAGCGTGCGCTCAACCCCGACCGATTTACGAAGCCGTTCGTTGTTTACATCGCGGTCGTCAATGCCCTGACTGCGCTCCCACAGCACGCGGCCAAACTTCCCAAAGCGCTTGAGCAGCATAGCCAGGTCGCTTCGCTGCACGTCTTCGCAGGTGCGTAACCCCATACTTTCCAGCTTCGCGGCGGAGACTTTGCCTACGCCGGGGATTTTGCCAAGCGGCAGCGTTTTTAAAAACGCCGGGACCTCTTCAGGGGTGATGACGTACTGGCCGTTGGGTTTATTTAAATCGGAAGCAATTTTGGCGAGAAATTTTACCGGCGCGACGCCTGCCGACGCGGTGAGATTCAGCTCGTTGAAAATGGTCTGGCGGATCTCCTGCGCCATCAGGGTAGCGGAGCCGTGACAGTGCAGGCTGTCGGTGACGTCCAGATAGGCTTCGTCCAGCGAAAGCGGTTCAATCAGTGAGGTGTAGCGGGAGAAGATTTCGCGTATATGGTTTGAGGCTTCTTTATAGGCGTCAAAGCGCCCTGGCAAAAGAGTAAGGTGCGGACACAGTTTCAGCGCCATCGCCGTCGGCATGGCGCTGCGCACGCCAAATTTGCGTGCAGGATAGTTGGCGGTGCTGATCACACCGCGCTGAACGCGGCTGCCGCCAATGGCGATGGGAATATCCCGCAGCGCCGGGTTGTCACGCATCTCCACTGCGGCAAAAAAGCAGTCCATATCGACATGGATTATTTTGCGCATCGGTCATACCACATATGTATTTATATACAGTATAACAAAAGGCAAAAAATGCGTCAGCTATTTTCCTTACTCACGATTGTCATATAAACGTGTTACAAACATTCGTAATAAAACCTTTATATACATACATTTATAAAATCAATGGAGCGTAATCATTCATGAAGAAAATTCTCCCGATTTCGTTACTGTTTCTGGCGAGTGCTGCATCTGCTAGCCCTGCGATCGTTGCCCACCGGGGCGGAACTGCGGATGCACCTGAAAATACCCTGCCAGCCATTAAGCTCGCCCTCGAAAACAAAGCAGATATCGTCTGGATAACCGTGCAGCTCAGTCGGGATGGCGTACCGGTTCTCTATCGACCTGCCGATCTGAAAGCGTTAACCAATCTGCAGGGAAAGGTGTCACAGTATACCGCTGAAGAACTGGCAAAGGCGGATGCCAGCGTGAAGTGGAAAGATAAGGGCCTGCCGGAAAACCTGCTTAATTCCCCGATACCGACGCTGAAGTCGGTGCTGAGCGCCTGGCCAGATACGCGTTTTTTCATTGACATCAAATCGCCGGATGCCGATCCGGCGACCATGGGCAACGCGCTGCTTAACGTATTGAAAGAGACCAACAGCCTGAATCGCGTTCGCGTTTATTCAACCGAAGATCGCTATATGGAAGCATTGCCTGTCGAAATCCCCCGCTTTGTCACGCGCAGCGAAACCCGCACGCGTCTGGCCACGATTTCGTTGAGCCATGAATGTCTGCCTCCTTCACAAAAAATGGACGATTACTGGTATGGGCTTGAGTTAAACCGAAAAGTAGAAGTGGTCGAGAAATTCACCTTAGGCGAAGGTGTCTCTCCTGCAACATTAACGTGGGACAAAGAGGCCGTTGACTGCTTCCGCTCTCAGGGCAATGCCCATCTGATTTTTATCGGCGTGAACTCAGAAGAGGATTACCAGAAGGCGAAAACACTGGGTGCCGAAGGGGTTCTTGTAGACTCACCAGCCAAAGCCAAAAGCTGGGCAAAATAAATGATAAAGGCCGCACGAAGCGGCCTTTTCCTAGATGATCCTCTGCTGATCCCGGGCCATCCGTTTTTTACGGGCATCACAGGGCTCCGGGCAGTCGCACACCTTTTCCATTCCGATGGAAGAGATACCTCCACAGCTGCCCTGAATGCTTTTACGCTTGATGATCCAGCCTAAAGACATACCGAACACCACCAGCAAAAATACCGCAAAGGTTGCCAGAAAGGTCAACATAATCAGCCCCCGAAATCATCAAGGAGGATGTTTTCATCTTCCACGCCGAGATCTTTGAGCATCTTGATCACGGCGGCGTTCATCATTGGCGGACCACACATATAGAACTCGCAGTCTTCCGGTGCCAGGTGCTGTTTGAGGTAGTTTTCATACAGCACGTTGTGAATGAAGCCCGTATAGCCCGTCCAGTTATCTTCCGGCTGCGGATCGGAGAGCGCCACGTGGAAGGTAAAGTTCGGATTCTCACGCGCCAGTTGTTCAAACTCATCGTCGTAGAACATTTCGCGCAGCGAGCGCGCACCGTACCAGAAGCTGATTTTACGCTTGCTGCCGAGACGCTTGAGTTGATCAAAGATGTGCGAACGCATAGGGGCCATACCCGCACCACCGCCGATAAAGACCATTTCCGCGTCGGTATCTTTAGCAAAAAACTCGCCGAACGGACCGGAGATCGTCACCTTGTCGCCTGGCTTAAGGGACCAGATATACGACGACATCACGCCCGGCGGCGCGTCAGGCACGTTTGGCGGCGGCGTGGCGATACGCACGTTGAGCATGATAATGCCCTTCTCTTCCGGGTAGTTAGCCATGGAATAGGCGCGCAGCGCGGGCTCTTTTACCTCGGAAACAAAGCGGAAGAGATTAAATTTATCCCAGTCGGCCCGGTACTCATCGGGCACGTCGAAGTCCGCATACGCCACGGTGTGCGCCGGACAATCAATCTGGATATACCCGCCTGCACGGAACGGGACGCTCTCCCCTTCAGGGACACGCAGCTTGAGCTCTTTAATGAACGTGGCTTTGTTATCGTTCGAGATAACCTCGCACTCCCATTTTTTCACGCCGAAAATCTCTTCCGGCAGCTCAATCTTCATGTTCTGACGCACCGCAACCTGGCACGCCAGGCGGCACCCCTCTTTCGCTTCACGTTTCGTGATATGCGACAGTTCAGTAGGCAGAATATCACCGCCCCCCTCTTTCACCGTCACACGGCACTGCCCGCATGAGCCGCCTCCACCGCAGGCTGACGAGACAAAAATCCCGTTGCCCGAGAGCGTATTAAGCAGCTTGTCCCCTGCCGAAGTGCGGATCTGGTTCTGCGGATCGTCATTGATATCAATGATCACATCCCCGGAATTAACCAGCTTTGCGCGCGCCGCCAGAATCAGCCCTGACAGCACCAGTACTATCAGCGTGAACATCACCACGCCAAGAATAATTTCCATCTGTTAGCCCTTATAGCTGCACACCGGAGAAGGACATAAAGCCCAACGCCATCAGGCCGGTGGTGATAAAGGTGATCCCTAAGCCACGCAGCCCCGCAGGCACGTTGGCATATTTCATTTTTTCACGGATCCCCGCCATGGTGACAATCGCCAGCATCCAGCCGATACCGGAACCGAAGCCGTACACCACCGATTCACTGAAGTTGTAATCGCGCTGAACCATAAACGAGACGCCACCGAAGATGGCGCAGTTCACCGCGATCAGCGGCAGGAAGATCCCCAGCGCGTTGTACAGCGACGGGAAATACTTATCGAGGATCATCTCCAGGATTTGTACCAGCGCCGCAATCACCCCGATGAAGGTGATGAAGTTCAGGAAGCTAAGATCGACGCCTTCCACCAGCGCGCCGTCCCGCAGCACGAAGTTGAACACCAGGTTGTTAATCGGAACCGAAAGCCCCAGCACAACGGTGACCGCCACGCCCAGGCCAAATGCCGTCGAGACCTTTTTAGAGACAGCAAGGAACGTA
This sequence comes from Enterobacter cloacae complex sp. P47BA, assembly GCF_014930485.1. Taxonomy (NCBI): domain Bacteria; kingdom Pseudomonadati; phylum Pseudomonadota; class Gammaproteobacteria; order Enterobacterales; family Enterobacteriaceae; genus Enterobacter; species Enterobacter cloacae complex sp. P47BA. The sequence continues at coordinate 69,497 of NZ_JADBRF010000008.1, read as the reverse complement.
CACATGCCCAGGAAGAAGGCGAGCGCCATGTTTTCAACAAACACCGCGCGCACAAATAAACTCAGGTAATGAGCCATTGTCGGTTACTCCTTTTCCTGCTGTTCAGGCTTCAACGTACGAATCAGCCAGATCAGCAAACCGATAATGAAAAACGCGCTTGGGGCCAGCAGGAACAGGCCGTTCGGCAGATACCAGCCGCCGTTCTGTACCGTATCCAGCACCTGAACGCCAAACAGCTTGCCGCTGCCAATCAGCTCGCGCAGAAAACCGACCGTCAGGAGGATCACGCCGTAGCCCAGGCCGTTGCCGATACCGTCCATAAAGCTCGCCAGCGGCGGCATTTTCATGGCGTAGGCTTCAGCGCGCCCCATCACGATGCAGTTGGTGATAATCAGGCCGACAAACACCGAAAGCTGTTTGGAGGTTTCATAGGCGAACGCGCGCAGCAGCTGATCGACCACGATCACCAGCGAGGCGATGATCGCCATCTGCACGATGATCCTCACGCTGTTGGGGATGTGGTGGCGGATCATCGAGATAAACATGCTGGAAAACGCCGTCACCAGCGTTACCGCCAGCGTCATCACCACCGCCGTTTCCAGCTTAGTGGTCACCGCCAGAGCCGAGCACACACCCAGCACCTGCAGGGTTATCGGGTTATTGGCTAAAAGTGGGCCAATCAGCACTTTTTTAACTTCTTTCAGTTCACCCGTATCAGCCATTATTCAGCGCTCCTTCACGTACGTTCTTCAGGAAGGGACCAAAGCCCAGTTCACCCATCCAGAAATCAAAACTGTGCTGCACCCCGTTAGAGGTGAGTGTGGCGCCGGAAAGACCGTCAACGGCGAATTCATCCCCAGGACGCGCACCTCCTTTCACCACCTTCAGCGCAGGCTGACCGTTATCATTGAGCACTTTTTTACCGATAAACTGCGCACGCCAGTTAGGGTTTTCCACTTCGCCACCCAGCCCCGGCGTTTCGCCCTGATCGTAATAAGTAATACCTTTGACCGTGCGGCCATCGGTATCCAGTGCCACAAACGCATACATCATTGACCATAAGCCGTTGCCGTAGATGGGCAACACGATTTCCTGTATGCGCTTCTGCTCGTCACGGACGAGGTAAATCTCCGCGACATTGCTGCGGCGCTTAATGCCAGCCGGATCCTGCGAGGCGTCAAGCACGGTGCTCATCTGTGGATCCTTTAATGCCAGCGCCTGGTTATATTTCGCCGGGTCTTTATCCATCAGCTCGCCGGTTTTTAAATCCACCAGCCGTGCGGTAATGCGTTCAGCAAACACGTCGGCGACGTCGTCCTTCGTCATGCCTTCCTGCATCAGCCCGGCCACGGCCAGGATGTTACGCTGTTTATCCAGCGCGCGCTGTTCCTGCTGCAGCGGTTTCAACCCTACGGCGGAACCGGCAACCACGATGGAACAGACCAGACACAGTACCAAAACCACCAGCAGCGTTTTGCTGATGCTGTCGTTATTTTTAACCTCAGCCACGCGCCTTCCTCCGCTTAATGTTGGCGCGCACGACCAGGTAGTCGAACAGCGGCGCAAACAGGTTGGCAAACAGAATGGCCAACATCATCCCTTCCGGATAGGCCGGGTTGACCACGCGAATCAGTACACACATCACGCCAATGAGCGCGCCGTAGCACCATTTCCCCCTGTCGGTAAAGGAGGCCGAGACGGGATCGGTGGCCATGAACATCATGCCAAACGCAAAGCCTCCCAGCACAAGGTGCCAGTACCACGGCATGGAGAACATCGGGTTCGTGTCTGAACCAATGAGGTTGAACAGCGTGGCGGTAAGCACCATGCCGAGCATAACGCCCGCGACGATGCGCCAGGACGCCACGCGGCCAAAGAGGATGATGGCCCCGCCAATCAAAATCATCAGGGTAGATACTTCGCCAATGGAGCCCGGAATGTTGCCAAGAAACGCGTCGAACCAGGTTACGGGCTGGCCGGTAGCATTGTTGACCAGCGTTTCGCCGCCACCTGCCGCCCACTGTGAAAGCGGCGTCGCGCCGGAGAAACCGTCCGCAGCCGTCCACACCAGGTCGCCCGAAATCTGCGCCGGGTAAGCAAAGAACAGGAACGCACGCCCCGCCAGCGCCGGGTTGAGGAAGTTACGTCCGGTGCCGCCGAAAATCTCTTTGGCAATCACCACGCCAAAGCTGATCCCCATCGCCGCCTGCCAGAGCGGCAGAGTAGGCGGAACAATCAGCGCAAACAGAATGGAGGTCACGAAGAAGCCTTCGTTGATCTCGTGTTTGCGGATGATGGCGAACAGCACTTCCCAGAAGCCGCCCACGATAAAGACGGTCATGTAGATCGGCAGGAAGAAGACGGCCCCCAGCGTCATCATGCTGACCCAGCCTGCATCAGCCGCAAAGCTGACGCCCAGCGACTGCGCCAAACGATAGTGCCAGTCAGACTGGATCACCTGCGCCAGCTGCTGGGCGTCGTACATATGATGCAGCGCCGGAATGGTTTGCAGACCAACGTTGTACATGCCCCAGAACATGGCCGGGAAGACCGCAAACCACACCAGGATCATCATGCGTTTCAGGTCGATGGCATCGCGAACGTGCGCTGCCCCTTTCGTCACCAGACCCGGAGTGTAGAAAATAGTCGTCGTCGCTTCATACAGCGGGTAGTACTTTTTGAGCTTCCCTTCGGTAAAGTGCGGCTCAATTTTTTCAAAGAGGTGCTTTAATCCCATGGTTATCCTTCCTGCTCAATGCGGGTTAACACCTCGCGTAATACGGGTCCATATTCGTATTTACCCGGACACACATAGGTACAGAGCGCCAGATCTTCTTCATCCAGTTCCAGGCAACCGAGCGCCTGCGCGCCGTCGGTATCGCCTGCCAGAAGATCGCGCAGCAGCACGGTAGGCAGAATATCCAGCGGCATTACACGTTCGTAGTTGCCAATCGGAACCATCGCGCGCTCGCCGCCGTTTGTGCTGGTAGAGAAGTTAAAGAGCTTATGACGCAGAAAGTGGCCAAGCGTGGTGCGGGTGACGGAGTATTTTTCTGCCCCAGGCAGAACCCAGCCGAACAGCTCTTTCTCACGCCCTTCCAGAACGACGCTCACCTGAAGATGGAAACGTCCCAGGTACGCGTGCGCATTGACAGCGCGGCGGCCGCTGAGTACCGAACCGGAAATGAGGCGGTTTTCACCCTCTTTCGTTTCCCCTGCCAGCAGTTCATTAATGTCTGCTCCCAGAAGCGTCTTAACCAGACGCGGGTTTGCGGCCTGCGGCCCGCCGATGGCGATAATCCGTTCAGCGCAGAGTTCACCCGTAGTAAAGAGCTTACCGATGGCAATGACATCCTGATAATTAAGGTGCCAGACCTGTTTTTTAAGGCTCACCGGCTCAAGGAAGTGGATATGGGTCCCGACCAGACCCGCCGGATGCGGGCCGGAAAATTCATTAAACGTAACCTGCCCCTGCGGATGGCCGCCAAGCTTGCCGCCGCTGGCCTGGCAAACGTGCACTTTTCCGGGCGTCAGGCGAGTCAGAACGGTCAGCCCGGCATCAAAGGCTTTACGCTGCGCCAGGATAATGGGCTGCGGGTCTGCGCTGAGCGGGTTGGTGTCGATGGCCGTCACGAAAATGGCAGCCGGGGCGGTATCAGGAACAGGTGATTTGCTGAAAGGACGCGTACGCAGCGCCGTCCACAGGCCGGACGCGAGCAGCTGAGCCTGCACATCTTCGCGGCTAAGCGTCGCGAGGTCTGCCGCATCATAACGAGCAAACTCACGCTGTTCATCGCCTTCAATGCGGATTACCACCGACTGCAGCATGCGACGCTCGCCGCGGTTGATCGCTACCACGGTGCCGCTGGCGGGGGTCGTGAACATGACGCCGGGATTTTTTTTGTCTTCAAAGAGCGCTTGCCCTTTGATCACGCGATCGCCCTCCTGCACCAGCATTGAAGGACGCATGCCCAGATAATCGTCACCTAAAATTGCGACATGACGGACGCTTGCGCCACACGAGACGTGCTGCTCAGGCACGCCTGCAATCGGCAAATTAAGTCCTTTTTTTATTTTAAACATGTGGTTAGCAGGTTTCCATAAACAACAATCCAGTGGGCGCAAAGTGTAACATTTTCCCCTTCTCTCGGGCAGGGGATCCACCGTCGGGCGCGCCAAAATGCGAGCTATTACGCAAAGTTCCTGGAGCCAGCGCGTTTTTGATGGTTTATAAAGTAAAACTAATTTGTAAACTCACCGCCCGGCTCTTGCGAAAATCTATAGCGGTGCTAATGTGAGCGCACCTAACAGAATAATCTGATTTCGGGTCTCTTTTGCCGTCCTGGCAAGTTAGTCCAGGTTTTATCAAGGAATTTGTAGTATGCGTAAAATCGCATTGTTCATTGCGATGCTTCTGATTCCGTGCATGTCGTTTGCCGGGCTGCTCAGCAGCAACAGCTCCACCACGCCGATCAGCAAAGAATATAAACAGCAGTTAATGGGATCCCCGGTTTATATTCAAATCTTCAAGGAAGAGCGCACGCTCGATCTGTTTGTAAAAATGGGCGAAACATATCAGCTGCTTGATAGCTACAAAATTTGTAACTATTCCGGCGGGCTGGGCCCGAAACAGCGTCAGGGCGATTTCAAAAGCCCGGAAGGTTTTTACAACGTTCAGCGTAACCAGCTAAAGCCGGATAGCCGCTTCTATAAAGCCATCAACATCGGTTTCCCGAACGCCTATGACCGTGCTCACGGTTATGAAGGGAAATACCTGATGATCCACGGTGCCTGCGTGTCTGTCGGCTGCTACGCGATGACCGACTCCGGCATTGATGAGATTTTCCAGTTCGTAACCGGCGCACTGGTCTTTGGGCAACCTAACGTTCAGGTCAGCATCTATCCGTTCCGCATGACCGATGCCAATATGGCGCGCCATAAGTACTCTTACTACGCCGATTTCTGGAAACAGCTGAAGCCGGGTTATGACTACTTTGAGCAGACCCACAAGCCGCCGGTAGTCTCTATCGTCGATGGCCGTTACGTGGTCAGCAAACCGCTGAGCCACGAAGTCGTCCACCCGCAGCTGGCCTCAAATTACACGGTCCCCGAGACAAAATAGCACCCACTCGCCTGGCATAATCTTTTGCCAGGTTTCGTTGCCCGTCAGCGGCTGCGTTGCAATAACGGTGACCACATCGTTCGGTGTGGTCTCTTTCTGAAAATCTATCTCCACATCCTGATCGAGCAGCGTAGCAACGCCAAACGGCGCACGGCGCGTGATCCAGAAGAGATTCGTCGAGCAGAACGCCATCACGTAGCGTCCGTCAGACAACAGCATGTTAAACACGCCTTTTTCACGCAATTCGGCTGCCAGCGTCGCGATGTATTTGAATACGGCGGCCATATTGCCGGGCGTGCGCGGATAACGTTCCGTCAGCTTATGCAGCAGCCAGCAGAAGGCCTTCTCGCTGTCCGTTTCGCCCACCGGGCGGAAGTTGCCCGTTTCCAGAGATTTATAGCCCGTAAGCTGCCCGTTGTGCGCGTAGGTCCAGTTACGGCCCCACAGCTCGCGGGTAAAGGGATGGGTATTTTCCAGCGCAACTTCGCCGCGGTTTGCCTGGCGAATATGCGCGATCACCGAACAGGATTTAATGGGATAGTCCTGCACCAGTTTGGCAATCGGTGAGTTAAAACTGGGCTGTGGATCTTTGAACGTGCGACACCCTTTGCCTTCGTAGAAGGTGATGCCCCAGCCGTCTTTATGCGGCCCGGTTCCCCCACCGCGCTGAACCAGCCCGGTGAAGCTAAAGCAGATATCGGTTGGCACATTGGCGCTCATCCCGAGCAGTTCGCACATACAACACCTCCACAACAGCGGGGGGCAGCCCCCTCGTCTTTCAAGCTGCACTTTTGTTGGCTGCCTTCGCTCACCCCAGTCACTTACTTATGTAAGCTCCTGGGGATTCACTCAGTTGCCGCCGCAGTGCAACTCGAAATCCATTGGGGATATGCCCCCCAGCGAAGTCTTACTTAACCATCTCTTTTTCGATCAGCTGGATCAGGATGTGGATCACTTTGATGTGAATTTCCTGAACGCGATCAGCATAGCCGAAGTGCGGAACGCGAATTTCGATATCCGCCGTACCGTCCATCTTACCGCCATCTTTCCCGGTCAGGGTGATGACCTTCATCCCTTTTTCGCGTGCGGCGGCGATCGCTTTGATCACGTTGGCGGAGTTACCGGAGGTAGAGATACCCAGCAGCACGTCGCCTTCACGGCCTACTGCCTCAACGTAGCGGGAAAAGATGTGGTCGTAACCGAAGTCGTTGCCTACGCAGGAGATGTGGCTCACGTCGGAAATCGCAATCGCCGGGTAGCCCGGACGGTTTTCGCGATAGCGTCCGGTCAGCTCTTCGGCGAAGTGCATGGCGTCACAGTGGGAACCGCCGTTACCGCAGGAGAGCACTTTGCCACCGGCCTTAAAACTGTCGGCCAGCAGGACCGCCGCGCGCTGAATAGCGTGAATATTGGCATCATCTTTCAGAAAGTTCGCCAGCGTTTCCGCCGCTTCGTTCAGTTCGTTACGAATAAGATCCTGGTACATGAGGATAATCCTTCAGTATTGATGAAATAACACAGTGGAGTGTACCGGATAGCGGGAAAAGCGAGAAGCTAAAGCCATGCGAATCGTCCGGCGTTTTGATTTTTTGTGCCGACGAAAACGCGAACAATGTGAACCAGGTTGTAATTATTTTGTAAACACATTGCTAAAGGAATTCACATCAACTACAACCATATCATCACAAGTGGTCAGACCTCCTACAAGCAAGGGAGCTTTTCTTTATGATGATTTTGAGCATTCTCGCAACCGTTGTACTGCTCGGTGTGTTGTTCTATCACCGCGTCAGTTTATTCCTGAGCAGCCTGATTCTTCTGGCCTGGACGGCTGCGCTTGGCGTCGCAGGTCTCTGGAATATCTGGATTTTGGTCCCTCTTGCCATCATTCTGCTGCCGTTTAACCTGGCCCCGATGCGTAAGTCGATGATCTCCGCGCCGGTATTTAAAGGCTTCCGCAAAGTGATGCCGCCGATGTCGCGCACCGAGAAAGAAGCGATTGATGCGGGCACCACCTGGTGGGAAGGCGACCTGTTCCAGGGCAACCCGGACTGGAAAAAGCTGCACAACTATCCGCAGCCGCGCCTGACCGCCGAAGAACAGGCCTTTATTGACGGCCCGGTGGAAGAAGCGTGCCGCATGGCGAACGACTTTGCTATTACCCACGAAATGGCCGACCTGCCGCCGGAGCTGTGGGCGTACCTGAAAGAGCATCGCTTCTTCGCGATGATCATTAAGAAAGAGTACGGCGGTCTTGAGTTCTCCGCTTACGCGCAGGCTCGCGTGCTGCAAAAGCTGGCGGGCGTTTCCGGGATCCTGGCGATTACCGTCGGCGTACCGAACTCCTTAGGCCCGGGCGAACTGCTGCAGCATTACGGTACGGAAGAGCAGAAAGATCACTATCTGCCGCGACTGGCGCGCGGTCAGGAAATCCCGTGCTTCGCGCTGACCAGCCCGGAAGCAGGCTCCGATGCAGGCGCAATCCCGGATACCGGCGTGGTCTGTATGGGCGAGTGGCAGGGCCAGCAGGTGCTGGGCATGCGCCTGACCTGGAACAAACGCTATATCACCCTGGCGCCTATCGCCACCGTGCTCGGCCTGGCCTTTAAGCTCTCCGACCCGGAAAAACTGCTGGGCGGTGAAGAGGATCTGGGCATTACCTGCGCGCTGATCCCAACCTCGACGCCGGGCGTTGAAATTGGCCGTCGTCACTTCCCGCTGAACGTGCCGTTCCAGAACGGCCCGACCCGCGGCCAGGATATCTTCGTGCCGATTGACTACATCATCGGCGGCCCGAAAATGGCCGGTCAGGGCTGGCGCATGCTGGTGGAATGTCTGTCGGTGGGTCGCGGTATTACCCTGCCGTCGAACTCAACCGGTGGCCTGAAGTCCGTCGCGATGGGAATTGGCGCTTATGCCCACATTCGCCGTCAGTTCAAAATCTCCATCGGCAAGATGGAAGGTATCGAAGAGCCGCTGGCGCGCATCGCGGGCAACGCCTACGTGATGGACGCCGCTGCATCCCTGATTACCTACGGCATCATGCTGGGCGAAAAACCGGCCGTGCTGTCCGCGATTGTGAAGTACCACTGTACCCATCGCGCGCAGCAGTCGATTATTGACGCGATGGATATCGCGGGCGGTAAAGGTATTATGCTCGGCGAAGGCAACTTCCTGGCGCGCGGCTATCAGGGCGCACCGATTGCCATCACTGTGGAAGGGGCCAACATCCTGACCCGCAGCATGATGATCTTCGGCCAGGGGGCGATTCGCTGCCATCCGTACGTGCTGGAAGAGATGGCCGCTGCGCAGAATAACGACGTGGACGCCTTCGACAAGCTGCTGTTCAAACATATCGGTCACGTGGGCAGTAACAAGGTGCGGAGCTTCTGGCTAGGCCTGACGCGCGGCCTGACCAGCGCGACGCCAACCGGCGATGCGACCAAACGTTACTACCAGCATCTGAACCGTCTGAGCGCCAACCTGGCTCTGCTGTCCGACGTTTCCATGGCGGTGCTGGGCGGTAGCCTGAAGCGTCGCGAGCGTATCTCCGCCCGTCTGGGCGACGTGCTGAGCCAGATCTTCCTGGCCTCTGCGGTGCTGAAACGCTACGACGACGAAGGCCGTCAGGAAGCGGATCTGCCGCTGGTGCACTGGGGCGTGCAGGATGCGATGTATCAGGCGGAACAGGCGATTGACGACCTGCTGGCGAACTTCCCGAACCGCTTCGTGGCTGGCGCTCTGCGCGTGGTGATCTTCCCGACCGGTCGTCACCATCTGGCGCCGTCAGACAAGCTGGACCACAAAGTGGCGAAGATCCTGCAGGTTCCGAGCGCAACCCGCTCCCGCATTGGCCGCGGTCAGTATCTGGCACCAACGCCGCATAACCCGGTGGGCCTGCTGGAAGAGGCGCTGCTGGACGTGATGGCCGCCGACCCGATTCACCAGAAAATCTGCAAACAGCTGGGTAAAAACCTGCCGTTTACCCGTCTGGACGAACTGGCGAAACAGGCGCTGGCCGGTGGCATTATCAATAACGACGAAGCTGCGCTGCTGGTGAAAGCCGAAGAGAGCCGTCTGCGCAGTATTAACGTGGATGATTTCGAACCGGAAGAGCTGGCGACGCAGCCGGTAAAGCTGCCGGAGAAGCACCGCAAACCTGAAGCGGCATAACCCGCTTCGCTCTGACAAACCCCGCCCGGTGCGGGGTTTTTTATTGCCACATTTTCTCGTAATGACGTGCTACAGTGTCAAAAAGGGGTCGTTTGAGGAGTCTGTATCGTGCCTGGTTTGAAGATTTCGATTTTGCAGCAGCCTTTAGTGTGGATGGATGGCCCTGCCAACCTGCGCCACTTTGATCGTCAACTGGAAGAGATTACCGGGCGAGATGTGATTGTCCTGCCGGAGATGTTTACCACCGGCTTTGCGATGGAAGCGGCGAAACAGTCGATGCCCCAGGAAGAGGTGGTCGCCTGGATGCATGCCAAAGCGCAGCAAACCAACGCGCTGATCGCCGGGAGCGCCGCACTGCAGACGGAACGCGGCCCGGTGAACCGCTTCCTGCTGGTTGAGCCGGAAGGAAAGGTGCATTTTTACGATAAACGCCACCTGTTCCGCATGGCCGATGAACATCATCATTATGAAGCCGGTAACGAGCGCGTGGTGTTCGAGTGGCGCGGCTGGCGTATTCTGCCGCTGGTCTGCTACGACCTGCGCTTCCCGGTATGGTCGCGCAACCGCAACGATTACGACCTGGCGCTGTACGTCGCCAACTGGCCCGCGCCGCGCTCGCTGCACTGGCAGGCGCTGCTGGTGGCTCGCGCGATTGAAAACCAGGCGTACGTGGTGGGCTGTAACCGCGTGGGGACGGACGGCAACGGCCACCACTATCGCGGCGACAGCCGGGTGGTGAATCCGCAGGGCGAGATTATTGCCACCGCCGAACCGCATCAGGCGACGCGCATTGATGCGGAGCTGTCGTTGACGGCGCTGAAGGAGTATCGGGAGAAGTTCCCGGCGTGGCAGGATGCGGATCCGTTTAGCATTGGGTGAAAAAATGCCGGGTGGCGGCTACGCCTTACCCGGCCTACCAATGTTGCTCGCTTCTTTTAACTCACTAACGCCTGCCCGTCCTTGCGGCTCTCCGTCGCGGCCACGTAGTGCCCTTCCGGCATACGATAGATCACCTGCGCACCGCCGAAGTTGTAATCCTGGAGCGGATCTTCCACCACTATCTGATGCCCGCGCTCGCGCAGCGCGGCAATGGTGTTGCGATCGAACGTCGATTCAACAATCACCTCCCTGCCCTGCACCACGCGCCAGCGCGGCGCGTCGATGGCCGCCTGCGGGTTTTGCCCGTGCAGCATGATGCGCAGCGCCATCTGCATATGCCCCTGCGCCTGCATCGGGCCGCCCATCACGCCGAAGGACATCAGCGGCTTGCCGCTGCCGTCCATCGCAAAGCCCGGAATGATGGTGTGGAAAGGACGCTTGCTGCCCGCCAGCGCGTTCGGGTGTTTGGGATCGAGCACAAAGCCGCAGCCGCGGTTTTGCAGGCTGATTCCGGTATCCGGCACCACAATGCCTGAACCGAAGCCCATAAAGTTGGACTGGATAAACGAAACCATCATCCCGCTGGCGTCCGCGGTGCTGATGTAGACCGTGCCGCTCTGCGTCGGTGAACCGTACACAAAGTCAGAGGCGTTATCGCGATCGATAAGCGCCGCACGCGACTTCAGATAGTGGTCGCTCAGCAGCTCTTTTGCTGCGAACTCCATATGTTCTTCATCCGCCACGTAGCGGTCGAGATCCGCCAGCGCCAGCTTCATGGCTTCAATGGATAAGTGCAGAGACTGCACGGAGTCCGGATGATGTTTCTCAATGCCGCACTGCTCCAGAATACCGAGCGCAATCAGCGTGGCGATCCCCTGCCCGTTTGGCGGCAGCTCCTGTACCGAGCCGCCCGCGAAGTCGCGCGACAGCAGGTCAACCCAGTCCACGCGATGGTTTGCCAGATCTTCCGCTGACAGGTGCGCGCCGTGCTCCTGGGCGAAGGCGGCAATTTTCTGCGCCAGCTCGCCGCGGTAAAAGGCTTCACCGTTGGTTTTGGCAATCAGCTCCAGCGAATGTGCCTGCGCCGGGTTACGGAAGATCTCCCCCACGCGCGGGGCGCGGCCTTCCGGCGCGAAGCAGGCGCTAAAGCCAGGCTGATCTTTCAGCTTGTTATAGCCGCGCTGCCAGAGATGACCAATCAGCGGCGAGACCGGGAAGCCGTTGCGCGCGTAGTCAATCGCAGGCTGCGCCAGCGTGGTCAGCGGTAGCGTGCCGAAGCGTTCTGCCAGGGCCACCCAGCCCGACACCGCACCCGGCACCGTCACCGCGTCCCAGCCGATTTCCGGCACTGCGCTTTTACCGGCAAACAGATCCGCATGCCAGCTGGCCGGCGAGCGCCCGGACGCGTTCAGGCCGTGAAGTTTTTCACCGTCCCAGACGATGGCAAAGGCGTCGCTGCCGATGCCGTTGCCGGTCGGCTCAACAACGGTCAGCGCCATGGCGGTGGCAATGGCCGCATCGACGGCATTACCACCCAGCTGCAGCATTTTCATTCCCGCCTGCGCCGCCAGCGGCTGCGAAGTGGCAACGGCGTTGTGGCCCATCATCGGCGGGCGGCGTGAAGCGTAACCGGATGTAAAATCAAGCGCTTTGGTCATCATGACTCCTTAGTCGTGGCGCGGATCGAGCGCATCGCGCAGCCCGTCGCCAAGTAAATTAAAGCCCTGCACGGCAAGGAAAATCGCCACGCCGGGGAAAACGGACATCCACGGCGCCTGCTCAAGGAAACCTTTCGCGGTATTGAGCATGGACCCCCAGGACGGATTGGGCGGCTGCTGCCCCAGCCCTAAAAACGACAGGCTGGCTTCGGCAATAATCGCCGAGGCAATGGCCAGCGTGGCCTGAACCAGGATCGGCGACATCACGTTTGGCAGAACGTATTTAATGATGATCCAGCGATCCGGCAGGCCTATCGCCCGCGCGCCGTCGATGTACTCTTCATTGCGAATGGCGATCACCTGCCCGCGCGTCAGGCGGGCGAAGATCGGCATCGCCGAAAGACCGATGGCGATCATCGCGTTGGTCAGGCTCGGGCCTAAAAATGCCCCCAGCGCGATCGCCATGATCAGGAACGGACAGGCCAGCAGCGCCTCGATAAAGCGCGAGATGACGCCGTCCCACATCTTCTGGAAGTAGCCCGCCACCAGCCCCAGCGGCACGCCGATGACCACCGCGATAACCACCGACATACAGCCCGCCATCAGCGAGGTTCGCGCTCCCCAGATAATGCGGGACAAAATGTCGCGCCCCAGCTCGTCGGTGCCGAACCAGTACATCGCTGACGGCGCTTTGCGCACCGCGAGGAAGTTGGCTTTAACCGGGTCAAACGGGGCGATCCACGGCGCCAGCAGCGCCACCAGCACAAAGAAACCCACCACAAGCGCGCCAATCACCGCGCTTTTATTGGCGAGGAATTTCTTCAGCACCCGGTTCTGCGCGCGCGGCAGCGCGGGGGCTACGGTTTGCGTCGTCAGTTCCGCCATCGTTAACCTCGCATTTTCGGGTTGATAAGGACGTAAAGCACGTCGGCCAGCAGGTTGAGCAGCAGGAAGCCGATCGCCACGATCAGCACCACGCCCTGCACCACCGCGTAGTCACGGTTGAACACCGAGTCGACGATCATCTTGCCAAAGCCCGGAATGGTGAACACCTGCTCGGTCAGCACCGCGCCGCCCAGCAGCTCGCCGAACAGCAGCGTGGTGAGGGTGATCACCGGTACCAGCGCGTTGCGAAACGCGTGCTTTAGAATGACCGCCTTCGGCAGCAGCCCCTTGGCGCGTGCGGTACGGATATAATCCGCCTTCAGCACCGCGATCATCGACGCGCGGGTATGGCGCATCAGCGTCGCCGCCAGCCCGGTTCCGAGCACGGACGCGGGCAGCAGCAGCGTGCGCAGGTTCTGAAGCGGATCTTCACTGAACGGCACGTAGCCGGACGCGGGCAGCCACTGCAGGTTCACCGAGAAGACCAGAATCAGCAGGATCCCCAGCCAGAAGTGGGGAATAGAGATCCCTGAGATCGCCACGAAGTTCGCCCCGTGATCGACCCAGCTGTTTTTGTTCACCGCCGCAAGGATCCCCATGCTGATGCCAAACACCAGCGCAATAATCATCGCCAGCAGCGACAGCTCCAGCGTAACCGGCAGCTTGCTGGCGATAAGCTCGGTCACCGGCTCGTGCGTGCGCAAGGAGACGCCCAAATCGCCCTGCAGCGCCCGCGTCAGCCAGTGGAAATACTGAACCGGGATCGGCGCATCCAGGTTCAGCTCCGCGCGCAGCTGGGCGATCACCGCCGGATCGCGTTCCTCACCGGCCATCGCAATCAGCGGGTCACCGGGCAGCAGCTTTTGCAGCCCGAACACCATCATGCTCACCAGCAGTAGCGTCGGGACGGCCAGCAGCAGACGTTTGCAAATCAGTTCCAGCATGGGTTCTCCTCAGGACGTTTATTTCGCCAGCGTCAAACCCGCCAGACGCACGATGCCGTCCGGGTAAGGCTTAAAGCCCTGCACGCGCTTGTTCAGGCCAAAAATGCGCGGCTCGAAGTAGAGGTAGGCAATCGGCATGTCGGTTTGCAGCTGCTTCACCACCTTGTCGTACAGCGACTGGCGCGCGGCCTGGTCGGTGCTCTGGCGCGCCTGCGTCAGCCACTCATCGACCTGCGCGTTGCTGTAACGGCCATCGTTAAGCGTGCCATTGCTGTGGATAAAACCGTAGATGCTGCCGTCCGGATCCGGGCGACCCGACCAGCCGGAGAAGCTCAGCTGATAATCACCGCTCTGCTGGCGATCCAGCAGCGTGGCAAATTCGGTCATCTGCAGGTTCAGCGTGAAGCCGGCCTCGGCGACCATCGCCTGCAATACCTGACCCACCTGCTGCGAGGTTGGGTTGTTCGGCACCAGCAGGTTGACGGTCAGCGGCGCGGTGACGCCTGCCGCTTTGAGCAGCGCTTTGGCTTTATCAACGTCGCGCGGCGGAACCGGCAGATTCACGTGATACGGGCTGACCGTCGAAAACGCCTGGTTGGCTGGCGTATACAGCCCTTCAAAGACCACCTGGTTTAACGCATCACGGTCGATGGCCTGAGAAAACGCCTCGCGCACGCGGGCATCTTTGAACGGATCGTTCGCCGGGACCTTGCCGTTGTTAATATTGAAGGTGATCCCCTGATAGCCCAGGCCGGTGACCTTCGCCAGCGCCAGCTTGCTGTCGGCTTCGACGGTTTTGACGTCGCTGGCGGCAATGCCTTCGGTCAGATCCAGATCGCCCGCGCGCAGGTTCGCCAGACGCACGGAGGCATCCGGGATCGGCAGATAGATAATTTTGTCGAAGTGGTAGGCGCCTTTGTTCCAGTAGTTGTCGAAGCGGGTCAGAACGATGCGGTCCTGCGACACGCGGCTGTCGAACTTGTACGGGCCGGAACAGACCGGATGGGCGGCAAAGTCAGGCTTTTTCGCGGCCTCGGGTGCCATCATCGCGCCCGCGCGGTCGGTAAGCTGCATCAGCAGCGCGGCGTCCGGCGTTTTCAGGTGCAGCGCTATCTGCATCGGGCCGGTGACCTCTACCGATTCCACGGAGGAGATCTCGCTTTTCCGCAGGGAGCCTTTGAGGGTCAGGGCGCGGTCCAGGTTGTATTTCGCGGCAGCGGCATCGAATTCCTCTCCGTCATGGAAGGTCACGCCTTCGCGCAGATCCATGGTCAGCGTTTTGCCGTCGGCGCTCCAGGCCCACGATTTCGCGAGACCTGGCACGACCTTCAGATGCTCGTCGACGTCCACCAGCCTGTCGCACAGAGAGGCAAACACGAAGCGGCCATAGTAGGTGCGCGCCAGGTGCGGGTCGAGCATGTCCGGGTCTGCCCCCAGGCCGATTCGCAGCACGCTTTCAGAATGGGCGGGCAGCGCCGCGCCAAGCAACATAACACTTCCCAGTACGGTCAAAAGAGAATTACGCATTGTCATTATCATGAGTTCCTTGAAGGAAGGGAGGAGTGAGTGGCCGCGTGTTCAAACAGCGCGCGGCGGCGCAGAAAGGCTTCGGATGGCGGTGCGATCTGGATAACGCTGCGATCGCGGTTAATCTCCTGCCAGCGGTGACAGGCAACCTGACGCCCGCCGTCGAGCACCTGATTAATTGGCTCGACCAGGCGGCATTCGTCAGTGACGTACGGGCAGCGGGTGTGGAAGCGACAGCCCGACGGCGGGTTAGCCGGGTTCGGCAGATCCCCCTGCAGCAGCGGCGCGTCGCGCTCAACGCCCGGCTGCATCTGCGGCGCCGATGCGATCAGCGCCTGGGTGTAAGGGTGCAGCGGTGCGTCAAAGATCTCGTCGACGGTGGCAAGCTCAACGATTTGCCCAAGGTACATCACCGCCACGCGGTCGCTCATGTGGCGGATCACCGCCAGACCGTGGGCGACGATCACCATCGTCAGCCCCAACTGGTGCTTCAGGCTCTCCAGCAGATTAACCACCTGCGCCTGCACCGACACATCCAGCGCGGAAACCGGCTCGTCGCCCAGCAGCAGCTTTGGCCCCGAAGCCAGCGCGCGCGCAATGCCGATACGCTGGCGCTGCCCGCCGGAAAACTCGTGCGGATAGCGCCCGGCCCAGGCGGCAGGCAGGCCAACGGTCTTGAGCAGCTCCGCGACGCGGTACTGACGATCCGCTTTCTTCATGTTCTGGTGCAGCCACAGCGGCTCACCGACGATCTGCTCCACCGTCATGCGCGGATTCAGCGAGGCAAAAGGATCCTGAAAAATAATCTGCAGTTCGCGCCGGAGCTGGTTCAGACGTGCGCCTGTGGCGTGGGTAATCTCCTCCCCCTGATAAAACACGCGTCCTTCGCTGGCGGCCAGCAGACGCAGCAGCAGACGGCCAAGGGTGGATTTCCCGGAGCCGGACTCGCCGACAATCGCCAGCGTTTCGCCCGGCATCACGGCAAGCGAAACGCGATCGACCGCCGTGACAAACCGGGCCGGGGAAAAGAGTTTTTTCGGACCGGGGAAAAGCTTGCTGAGGTCCCGGGCTTCAAGAATGGGCGTGGTCATGCGGTCTCTCCCAGGGCAATGTGGTGTTCGAGCGGCACGCGGAAGCAGGCGACCTGATGGCCCGCGCCGAGCGTGGTGAGCTGCGGTTTTTCATCATGACAGCGCGACTGTGCAAACGGGCAGCGCGTCGCGAAACGGCAGCCTTGCGGCATGGATTCCGGCAGCGGGACCGTTCCGGGAATGGTGGAGAGCTGGCCTTTGCGTGCGCCCAGCGAAGGGATCGAGCCCATCAGGCCGATGGTGTACGGGTGCTGCGGATCAGCGAATATTGCCTCAACGCTTCCCTGCTCTACCACCTGCCCGGCATACATCACCGCCACCTGCTGCGCCACTTCAGCCACCACGCCCAAATCGTGAGTGATCATCAGCACCGCCGTGCCGGTTTCCTCTTTTAGGGTGTTCAGCAGGGTCAGGATTTGCGCCTGGATGGTGACGTCGAGCGCGGTGGTCGGCTCATCGGCAATCAGCAGTTTAGGGTGGTTGATCAGGGCCATGGCAATCATCACGCGCTGGCGCATGCCGCCGGAAAGCTGGTGCGGATACGCCTTGAGGCGCATCTCCGCCGCCGGGATCTGTACCTTTTCAAGGATCTGCAGCGCGACCTTCATCGCCTCCGGGCGCGTAACGTTCTGGTGACGCATGACCGCTTCACTGAGCTGATCGCCTAACGTGAAGGCCGGATTAAGCGAGGTCATCGGCTCCTGGAAAATCATCGCCAGCTCGCTCCCACGCAGATCGGCATACTCCCGCTGGGAGAGCTTGCGCAGGTCGTGGCGGCGAAACTGCATCTCGCCGCTGACAATCTGCGCGCTGGCGGGCAGTAAACCCATCAGCGCCAGTGAGGTGATACTTTTCCCGCAGCCGGACTCCCCCACCAGCGCCAGCGTTTCGCCCGCTTTGACCGTCAGGGAAATGCCGTCCAGGACGCTGACCGGCGAGCCGGAAAACTTAACGTTGAGATTATTCAGCCGGAGTACAGGCGTGGAGTCCTTAAACGGGATCGTCGTCATAGCGTGAAGTCGTCCTCAAGGTGGATCGCCTGAATCAGGGCGTTTTGCAGGCTAAGCAGGTGTTCGCGCATGGCGGCCGCTGCTTCATTAGGCTGGCGATGGATAATCGCGGTCATGATCTTGTGATGGTGGTCGTTGTAGCTGTCGACACGTTCGGGCGTGCGGGCTAATTCACGCAGATGCTGCCAGCCGGGTTCGCGCCGCACGGCGTCAATGGCGTCAAACAGGCCAAGCATCAGGCGATTACCCGCGGCCTCCGCAATGGCGCGGTGAAAGGCGCTATCCCAGAGTTCATTGAGATCGCGGTCATCCGGGCTGACCTTGTCGATGCGTTCCAGCATGCGCTGCATGAGCGCGAGGTTTTCCCTGGTGGCACGCAGTGCCGCAAGCCGGGCTAAGCCGGGTTCGATCTGTATACGAGCTTCCATCACTTCCAGCAGATTGGTCTGCTGAACCAATCCCTGAAGGGCCAGCGGTTCAACAGGGGCAGCCGGACCAATAAAGGTGCCTTTGCCCTGTTTACGCCAGATC
Organism: Enterobacter cloacae complex sp. P47BA; assembly: GCF_014930485.1. Classification (NCBI taxonomy): domain Bacteria; kingdom Pseudomonadati; phylum Pseudomonadota; class Gammaproteobacteria; order Enterobacterales; family Enterobacteriaceae; genus Enterobacter; species Enterobacter cloacae complex sp. P47BA. Next base: position 51,680 of record NZ_JADBRF010000008.1, on the reverse strand, counting down.
CGCCCTTCTTCTTCCAGCACGTCCAGCGCGCGACGCACTTCGCGTCGTCCTACGCCGAGTGTTTCCGATAGCTCACGTTCCGTGGGCAGCGGAGTGCCTGGTGTTGACTCATGCTGGTTGATTAGCCCGCGCAGTTGCTCAAGCGCGGTGCTGGAATTGGCCAGAAACCGTGACGGTTTTTCCATATTGGTTCGCTCACTATCATCGTTATTTTCTTTTTATGAACGATAAGTTATTGATATGACGTGCTACTTATCGTGCTAATGATTAAGCAATAAACGAACCAATTTTCTAATGGTTCAAAAGAGATTTAAAAAAGCGGTAGTAAATGAAGGGGTTACAGCAACGTATTGTTACAGACGCAAGCGGCATCCTGAGACGATAAAGGCCGGAAAAGAACATGAAACGCACAAAAACAGTGCAAATATTGCACTACAATAGTGCCATTGTTAATTTTTTGCACTATAAATGATAACAATAAGTTAACAAAAAGTAATAAATAAGGCGCGCTTACGCCTGAAAATGGCCCCCTTGCGAGGGCCGCGAAAGATTAAGGAACAGGCTGCCAAAGCGTCGCAGCCGCAGTCGGCGCCCAGTCGGACTGAGACGTATGCCCCTGCACGCAGCGATACTGTGTGCCGTTATACGTGACAATTTCTCCAGTCTTATAGCGCGTACCGACTTTCCACTCGCCTTCCGGCTCAGGCGTCACAGACCCCTCTTTCGTCGTGGCTTTAAGCGGTGTACTGGCGAGAGACTGATGACCTTTGGCATTTTCGGCGATCACCTGGTAGCTGTAGGTTGTTCCCGCGCGCAGGCCGCTGTCGAAGATCTGCGTTCCGCTTACGGTGAGTAACTCCGCCCCATCGCGTAGTACGTGGTATTTCACCGCGTTGTCTACCGCATTCCATTTCACCGTCAGGCTGTTTTCCGTCGAAGAAACCAGGGCCAGGCCACCTGGCGCGTCAGGACGTCCCTCTTCGACCTGTACGGTTTCTACCTTAACCACGTTGCTGCTTTCAGAGATGTTGTTCGCTGCATCACGTGCTTTCACGCTGTAGTGGTACACCACACCGCCGGTCTCTACCGCATTATCGGTCCACTGGGTGTCCGTTGAAGACCCGACTTTGATGTCATTACGGTAGATGTCATATCCCACTACGCCACGGTCATCGGTGGAGGGCTGCCAGGCAAGGGTGATAGTCAAGCCATTGTTCAGCACCTTCAATCCTGCTGGCGCAGTTGGCGCGACGGTGTCCTGCGGGCGTTCAGGTGACATCAGGTCCGCGCGCTCTTTCATTTCATTGAAATAGTCAACCTGCTGCGGGATGGACAGCTGCTGATCGTTTGAACCCAACGTCCAGATAAAGAACCCACCATAGCCGTTTTCCGCCTGCCAGCCCGCACGGTTTACGTTGTTCTGTCGGTTTTCAACAAAGCGACCTTCTGGCCCCCACTGGGAGTTGATGGTCTGACCGAGAACGATTTTGCTCTTATCACCCACCGCCCGGGCGTAGTTAGCCATCGCCACGTCATACTTAAAGCGTGGGCCGGCGTCATAGGCCATGACGTTGAAGAAATCGAAAACGTTTTTCCCCTGCGTCAGCAGCGGCAGAACTTCGCCATGGTGTGAAGAGCGAGCCGCCTCAACGAAGGAACAATTCTCGGTTACCGCGCTGTTGGCGCAGTTCTCCGGGTCAGCACCAACGTGATAGGTGGTCAGGCTCAGCAGCTTTTTGCTGCCGGACGCATTGAGCTTGCTACGAACCCGTTCAGCCAGATCCAGCAGGTTTGCGTTTTCCTCTGGCGTGACGCGATCGGGCTTTTCAAAGTCAAAATCGATGCCGTCAAGCTGAACGGTACCCGCCTTCTGGTAGTTCGCCATATTACATTTGCCTTGCCAGTCGGCGCTCAGGCATTCGCCAACCATCTCTTCGGGCTTCAGGTTCTTTTTATATACCGGGAAGTTGGTATTCAGCAGATTCACCAGATTCTGCGCCAGCGTTTCTCGCGTTTGCGCGTTATTCAGATAAGACCACATCGCGGAATACGTCTCGCCGCCGAGCGCCAGCATCATTTTTTTCTCCGGGTGCGCCAGCTTCAGCTGACTCCACACGACATAGGCTGGCGCATTAATGTACCAGGGATCATATTGTGGTACTGCAACAATATTATCGGAACTGGACAGCTTACCGCTTGCATCCCAGCCACCAAATGAAAGCAGGAACGTATCCGCTTTCACCTCTTTCATATCCTCAACGGACTCGACCGGAACGCCCCAGGAGGTCAGATAGGTGACCGCTCGCGGTGCCTGCGCCGCGAAAGCCGACTGCGCCATTAGTGCGCTACCAATTAACAGAGATAATGTAAGTTTTTTCATCAAAGTTCCTTATTGCTTTGTGATGATAGTCCTGTGGATTACCTCGCAAATTGTCTTTTTTTTTAGCGCCGAGATCGTTGGGGATAATAGAGTGGTGAATCAGGAAACCCTCCGCATTAAATAAGAAATATCTCTCGCATTTATAATAAATACTTCAACGACAGCGCGGGAGAATTCTCGCATCCTGTAAGACGCTTCTTTATTTAATTTTCCCATCTTCACCAATTAAAAAAGATGGCATACCTGTGTTCCCGCTCTTTTATCAGGGAAAATTCAGGAATTAATCACAACTATTATCCAACTAGGGACGCTCTCAATGAAATATGCAACAAACGTGATGCGAAAACAGGGTGGTTTCACCCTGCTTGAACTGCTGGTCGTGCTGATGATTATTGCGCTGCTGGCAGGATTTGTCGGGCCAAAAGTCTTCTCAAATGTCGACTCGGCTAAGGAGAAAACCGCCATGCGCCAGATGCGCTCGCTTGCTGAGGCACTCGGGCAATATCGCCTCGATACCGGCAGTTATCCAACTGAAACACAAGGTCTGAAAGCGCTGACTGAAAAGCCTTCCAACGCGCAAAACTGGAATGGCCCTTATCTTAGCCAGCATGTGCCGTTAGACCCGTGGGGCAATCCGTACCAGTGGCATAACCCCGCCCGGACAAAAGACGCCATTAATGAAGTCGAAATAACCTCCGGCGGTAAAGACGGTAAGCCTGTCACTTACGGGTTCTGAATATGTTGCGCCTGTCCATATATTCGCTGTTTATCTTCAGCGTATTTTCCTGCCGGGCCGATTGCTGGCAGTTGGCGGGAGAACGTTACGGCATTGAGCCAGAGCTATTACAGGCGATAGCGATAGTGGAATCCAACGGTAATACCCGGGCCATCAACAAAAATCGTGATGGCTCAATGGATGTCGGTCTGATGCAGATCAATAGCATTCACTTCGATGCGCTGCGTAAATTTCGTATTAGTCAAAAAGATCTGCTTACCGACCCTTGCCAAAGTGTCATGACCGGCGCCTGGATCCTGGCAGGTCAAATCCAGCGCTTTGGTTATACCTGGGACGCGGTGGGGGCGTATAACGCCGGAACGGCAAATACCCCCCAGCGCCGCGCGCTTCGTCAACAATACATAAGAAAAGTGGCTCCGCATTATGCCCGCCTTAAAAGGCAGAGCCATACACTGTCGCCAAAATGAAACCATATACCGTCACCATCCTCCAGGGGGGGAAACGCGTCAATCAGACCGTACTTGCCGCGTCGCCTGATGATGCCAGCGCCCGCATTATTGCCGGCGGCGGCATCGTTTTGCAGGTACAGGAACGCCCCGCCCGCAAGGAGAAACGCTTTCCACTGAATCTGTTCTTGCAGGAGCTTATCGCTCTGCTGGAAGCCGGGCTGGTCGTGGTCGAGGCCGTCGAAGCGCTGCGCGAAAGCAGCCGCGACGGTGGCACCTCGCTGGTTCTGGATACGCTGGTTAAAAAGCTCTACGAAGGAGCGCAACTCTCCCAGGCGATGATGGCGCTACCAGCACTGTTTCCGCCTCTGCTGATTAACACCGTTGCCTCTTCTGAGCAAACCGGACACTTACCCGAGGCGCTAAAGCGTTTTCAGTTTTACGAATCAAGAATGGAAATTCTGCGCAAGCGGATTAAATCAACCCTGCTCTATCCGACGATTGTCATTGCCGCCGGCGGGATAATTCTGTTCTTTCTGCTCGGCTTTATTATTCCGCGTTTTTCCGTGGTGTTTGACGGGATGAAGAACCCGTCCGCCAGCGCACAGCTTATCCTCTGGTGGGGACGCCTGACGCAAACCCATGGCTCGCTGCTGCTGGCCGGTTGCGCGGCAGCGGTCGCAGGCATCGTGATGGCGGTACGTAGCCCGCGCCTGCGCCAGCGCGCGCTCGGTTTGTTGCTGCGCATTCCCGCCTTACGCCAGCAGCATCAGCTTTCTGTGCTGGTGCGTTTTTACCGCACGCTGGGCCTGCTGTTACAGGGCGGCCTTCCCGCGCCAGATGCGTTAATGCTGAGCCGGGAGATCCTGCCCGCCACGCATCGTCAGCAGGTTGAACAGGTTATCCGCGACGTCGCCGCTGGCGAGTCGCTCTCCCGCATGCTGGAAGCGCAACGGATGACGACTCCTGTCGCCAGCCGCCTGCTGCAGGTGGGCGAGCGCAGCGGCGAGCTGCCTGCCATGTGCGAGCGGATCGCCGCTTTTTATGATGAATCGCTGGAACGCGCGATTGAAACCTTTAGCAAAATTTTTGAACCGATTCTGATGATGGTCGTTGGCGGCATCGTTGGGCTCGTCGTGTTTTTACTGTACATGCCCATTTTTGAACTGGCAGGAGGATTGCAATAATGTCTCACTCACCGTCTGTAGAACCCCTTTTCGACCTGCCAGACGAGCAGCGCTGTCAGGCGCTGGCGGAACTGCTGGACAGTTTCCCCGGCGCGTTAGAAGAAGCCGCCGGTTCCCTGGGGCTCACGCCGCTCTCACCCACACAGCTCGCCGACAGCGAAGAGGATTTCGAAGCCGTGCCGCTGACCGAATCGCTCAGCCAGCGAGCATTGCCGCTGCGCGTTAACGGTCAGCTCCACGTTGCGCTGGGCGATCCGTTTTCACTGGCACTGCGCCAGTGGGCTTATAACGTGAATGCGCTCCCCGCGCTCGCCCCGCTCTCTCAGCTTAATGCCCGCCTTGATGAACTGGCAAAACAGCAGCGCACGCTCGATCAGCTGGAGCAGCAGCAGAGTGAAGAGAATAAAGAGGCCCGGTGGCTGGAGATCACCCCAGCAGCCATCGCCAGTGAACCCCACGCCGTCATTAAGCTGGTTAACGCCACGCTGTTTGATGCCCTGCAGAGCCGCGCCAGCGATATTCATCTTTGCGCCGTCGCGGATGGGTTGATGGTGAAGTACCGCATCGATGGCGTTCTGCACAGCATTCGCCACTGCGCCGGACTTCAGCAGGCGGAGCAGGTGATCTCCCGTCTCAAGGTATTAAGCTGCATGGACATTTCCGAACGACGCACGCCACAGGACGGGCGCTTTAAGGCGTTGATTCTCCAGCGTCCCGTCGATTTTCGCGTGTCCATCATGCCGGGCGTCTATGGCGAGGATGCTGTACTGCGCGTGCTGGATAAATCTCACGATCAAAACCTGCGCCTGGAGACGCTCGGCTTTGATGAGCACACGCTAGGCGCGATTCGCCAGTTAACCCATCTGCCCCACGGTATGGTGCTCGTCACCGGGCCAACGGGGAGCGGGAAATCCACCACTCTTTATTCAGCACTCAGCGAACTCAACAGCGGTGAATGCAAAATTATCACCATTGAAGATCCCGTGGAGTACCAGCTCAACAGCGTGCTGCAAATTCCGGTCAACGATAAAAAAGGGCTCACCTTCGCCCGCGGCCTGCGCGCCATTTTGCGTCACGACCCGGACATCATCCTGGTGGGTGAGATCCGCGACGGTGAAACCGCCGGCATTGCCGTGCAGGCGGCGCTCACCGGCCACGTGGTGCTCTCCTCGGTTCACGCCAATGACGTCTTTAGCGTACTGGAACGTTTTTTATATATGCAGGTAGAGCCCGCCAGCCTGATCACCGCCCTTAACGGCGTCGTGGCGCAACGGCTGGTGCGCCAGATTTGCCCGGACTGTATTGATGACACCACGCCCACAGATGACCTTCTCGCGGCGTGGCAATCCGGACCGCTGCAGCAGCTCACGCCCCGCTGGCGTCGAGGGCGAGGCTGCGATACCTGCCGCGACAGCGGTTTTCGCGGCAGGCTGGCGCTGGCGGAAGTGCTGCATTTCAGCGATGCGATGAAAGAGGCAATGCTGGCGCGATCGCCCCGGCGCAAGCTAAAGGAAGTGGCGCTGAATGACGGTTTTGTTCCGCTCTCGACCATCGCGCTGCGCGCCGTGGTCGAAGGCAAAACCACCTGGGAGGAGGTGAACCGTGTTATCACTCACTAGCACCTGGCAGTGCGATATCTGGCCTCATGCCGTGCGGTTGCGCCGCAACAACGTGGTTCTCGCCACCCATGAACGCCGGCCAGATGAGCCTCTTGAAGCCGCGCTCGAAACGCTGCTGCGCCTGCGCCCTTCCGTCTTACCGTGGCGTGACGCGGTGGAGTTCCACCTCGATACCGACGATCTGACGTTTTTAATCCAGCCCTGGCATGACGGCGTGACCACACCGCAGGAACTGCTCCAGCTCGCCCGACAGCAGGCGGTTCTTCGCGCGAGTCCGCCCGTCGACTGGCAGGTGCGCTTCGAGACCCTTAACTGGCAGCAGTCAGCGCTGGCCGCGTGCCTTAAGCAACCATGCTGGCATCTGCTTGTCACGCTGGCGCGTCGGGAGCGGCTGCGTTTTCGCGGTGTTGTCACGCCGTTTCAAAAGCTGTTTAGCCACTTCGCCGCCGCACTGCCGGAAAACGGCCTGTTTGTGGCGATGAGCCCCCACCATAGCCGGATTGCCAGCCGTCAGCACCACAGCTGGCGCGACGTCTGGACACTCACCCTGCCACAGCAGGAGATGGACGCCCAGCTGCGGGTTATCGCCCGGCTAAGCGGAATGCAGGACTGTCCTGGCTACGTCATTCATACCGACGGTGAGCATCACCAGGAAGTCGCGCTACAGGAGAGTCCTCATGACGCCGCTGTTTACGCGTAGTTCCCCGTGGGCCGCACGCACGCTGCTGTTAACCGGACTCCTCTGTTTACCGCTCACCGGTGCCGTGATGTATGGCCTGTTTGAGCACCAGCGCCTTGAGCTGGAGACGTTGCAGGTACAGCAGCAGCTCGCCCAACGGCAGCAGGTGCTGCGCAAGCTGCGTGAAGCGGAGCAGCGCCGGTTGCGCCAGGCTCAGCAACTGCAGGCCGTCCCGCCTGCCATCAAGCTGCTGGACAACATCGGCAGCGTACTGACCCCTGATATTGCGCTCCTGAGCATTGACGTCATTGCCAGTAAAGGCGATGCGCGGCTTACGGTGAATGCAGGCAATCTTGACGCCCTGCTCGCCTTTAGCGAGCGGCTACAGCAGTTGCCGGCGCATGTGGTGCTTGAGAACCATCGCCAGTCGGCGCAGGGCGATCCTGCCTGGCCGATTAACGCGGTACTCGACGTCAAGGTGACGACGGAGGCGCACCATGCGGCTTCAGAATAAACCCGCCGTGCTGCGCTGGCAGGCGGCGTTATTTGCCGGGCGCATCGGAACGGTTCCGCTCGTGCTCGCCGGGCTGCCCGCAGGACTGCTGCTGTTATGGCTTGGCGGCGTGCGGCCGCACACCATCCATTTGCAGGAGAACCTTGCCCGGATCCAGGCGCAGCTACAAACCACGCTGCCGCTGGATAAACAGCAGCCGGAACTGCAAAGCCGCATCAGCCTCGGAGAATATCAGCAGGTCAGGCTCATTTTTGAGCAGTTCAGGAGCCGAGGGATGAAGGTCGACGCCAGCCGCTATCAGCTGGAAAACGACGACGGCAAAACCGCGCTACGGCTGGATATTCCGCTGCGCGGTGAATATCTGCCGCTGATGGACGCCCTGGAAACGCTAAGCCGCACTTTGCCGTTACGCATTGAGCAGCTAAGCCTGCGGCGCGCCGGGCCATCGGAAAGCCAGCTCAGCGCCACCGTGCAGCTTCGCCTGTTGAAGGAGTCGCCATGAAACTGCCGCGCTATTTACAGCTGGCGCTGGTGCTGACCGCCGGTGCTGTTTTCTGGAGCCAGTTTGCCGATGACGAGATATCGCCAGCGCCGCTTGAGGCGCAGCCGGTCTCACGCCCGCGCCCCGCGCCAGCAAAGCCGGAGACGGCTCACGCAACGCGCGTCGATCTCTTTTCAACGCCACATAGCAGGGCGCAAGACGCAGCAGAACAGCCGCCGGAAAACGATCGGCCTGAAGAGGCGACACCAACCGCACCGCCGCTACCGCTTCAACTCCTCGGTGCCTGGTGGGAAAACCGTCAGAGGATCGTTGTGCTGACGGATGGTAAAGAGACCTGGCCGGTCTGCGAGCGCTGCAGGGCGGACGGCAGGATCTGGATCGGCAGTTCGCCGGTCAACAACTGGATTTTAAAAGCGGTGGCGAACGACCACCTCCTGTTTGAATGGCAGCCCACCCATAGCCAGCAGCGGCTGGAACTGGATGAGCTGCAATCGGAACCGACACATTAATCATGAAAAAAACTATTGCTCTCACTTTTTTGTTGTCATGCGCGCTACTGAGCGGCTGTGCACAACGTGCGGCGCCTCCGGTCCGGGAATCAGTGACCGCCTCGCCGCAGGTGCTAGTTAAGCGGCTTAAGGAGATAGATCAACAGCGCATCGCCAGCCCACAGGATATTGCGCTTCGCGCCGAGCAGGCTGACATCAGCAAAAAGCTGGTCAATGACTACCTGAAAAACGCCGATCTCGCGGTGCGTCAGAACAATTACACCCTGGCGACGCAAATGTGGCGCGATGCGCTTACCTATGAGCCCGGTAACCTGCGCGCCCTGCAGGGCTTACGCAAACTCGATGCCCGTAGAGCGCTGGACGCATTGTATAAGGAGGCGGTGGCTAACAGCACCCGCGACCCGGCACGCGCGCTGCACAAAATCCAGCAGGTACTGGAAGAAGATCCCAACTGGCCCCAGGCGCGCGCGCTGCGCGATCACCTGATGCGTGAGGTGTCGCGGATCAACCAGCCGGAGCAGCGTCTGAACCGGGAACTGCAAAAAACGATAGCGCTTAATTTTCGCGAGCACAGCCTGATGGCCATCTTTAACACCATCAGCCAGATGACCGGGGTCAATATCATTTTTGACAAAGATATTTCCTCCAGCACTACCGGCAGCCTGATAGCCAAACGCACCACTGCGGAAGATGCTATCAACGTGCTGCTGTTGTCGAATAACCTGCGGAAGAAGGTGCTGAACAGCAATACGTTGCTGATCTACCCCGCCACCGCGCAAAAAGAGAAGATCTATCGCGACGTGGTCGTCAAAACCATCTTCCTGGGCTACGCGAAAGCGAAAGATGTCAATGTCGCCCTGCGCAACATGGTCAAGCTGAAGGATGTGCACGTTGATGAGCGAACCAACTCTGTCACCCTGCGCGGGCCAAAAGAGAGCGTGGAAAAAGCGGAGCGCCTGTTAGTGACGCTCGACCGGCCTGAAGCGGAGGTCACGCTGGCCGTTGAGGTGCTGGAAGTAAATACCAACGATCTCGAAGCGCTTGGCGTGAAGCTGCCGCAAACCATCAGTGCGGGTTTTGCGAAAAGTAAAGAAGGTGATTTAAAGGGAAGCGGGATCCCGCTGGGCGACCTGAGCGCCAAAAATATCATGGTCGATATCGACAATATGACCATTGACATGAAAAAGGTGTTGAGCAACGCCAGAGTGCTGGCCAACCCGCGGATCCGGGTAAAAAACAATAAAAAAGCGCTGGTTGATATTGGTCAAACGATCCCGGTACTGACCACAACCGTCAATGACGGGATTTCGCAACAGAAAGTGGATTATCAGGACGTCGGCCTGAAGCTGGAAGTCACCCCGGAAGTCAGTATGGATGACAATATCTCAATGGAGGTGAAGTTCACGCTCAGTGCCCTGGGCGCCGAAGAACCCGGTGAGAACGGAGCAAAGTATTACCGCACCACGAAACGCGAAGCCAATACCACGCTCAGCAGTATGAACGGCGAGACCCAGATGCTGGCAGGGCTGATCAAGCAGGATGAAACCACGACCCAAAAAGGAACGCCGTTATTAAGTGACATCCCGGGGCTGGGCCGCCTGTTTAGCAGCAATTCCGACAACAAAGAGCGCACGGAGGTGGTGCTGTTAATTACGCCGACTATTGAGCGCAACCTCGATTTACCGGGAAGCCACGTCAGTACCATTGAGATGGGCAGCGACGATTTAACGGGCGACAGCATTCAGCTGCGCGACCTGCAGCGCGACGAGCCGGGCAGCGGGTTCACCGCACCGGCGCTTGCGCCGCCAGCCCATTTCCCTGACCGGGCGGCCACGCTGCCGCCACCGATCCTCGATGAGTCAGAAACGGAAAACGGAGCATCGTAATGCAGCGCCAGCGCGGTTTTACCTTGATTGAGATGATCGTCACGCTGGCGCTACTCGCCACGCTTGCCGCTGCCGCTGCGCCGCTGATGCGTAACTACCATCAGCGGCAGCAGGAGACGCAGTTACGTGAGTCGCTGCGCACGCTACGCGATGCCATTGACCGTTATCACCAGGCAAGCGTGGACGGCATCATTGAGAAAAAAACCAGCGAATCGGGATATCCGCCGACACTAAAAAGCCTGGTGGAAGGCGTCCGGGATAAGACATCGCCCACTGGCGCGATGATCTACTTCCTGCGCCATATACCGCGCGATCCGATGTGCGATTGCGAGGGAAAAAATGATGAAGAGACCTGGCGGTTACGCGCATCCACGCAGCCACCTGGCGATTTCAGCGGCGGCGGGAAAGACGTGTTTGATGTCAGTAGTACCAGTACGGCCAGCGGTCTGAATGGAGTGCCCTATGCGCAATGGTGAAAAAGGTTTTACGCTCATCGAGCTGCTGGTGGTGATGGCGATCATCGCGACATTGATGACCCTTGTCGCTCCACGTTTTTTCCAGCACGCGGACAGAGCCAAAGAGGTGGTGCGCGAGCATAACCTGCATGCGCTGCGCAGCGCGATCGATCACTACCGCCGCGATCGCCTGGCGGGGCCATACAGCCTGGAAGATCTGATCGAGGCCGGTTATCTGCGCCAGATGCCGCTGGATCCCATCACCAACCGCCGCGATATCTGGGAGGCGAAGACCGATGACGAAGGGCAAATTATTGACGTCGAGACGCCACCTAAACCCGGGCAGGATCATCGCGATGCGTTCGATTAAACAACAGGGAGGTTTTACCTATCTGCTGCTGCTGATTGCGCTCTCCACGCTGGCGTTGTCGCTGCTGAAAAGCCGCGATGAGGTGCAGATGCGTTATCAGGCGCAACAGGAGGCTGAGCTTTTATTTCGCGGCGATCAAATCCGCGCGGCGATACAGGCCTACCGCGGCAACGGTGATGGCTGTTTTCCCGTGCGTTTCGAACAGCTGCTTATTGATAAACGCGGGCGAAAACCGCTTTATCACCTGCGCCAGCACTACGCCGACCCGCTAACCGGGAGTAAAAACTGGGGGATGATCCTCGATCCTCAGGGGCGCTGGATTGGCGTGCGCAGTCTCGGAAAGGGTACGCCACGTAAAAAAGTCGGCTTTCGTCACGATCCAAAACAGTTTGCCAAAGCGAAAACGTATTACGACTGGAAATTTCAGGTAGAGAGCGATCCGCAGGCCCCGCTGCCTGCGGCTTGTGGTCGCTAATGGAATAATAAGGTATTAGCCGCAATATCATAAAAATATGTCTTTTTCTTACCAGCGGGGCCATGGCGGGCATGTTATTGATCGCCACTCTGGAAGTGCAGAAATACACAAACTGGAGAGTGCGTATATGCAAAAAAAAAGACTGGCTTATTTTTTCATCTCGCTGGCTGCTGTGTCTCAAAACATAAGCCCTGTATTTGCTGGTGAGCTGGCAATTAAGGCAAAAAATCACGTAACGGCTATTCCACTGGAGGAAGTTGATCATTATCTGAATCAAAATAAAACGCAGGAGACGATTGTTATAGAAGATGCGGCGCTGCTTGATGTTCATATCTCGTATGCTAACCTGCCCGCCGAGGCGATAGTGGAAATTGCGGGTAAAAATAACAACGAAGTTTACCGCTATGCGGCTGAGAAAATCCTGAGCGGCTCGGATGATCACCATGTCAGTTTCGATGCATTATCCATCTTTGGTGATAGCGTAACGGTACGGTTGTTATCTGCCGATGGCTCTGCACTTCCCTCTTCCCGACAGGCCGAAATTGCCTTCCAGGTCAGGGGCGAGGCAAAGCTTCAGGATGTGTCATTGTTTAATATCATCCCGGGTGACAAAAACCCGCCCCCGCACTCCTGCTTTAAAGAGTCACCTTTTATCTATAACTATACAAAACCCGTCGCGGTGATCCGCGATACCTATGACCGGGAAAAACCGCATTACAATACCGGATGGCGCATCGGCGAAAAAGGGGTTGATGGCGATCTGCTGGTATTAAGCAGTTTCCCTTTAAAAGAAGATAAAAAGGTAAGAACCACAGAGGTCTGGTTTGTTCAGGAGGTTGAGGTTAATCCAAACGATTGCACCAGTTATCAGATAAAGAAAACGGCCAAAGTGAAAGCCTTTGGCAAGTCATCCAGCAGAGACGGTAAATATCGCTTATTGTCGTTAGATTTTGCGGGCGATAAAGCGCAAGAAGATTTCGTCAAATCACTGGGTTATTTAGGGATTGATCCAAGAGATGAGACGAAGGCTAACGACATTGCCACTCAAAAAACCGAATTTTATCTGCCGCAGGCGCAGTTTAAAAAAGATAATGCGCGTTTGTATGCTGCAGTGAATAAGTCAGATGGCACCCACTGTGCTATTGAGCTATATGACCGCGAAGCGGGTCAATTCCGGCATCGTTGTAGCACATACAACAACGATATGAGTAATAAAAACAACCCCATGAAGCCGGGCGTAGGTGCGCCGCTGATCGATAACGACACGCAGCGCGTTCTGGCGCTCAGTACCAGCGGTGAGCTGGTGAATGGTTATAATCAGGCAATGCCGATTGCCCGGATCTGGCCGAAAATTAAAGAATTCTTTCCTGATGGCGCGATCCCCGATACGTCTTTTATCGTTAACGATCGGGTGGCTGCCGCCCAGAAATCATTGAAAGGCTATGCGAGCGTTAATGTGGCACAGGTCATTCCAGAGCCGGGCTCCACGCCCGATGTTTCCCAGTTTGCCTGCAAATGGTGGCTGCCTGCAGGGGTTAAAGCATCCGAACCCAATCCTGAGAGCAGTACAATGTTACTTTATGAAAAAACAGGTACCGTTGCCGACCCGCTTATTGCCTGGTGTGATATCAAAGGTGGAGAGCAAAAATATCGGCCACAATGGGTGATGACCGCTATTCCCTAAAACTCTGGCGCGTCAGGCAACATGCTCCTTGAGATGTTGCCTGACGGCTTGTTAGCTTTTCGCTAATGTATTGCCGTTTTTACTGCGCGATGGGAATGGTCCCTTTGATAACCACTAATGTGATTGTCGCCTTTGCGTCTCCTGCTTTCAGCGGGATTTTATATTCATCCGGCTGGGTAAAGAGCGCCATGTATTTGTCATCTGGCATATCTATGATGACGTCATCGTCTGCGGCGGTGGCTTCGATCCGTTGCAGCAGCTCTGCTTTGGTCAGAGGTTTGTTCCATCCGGCAACAATACGATCGTTTTTAATGTGAATCTCATTACTCTCAAGGACGCAGAGCGCATTTTGCTCACCGCCCTGAAGGCGATAAAGTCGGTTTTCCGTTAAGGTGTCAAGAGACGGGCAGACGACCTCTTTTTGCGAACCCGACTCTGCCAGCGTGTAGCTAAACTTCACTTTCAGGTTATCCCCATGGCGAACGCCCTGTTTTTTCCAGTCGCCACTGTCCCCGGTGAACATGCGGATCCCGTTGGGGATGATCGCGCCGGCGGCAGCAAAAAAATCATTCCCGTTAACGGAAAAATAGGGCCGAAGCGTTAAAGATGAATCATTAATAATGGTGATCACCGGAGAGTTAATGGAACGGTAACTCTTTTTCTTATAACGACAGTTTTTCCCGTTTGCCTGTAAGTTGACGCCGTTGTCTTTACTGACAATCATGGCATAGTTGCAGTTAAGGCCGTTTTCAATAGATTCGTTCAGCACCGCACCATTATCGACAATGATATTCATCACGCCGTTATCTTCGTTACCAAACCAGACATGAGGAATAAAATCGCTATCGTAACCCTCTTCATAAATAGCATTCTGAACCCTGATTTTCAGATGGTCAGGGTTTTCAATATTAATCATACGCGCATAATCACTGGCACATACTGATGCCGTTGAAAAAGCGCTAAGTATGGCTAATGCTACGACGGTCTTTGTCATGAAAATGTCCTCTTTGAGAAATATAAAAAAGTACAAATTTGCACAACAGTGACCATATCTTAATGTATCAGACAGTAAAACATGACTCTGAATAAAATCATCGTTTATTTGTTTTTAACTCACGGATGCAGAGACAATTCTTATTAATCGCATAACTCATTCTGCCTAATTTTATTCTGAGGAATGAAAATACTGCCTTGCCAGTATTCAGACTGGAAGAGTAGGCTTGAAAGCCATCTCATACTTTGTGCCATAGTAAGCGAGACAAAAGATGGATCAATCAATTAAACAGACTCCTGAGAAAATTCGGGTTTGTGTGCGGACGAACTCTTTTTTATTCGAAAAGGGCCTTGCGGAATTAGCACGCTATTACTTTATCGCCCGAGACAAAATGCTCTGCATTATTGATGCAGACACATTTGGTACGAAGACGCATCTGGTGAAGTATCTGGAGTTCATCAGGAGAATAAAACCCGACATGCTTGTTTTGATCACCGGTCATCTCCCCCGGAGAGAACAGCATGCATGGTATGTAAAAGCAAATGAATCCCTGGCGGGCTGGCGTGACACCATTGATGCCATGAACTTTATGCTCCCCAATCTCGACAATATTATTGACCATTATAAAAGGAGGAAGGCAGGTGAAATTAAGTTTTTGTATCAGGACGAATATGATGGCAAAGATGGCCGACGTGAGTGAGGCTGAATTAGTTTATGCGCTGATGACAACAGGAAAGCTGTTCGGCGTGAAAATACCGGCACCGTTACCCGGCAGACATAACGCAAAGACACGTCGTTTTGATTACAAAGAGGCTCTGGATTTTGCTGAAGAAGTGAAAATTTCCCGAGGCAACAAAAGGCAGGACTGATAATGCAATAATACGCCATGCTTTTAAGCGACAGGTTTATCGCGACACGCCTCATCGTTATAACAGAACCGTTCGGCTGGCCTGGCGTTTTCCTTCAACATTGCAAGTGCAATACCAATCACCTCAGCATACAAGCAATCATCAATACGCCTGGCATACTCAAGTTTTTTACTCAGGTAATGACTGAGCGAAACATGATCAATTTTTATACCCTGCAAAGATAACTGCGTGGCGGCATCACCAATGAGTAGTGATGCTTGCTTTTCAGGATAAGCATTTTTCATGCATGCGAGCCTCTTTTTCGTTAAGAACCAGCTAACAGGATCATTGAAAAACCCATACCCCAGCTTACAACATTACCTTAGATTGAATTAACGAACCCACCTGTCAAAATGCTGAATCCAGCATTACTTTTAATTCCCGTATTTATTAGCATCACGCTAACACAGGCATTCCCCCCATTAGCCGTCAAATTATTTAACCATGATACAGAACAGTTTGCCAAAGCGGAAAGGGCCTGTGATGGGACCTTCCGGGGGAAAAACGAACCGCAGGTCCCGTTTCCGGGAGCCTGCGAGAGGTGAATTACGCTACACTGATATAAGTGTTAATGGTTAACACTGGTAGCGTTTATTTGACGATATTAACCGGGTCGGAATAGGCTGTACCGCCTGTTCTTTGCGACCCCAGAGTACCGCGTGGGGTAACACTTACCCGGATATCTTTCAAAAATCCATAGGCTTCTTTTAT
The DNA here is from genome assembly GCF_014930485.1 of Enterobacter cloacae complex sp. P47BA. Classification (NCBI taxonomy): domain Bacteria; kingdom Pseudomonadati; phylum Pseudomonadota; class Gammaproteobacteria; order Enterobacterales; family Enterobacteriaceae; genus Enterobacter; species Enterobacter cloacae complex sp. P47BA. Next base: position 35,625 of record NZ_JADBRF010000008.1, on the reverse strand, counting down.
GTATAACGTTTTACCGGTCTCTCCGTCTAAATTCCGATAACGGCCGCTAAATTCATCCCATGAAGCCCACTGATATAACGAGTTATCCTCACCACTGCCATTAGCATTGAAGATATAACTGGCCTCAATTGTATTACCCACCCGGGCTTCATTCTCAATATGAAGTTGGCTGACAGAAGGTGTACCCGCATCTGTAACCCTGAAATACCCGTCGTTAAATACCTTAGCACCTGAGCCGCCAGCGCTGCCCCTTGGCGTGACCGAGACATAAAGATATAACCCGTACTGACCGCGTTCGGTCTTCAGCGTTCTTCCGGTTGCACCAGGAATAGGTGTCGGAGATTTATCGTAACTGTTCTGAGACCAGTACCATTGATACTGCGTTCCGCTCTCATCGCCTCCGCCGTTGGCTTGATAAACATAGTCCACCGAGATTTGGTTTCCATATACTGGATCGCCCTTAATCTTCACATCGCTCGCGGAAGGTGTACCCCGAATCGTGACCGAATCTGATTCAAGCCGCACTGATGGGTTATGGCTATCGATAATTTCTACGCTCACCTTTTGGTTTATCAGCGTGGTGTCTGTCAACTCAAGTGATGCGCTGTCCACCGTGGTATTGGCGCTCGAACGATAGATTGTGCCATTAACCTTCCAGTTGACTGTTGCCGTACTAAACCCGGAACCTTTGCCTATCGTTAGGGTGTAGCCTATTTGTGGCGTACCCGCGATCCAGGGTTTTTGCGCCATCACCTTAACGGTCGCTTTAAGCGCGCTTAACTCAACTCGGTCTACAACAGGCGTGACAGTATAGGTATCAGCACGTGTTCCTTTTACATTGAACGGATAGTTTCCTTTTTCAGTCTCAACAATTCCCCCGCTGTTAGTATGGATCAATCCTCCATTGTTTCTCCCCTGACTATCGGCCAGCACGGCGCCGATTCGTCCCGTCAGGCCACTGACAGGGTTACCAAACTTATCCTTCATCGCTATCAGCATGGATAACTGATTGCCAACGACCATCGTGTCACTGACGGGGGTCAGACTCGACTTCGCGTAATCAATTTGCCCTACACTGAGCTGTAACGTTTTCGAATCCTTCACTGACTCGCTGACTTTCGCTGTGAGGGTATAGCCTCCCATTGCACCAAACCCTTTTTCCGGTCTGATGGTAGCCACAGCGGTGGCAACACCGTTGCTGCCCGTTGTTGCGCTTTCTGGCGTTATCACCATCCAGTCCGGATGGTTGCTACTAAACGTGACCACAGCGCCAGGCATCAGTACTCCGCCTTTATCCTTTGCCGTTACCGTGAGCGTGACAGGTTCGTCCACGCGTGCAGTCGATGCCATCGTAAGTTCAACGCTACCTGCAACCGGCGGCAGGGCAATCGAGGAGGAATCCTCAACGTTGTTTTCCGATTTCGCGGTCACGACCAGATTTTCCGCTTTTACTGTACCCATTTGCAGCGTCAGCTTAGCCACCCCAGAGTTGTTGGTCATTGTATCGCTCTGGCTGTCGATTTTTGTCGCCAGAGCCCCCGGGAAAATCCAGTTTACAGCCGTATTTGGCACTGGATTGTTAAAGCTGTCGAACATCGCTATCTGCCAGGTGGCATGAGTGACACCGTCCGCCTGAACACTTTCCGGCTCGTCGACAAAAGTCACCCGGTTGACCTTTCCTGGCACAAAGTTAACCAGAACAGATTTTGCGTGTAACCAGTTATCGCCAATGGTCGCGTTTACCTGAAACTCCCCGGCTTTCTGGCTGGTCTGACTGACGGTGACGGTACCATCCTTCCCGGTCTCTGCCGTTGCCGGAATGATGACGCCGGTTCCGGCATCAAAACTCACCACCTGCCCGGCAACCGGGTTCTCATGGGCGTCTTTCACCGTCACCCTGACGCGGGTGGTGTCCGTACCGTCTGCCGCGGCGTTATTGTCGGTCACCTCCAGCGCGCTGACTTTTGCCGTGCTGCTGTCAGCCGTGAACGTCACCAGGCCAGACTTCGCCTGCGTCCAGTTATCGCCGGTGGTGGCCTCCACCCGGAACTCCCCGGCCTTCAGGCTGGTCTGGCTGACGGTGACGGTGCCGTCCTTCTCCGTCGTTGCCGTTGCCGGAAGGATAACCCCCTCTCCGGCCCTGAAATTCACCACCTGCCCGGCAACCGGGTTCTCATGGGCGTCTTTCACCGTCACCCTGACGCGGGTGGTGTCCGTCCCGTCTGCCGCGGCGTTATTGTCGATCACCTCCAGCACGCTGACTTTTGCCGTGCTGCTGTCAGCCGTGAACGTCACGAGGCCAGACTTCGCCTGCGTCCAGTTATCGCCGGTGGTGGCCTCCACCCGGAACTCCCCGGCCTTCAGGCTGGTC
>NZ_JADBRF010000008.1:0-33248 GCF_014930485.1 Enterobacter cloacae complex sp. P47BA | reverse complement strand
CACGAGGCCAGACTTCGCCTGCGTCCAGTTATCGCCGGTGGTGGCCTCCACCCGGAACTCCCCGGCCTTCAGGCTGGTCTGGCTGACGGTGACGGTGCCGTCCTTCTCCGTCGTTGCCGTTGCCGGAAGGATAACCCCCTCTCCTGACCTGAAATTCACCACCTGCCCGGCAACCGGGTTCTCGTGGGCGTCCTTCACCGTCACCCTGACGCGGGTGGTGTCCGTCCCGTCTGCCGCGGCGTTATTGTCGATCACCTCCAGCGCGCTGACTTTTGCCGTTGCAACATCAGCCACCAGGGGAATTTTTACCGTCACAGGGTTTCCGCCTTCTACGGTAGCGGTTACCTCCCAGTCTGTCCCCACCAGCGTTGGAGCTGTCAGCGTAATACTTGCTTCGCCCCGATCATTGGTATGGCTCAGCTGGTCTGTCGGATGACCGTTGCTTTGCCAGGCGATATCAACACTCGTTTTAAAGTCTTCGCCATCCTGATCGGTGAGTTTCACCGTAAATGGCTGGGCTGCGCCCACCATTGCGTGCTCAGGAGGCTGAATGAAGGTCAGTCTGTCGGCTTTGGCAAAATTGACGTTCAATTTCATATGGCTGTGTCTGCCATTATCTTCAGTAACGTTGCCGCTATAGCCTGCTACCAGCGGAGAGAGCGAGGCCGTGATCTGATCCTGACCGCTGCTCATAATTTCTTCCACACTCACCGACGTTTGGCCTTTAGGGTTGGTGTGCGTTACGTGTTGTGACAAATGACCCAACGCATTCTGGCTCGTCCAGTAAACCGTCAGCCCTCCCACCGCCTCCTCTTTATCGTTTTTTACTTCAGTGAGTAGTTGCAGAGCGCCATTCCTCTGAACATAAAACTTCACACTGCCGTCCGGGCGGACTTCGCCCGGCGTCATCAAGCCAATATGCAGTGCGCCTAGCTTCGCGCTACCATTAACGTTTGCCGAGCCACTGTTACCCGCGATACCTTTTTTGTTGAACGGTGTGACTTCAAAGACCACGCTTCGGGCCATATCACGCGTTTGCACCTCATACGTAGCACTCCCTTCCTTCAGCGTCTCGCCTGATTCTGCGTCATACCACCGCAGCCGGGTTTTCTCAGGATCTTCATCCTCCCCTTCATTGCTTTTATAGAGATAACTCCCCTCCAGGATCTGGCCCGGGGACATGTCCCCCTTAATGGCAACGCCCTCGACGGAAGGGGCAAAATCGCCCGGCGTCACGGTCAGGTGATAGCTGGCGGAACTTAATACGTGCTCCGGATCGACAGGTGACGTTTCCGTCGCTGTGATGGTGACATCGCCCCGATGCGTTGGGTTCACCAGACCGCTGCCCGGCTCCACGGTCGCGATCGCCGTGCTGGAGGAGGTGTAGCGAATGACGCCCCCCTGCCCACCTTTCACCGCGTGCAGCAAAGGCACGCCAGCCTGCGTGGTTTTTTCCGTCGGGCTGAAATAGAGACGTCTGTCTTTTTCTTCCTGCTTATAGGCGAGAACGATGTTGTTATTACGGGTAACGAACTCCGTGCGGGACTGCATGAGCGAGGGCAAAGCCGCCGCATTTTCACTTGCCAGCATCTCGGAAAGTTTTCGGCCAAACTCCCAGTGGAAATTCAGCCCCACAGAGAAGTTATCCCGCTGCCCGCTAATCATGCTCTGCTCCGCGCTGACCCCTACCAGCGGCACAGGTTGCCACTTAAGCCCGAGGTTAAGCCCGTGAGGATTGTGGCTGGCCTCGCTGCGGCTGCCGTTAACGTCCACTTTGTCGCCATACCACTGGAACCAGCCCAATTTAAGCGCGACGTGCTGTGAAAGGGCCGTCTCCAGATTGAGATCCCAGCCGCGGGCGGCACGTTCATACAGTTCATAGCGGTCGGGATCGTCATTAAACATGCTGTCGTCAGAATGACGCCAGCCGCTCAGGGGCAGGTAGTAGTTCGCGGACGCACGAATCCCATCGCTCCACAGCTCAGCGCCGGCCCCCATTCTGTTATGGTGGCGCGTGACATCCTGATCGAAAAAGAGGTTTCCACCCGCCATCAGATGCGGGTTAAAGGTATGTCGCCAGCCCAGGCCAACGTTAAGGATATCGCGCTCGTTCCAGCGGTGTGCGCTCATCTGAGTGAACAGAATGTCGTGTTGCCAGATTTTAACCGGCCACAGATAGTCCAGCCCGAAGTCGCGGCTATCGCTCCCGCCTATACCGACGTCTGCCGTAACGCGGGCTTTCCCGCCGATATTGTTTAACCACGCTTCCACTTCCTGGGTTAACGCGGCATTCACCTCGCTATTTGCCGCACCGCGCAGGGCATCACCCGCGCCGTTTTGTTGGGCGCTTCCCCACATGCCAGCCATTTTATCCCGCAGGGGCTGATTGCTTTCGCTTTCAATGGTTGCGTGAGTTTCAGTTTGCGCCCGCGCGACGGGGGGAACCGTGAGCAAAAAGATGGAAAATAAATAATGTAAAAGGATTATCCACACGGATAATTTTTGACGTAAAGAACAGTACGAAACACTGGGCATTGTGACGCATCCCTAATTAATTAAACTCCCTGGTTAGCGATATTAAGATCCAGATAATTCCTAAACTCCATACAGTAATCAGGAGATGTTCATGAGATTTTCCGCCCCTCATTAAATTCAATACTTAGGCATTGATGTTTAACAACTCTTTCAGCCTGCTTCATAAATTTCTCAGCCCAATTTCAGCCGTATATTTTCCGGAGCAGGTAATTCTTAACTTGGAACAGACACCTCGCAATTTTATTGCTGACCTTCTTCTTATGCAGGTTTTCCCCTAATGGCAGGATGATCCCAGCAATACTCTGGATGTCATTTAATAAGGAAGATCGTTGACATGAATAAAACTGGACTGGCCCTGCTTATTTGTGCACTATTGAGCGCCCCCGCTTTTGCGCAAAATTCCGTCACGCTCGAGCAAGCCAGGGAAGGCACTTCGTATCTCTCCGTTATCGTGAAATTAAAACCCGGTACAACGCTTAATAACTCTTCACCCTTTTCATTACGCGACAGTACCCTCGCCGTGAGTCCGTTATTTACGGCAAATCATTTGCGCAGCAGTGAATTAAGCGAGATGGATGCGCTTAATGAACGCTACGGCTTTAACCGTTATTTACGTATAGCCCTGCCAGCCGATAAGCAACACGACGCGGCATATATCAATGACGTAATTAATGAACTGGCGGCGCGACAAGATATTGAGCTGGCTTACCCGGAATCCATGCCGGTGTCGCTGGAAAAGGGGGTCACGGCTCCCGACCTGCCGCCCTATTCCGGGCTGAGCTAAGCCCTGAACAGTACCAGCCAGGCCACCGTCCCGGATTTTCGTGGATTGCAGGATTACACCAAATCGCCAGATGAAAAACGGCCCGGCTACTATATGGGTGGCGTTAATCGCGACAGCGTAAATCAGTATTCAGGGCACGATGGTAGCGGCATTTCGCTGGTCTCAATGGAAAACAACGCATGGAATACCAGCCATGTGAATTTGCCGCCGATCGATTTCCATGAAGGTGATAAGCGCTATACGCCAGGCGAAGATCACGACACCAGCTCCGTCGGGATTATGGCGGCGAAAGATATCAGTGCGGGCATCAAAGGTCTGACGTGGAACGCCCGTATGGGATACGTCAAATGGCAGGCCAATAATCTCTACAATATGATCCCCAGACTCCAGGCAGGAGATGTGGTGCAAATTGGTATGCAGACCGGCGGAGGAGATGTGACAGGTTGCACCTCCTCTTGCTATGTCCCCCAGGAAAACGCTCCAGCCTATTATGACGTGATATAAGCGCTGACGGATAAGGGCGTGCACGTGATTCAGGCGGCAGGCAATGGCAATATCAACCTCGATCACGCAGGATTTAATGGAAAATTTGACGTTAAAAAGCGGGATTCCGGCGCGATCATTGCGGGCGCGTTTTGTGCAAACAATGGCAAAAAAGCCTCTTTCAGCACCTATGGCTCACGTGTGACCAGCGCCAGCTGGGGCTGCTGGGATGTGGTTACTACGGGTTACGGCGGTTTGCATAGCATAAAAAATGCGGAATACACCTCAAGTTTCTCCGGCACGTCCTCCGCGAACCCGATTATCGCAAGCGTGGTCGCCAGCCTGTCGGCCATTGCAAAAGCGCACAATATCACCGTCACGCCTCAACAGATGCGCTCCATTCTCCAGGAAACCGGAACACCTTTAGCTGCGGGGGATTCAGCGAAAGTAGGTACTCACCCCAATATGGCAAAAGCGGTAGCCAGGATTCTGGAACTCAAAGAGGAAGAACAGGAGGAAGTAAAGGCAGTGCCGGGAGAAAGCTTTACCGTTACCGGCACGACCGATTCTTCCCGTGCGTATCAGTTAGACGGGAGCGCCAGCAAGAATGCCGTCTCCTGGAAATGGACTATCGACAAAAACAGTACTGGCACATTCTGGCTACAGGAGAAACATGCCGGAGGCTGGGTACGTGAAGTTTCAGGGCCTACCGCCCGGGCACTCATTCCCGCCAATACAGACGGAGAAGCAACCTACTGGTTAACCGTCACGGGCAAAGACGGAAGCGTGAGCGCTGAGAAGATCACCGTAACGGTGAAAAAACCACAGTTACCTGATATTCCTGATGACAGCGCAGAAGCGTATAACCCGCGGATCGCCTACCCGGTGAAATGTACCCGCGTATCGCATAACGGCAAAATCTGGCTGAATCAGTGGTATGTCAACGCAGGACAAGAAGAGCCAGGAAGCGGCGGTGAGTGGGGGGCATGGCGAACGTCGGATGCAGCTAATAATAGCTGCCCTTAAAAACCCTTTTGGTTAACATAATAGTAAAGCCTGGATATAAGCCAGGCTTTATTTTATTAATTCAACACTCAGGACAACCGTAAAAACGTCATTTCTTAAACTCCGTACTCGCTCAGATTTTATTAATACGCGTCAAGGACTGAAATTGGCATTACTATTTCATACTCTGTCGCGCTCCGCCCTCTTTACAGCACGAACGGTCGCTCTTCTCTGCCGAAACTCCCCGACTCTTAATTGCTCAGAGAAGTCTCTTATTCAAGCCGGTTGTCTCCTCCCGTTACTATTTGTCCCTGTTATCACACGGTAATAACGCCTTTTTACCTGCGCCGCAGGTGAGATTAACTTTTCGTTATTGTTCAGTAATAAATAAGGGAACTTATGAAATTAACAGGATCTGCTTTTGTCCTTGCCTCGTTACTGGCAGGGGCGGGCGTCAGCGTTTCAGCCAACGCCGCCACGACCTCGCCAGCAGCAAACTGCGAACAGGGTCACCAAAACTGCATGAAAGAACTTGGCTCACTGGAACGCGCCGTCAACGGTGCAAAAGTGAAGGTGGTTGAAGGGCAAACGATTCGTGCGCGATTCTTTAACGACGGAACCGAACTGCCAAATCTGGAAACGCGCGTCACCATTCTTGCTGGCGAAGAGGCCCACTGGTCCTACGCCCTCGCCCAGGCTATCAATCAGCAGCACCCCGAACTGCGTGCCGGTTTCAGGCACAGCAACGGCGAGATTACACCTGATGAGTCAGAGCCAAATAAGGTGTATGCCAAACAGAACAACCCTCTCAGTCACGTAGAAGTGTCCTTCAATTAATTCAGGGAAGATTATTTTGAAACTACTCAAGATGAATAATATTACGTCGGCGTTAGCCGTGGCATTGATTGGTATGTATTCCACGGGCGCACTGGCGCATGGCTATGTTTTTGAACCAAAATCCCGTTCGGTGATTCATTTCCCGCCGATGAACGATAAAGGTGAGCATAGTAACGTCTGGCCTGCTGACGCCGTGGAAGCGCCGAAGCTCCCGGCTGGCAACGATATGAGCCCAACCCCGATCGCCAACGAACAGCTATTCCAGTTCCCGCCGGATGGAAAACTGGCAAGCGGTGGTTCAACGGCAACTCCCGCCTTCAGCAAGCTTGATGACGAAAAGCAGAATACCTACAACAACCCGATGTCTGCGGGTCCGCACCAGTTTAAATGGCATTTACCGGCTAAGCACCGCACCACCTATTTTACCTACTACATCACTAAGCCGGACTGGCAGTCTGTTCCGGGTGCGGATTCGCGACTGACCAGGGCAATGTTTGAAGATAAGCCATTCTGCCATAAGGTTTATACCTATGCGCCAGGCAACCCGTCGGCCGATATTTCGCTCCCGACAGGCTTCGAAACCCACACCTGCGACGTACCGGAGCGTGAAGGTAAGCAGAAAATTTATGCCGTCTGGCGCGTGCGCGATACCGATAACGCATTTTATCAGATGATTGACGTCGATTTTGGCGGTGAAGTCATTACCAAACCGGTGGCCAACGTCACGCCATCCAGTCATAACCTGTCAACCAGCACGCTGTCGCTGGACGGTAGCGCCTCAACGGGGAAAGAGCTGAAGTACAGCTGGGCCGTCACCAGCAATGCCGATAAGGTCATTCTGGAAAACAGCACCAGTGCTAAAGCCAGCATTCGCCTGAAGGCTAAACCTGAGAGCGATTTTACCGTCAACGTGAAGCTGACCGTCACCAATGATAAAAACGTGAGTGATTCAAAAACCGTCACCCTGAATGCCAAAGCTGAAGCGGATAGCACGGCACCGGAGGCGAAGGCAGGCAGTGACTTCACCGTTTACAGCAACAGTGAATCACGTGGTTATGACCTTAACGGTTCCGCAAGCGTCAATGCTGAAAAATACCAATGGACTATCGTTTCAGGACAGGACATTGGTGCGTTGCAGGTTGCTAACGGTGGCGAATGGGTTTCAACCGTCCACGCTGCAAAAGCCCGTGCGCTGATTAAACCCGGCAAAATCGGTAAAGTGACCTATCGCCTGACGGTGACGGCCAAAAATGGCAAAACCAGCACCGACGATATCACCGTGACCGTGAAGGAAGCGCAGCAGGCTTCTGATGTGCAGATCAATACGGGCAACAACCAGGACACCATCGTTGGCAGTGACGTTATTGCTGCCGCCGTCGTGTCCAAAAACAATGACGCGTTAAAAGGGGCAAAAATTGAATGGTCCGCACTGAATCACGCCGATAAGATTCAGATCTCGTCACCAAATAACTTCAGCACCAACCTCATGGGTAAACATCCGTATACCGACAATGTGGACGTGACGCTGCAGGTGAAAGTGACGGCGCCTGACACCGGTAAAGTCTCTACGGCAACGAAGGTGATCAAGCTGCGCCCGGCGCAAACCGATGTAAAAGCCTGGGATCACAGCAAGACTTACAAGACACCTTGTGAAAAAGTGAGCTATGAGGGCAACATCTGGCTGAACAGCTGGGAAACCCGAGGCGTTAAGCCTGGTTCCGATGGCGAGTGGGGCGTCTGGAAGAAAGAAGGTGCTGCCAACATGCCTAAAGAGTGCAAATAATACTGTAAGTTAACTCTGGCCGGGTCTTCACTGACCCGCGCCTCACATTATCATTCCCTGCCTACACTTTCGTTATCATTTTTGCGCCGGAAATCGCCCCTTCGTTCCGGCGCTTTTTTATCGGTATAAGATCACCCACCCTATCGCGGCAATAATCGGATACGGTCCGAAGGGAAACGGTTGACCGGGTTTGATCCGCAACAGAATCAACGCCGCGATCAGCGCCAGCAGGGTCGAGGCAACAAAAACATCCAGCAGCGCCAGCGGGCCAAGCCACGCCCCGATCGCCGCCAGCAGTTTCATATCCCCCATCCCCATCCCTTCATGGCCGCGCAATAAACGGAACAGCAAAGAGAGCGTCCAGGGCACGCCAAATCCCAGCAGAGCGGCGATTAATGCCTGCGTTGGCTCCACCCGGCTATAGCCGCTGACGGCAAACGCTAGCGACATCACTAGCAGCGGGAGTGTCAGACGGTCGGGCAGGAGCATGGTGCGCAGGTCAATAAACAGCAGCGGCAGCAAAAACGTCACCGCCAGCAGGTCGAACAGGCTCTGCGGCGTGATGCCCTGCTGCCAGATAATCACCCCGTACAGCAGCGCCATAAGCCCTTCAACCAGCGGATAGCGCCACGATATCGCCTGACCACAGCTGGCGCAGCGCCCGCGCAGCAGCAGCCAGCCCATCAGAGGAACATTGTGGCGAAATTTAATGGGGTGTTTACAGCGTGGGCAATGGGAAGCAGGCCACGATAAAGAGAGTGCTTCACCGTGGAGAATCAAGGGGAGCCGATAAATGATGACATTGCAAAAACTGCCGATAATGGCGCCCAGAAAAACGCTAAAAACGAGTATTACACTCTCAACCATGGTTCCACACTCTGAGGGACATGCAATCTCCGATAATAGCAGAGACTACTCGTTATATTTAGGCAGCCTGTTTGCACGTAAAGTACAAAAGTCTCCGCGCAAGTTCGCCCATTCAATATTCAGATGCGCTTTTGCATATTGTGCCGCTTCTTTCCACAATAATGCCGCGATATGCCACTCCTTTCCCTGTTCATGTTCTGCCGCTCGTGAAGAAAGTGAAAACCACAGGGTAGCAGGATCGCGTTTGTCGCTTTGCCAGTCCATCGTTAAGCCCTTTAGAAAAAATCCCAGCGTATCAATAGCGACGATAAAATAATTGAGCTTAAAATGATAAATACCTGAATAACGCTGAATGCCTCAGTGGGAGAACAACGCTGATTACCAATATTATCCGCTGGCTGGCCTTTTCGGGTCTCTATATCCTGCTGGCATTGCTGAGCTTTCATACGCGGGATAGCTGGAGCCTCTCCACCACGCTCTGGCTCCCGGCGCCGCTGCTTTTCGCCGCGTTATGGCTGACGGCCCCGCGAGAGTGGCCGCTGTGGCTGGCTACCGCGGGCTTGCTGCATGTGTTTGCTGGCGTCTGGATAGGCCGCCCGCTCACGCTGGCGTGCCTGTTCGCCCTCTTCGACGTCGCGATATTTCCACTGTGCGTCGCCGTCTTTCGTCTGAATGCGCAACTGCCTGCGCTGCGTTTTGCGCGCAGGCCGATTATTGGTGAACTGATCTACCCCCTGCAGTTAATCTTCAGCATTTTTTGCGGCAGCCTGCTGCTTAATCTGGCGCTGTTACTCTCAGGGTATCCGATTGCGCCTCTGCATTTTTTTTCCTGGGTGCTGGCGGCATTAACCGGCATTCTCGCCATTCTGCCGCTGCTGCGTGAGAGCAAAATGCCGTCGCACCCGCGGTTTAACGGGCGGCAAGCTCTGCTCCTTGCCGCGAATACCCTGGTGCTGATGACGGGGTACTTTTTCCTGCCACCGCTCTGGCAGGGGCTAAACCTGCTGCTGGTGCAAACGACGGTGGTTTTACTGAGCGTGTTTGCGCTCTCCGGACGCGGCGTTGGCGCTCTGCTGCTTATTCAATACCTGATTGTGGTGCTGGCGACCCAGCAGCGGGAAGGGATTTTTTACACGCTAACGCCCGATCTCATCCCCGCAATCTGGCAGGCGCAGTGGTACCTGGTATTTTCGGCGATTTTTGCCAACTGTTTATATCAGTACCGCCGCTGGATCCAACAGCAACAGGCGCTCGCGGCCAGCACCAGTGCCATCATTATTCGCCTGTCGCAGACGGGTTCTTGCGTCGTGTTTCGCCTCTCGATGCCAGAGGAGGAGATCCACTGGCAAGGCAGTACGGAAGCGCTGTTCCCTGATGAGGAAAAGACGCTGAGCACCCTGACGCTACTGGACGCACACTGCGATACGCCGTTCCTGCCCGGTTTTCGCGCCTGGTACTCACAGCAACGTGAAAGCAGCTTTGCCCGGGAAGTTGTTCTGCAAACGCTGCACGGAAGGCAGATGCGCGGGATGGTGATGTTTCACAGGATCGGCAACACCGCGCATCTGATGGGGGGAGTGAGCCTCTTTCTCACAGCATCCGCTGCAGAATCTCCCGCTGCCCGCTAAAGGTGTATTTCAACACCGCCGCGACATGCCCAAGCAGAATCACACCCAGCAGAATGCAGCTATAGCGATGCACCTGGAAGAAAAACGCATTCACTTCGGCGATGGCAATCGGGCGGGAAACCGGCACCAGACCAAACAGGTTGTAGTCTTTTTGCAGCATCAGAAAACCGCTAACCAGCACCACCATAATGGTCAGATAAAACAGCTCATGAATAAATACCACCAGCTGTTTTTTACGTCCGGCTACCGTTGCCGGATAGGGCACCGAAGGGCGGAAGAAACGCCAGACGAAGCGCACCATCATGACAGGCGTGGCGATGGTACCCAGCGACATATTCAGCACGGAGAAGAAGGTAAACCAGCGGGTTCCTTCCAGCGCGTGCAGAATATAACCCATGCACATCGCGTAGATAATGACGGCTGCGACCACCCAGTGCAGAAGGCGAGAAAACCGATCGTAACGTTTGGCAATAACCAGAGAAGTTTGCATAGTCGTTGTCCTGTAAAACAAACAGCACGGCTCCCTGCGAAGCCATGCTGTTTAAGAAAGAGGCTATTCAGCTACCCACAAGTTGCGGGCCCGATCCGGCGACCAATGACTGGCACCTGTATGGCCAATCTGACAGCGATAAACGTTGCCCTCATAGAGCACTTTATCCCCTACGGCATAGAGTTTGCCCGGCGTGAATGGGGTAACGTCGCCGCCCTGGCCGCCCTCTTCGCCTCCGCCATCGTCATTATCGGGCACGGTAACGTTGACCGGCTGGCTCGGCGTGGCGAAGTTGTTGGCTGCATCATAGGCGATGACCGTATAGCGATAGCTCATGCCAGGCTGGGTTTGGGTGTCAGTAAAGTTGAGTTCATGGGTATCACCGATCTTTTCCAGACCGCGCCAGATGGCATACCCCGCCACGCCAGTATTATCCTTAGCTGGCAGCCAGCTGAGCGAAACATCCAGCCCCTTCAGCGTGGCCTGCACGCCCTGCACCTGTGTTGGCGCCTGAGTATCCGTTTCGTCGCCCCCATCCGGCAGACTGCCGTCAAGGATGCTCTGGTAGCGGTTCAGAAATTCATAGCCGTAATGTTGACCATTTTTAGTGTTGCCATTGTCCCAGTTCACTGACCAGGTCATGAGCCCTTTTACCGCTTCATTTTTCGCTTCCAGTCGCGAAAGTGCGTTAAAGACACTCTGCGCGTCTCGCACATAGCCGGTTCCTGCCGCATCCGGGTTGGCCGGAAGACCAATCACCAGCTTGTTCGCCGGGATCTTCACATAACCGCGCGTCCCGTTTGCCAGGCTGTCGGTGAGATAGTAAAGAAAAAGCTCTTTTTGACGGTCGCTATAGCCCTTCCCCCATTCCTGTGGCAGCCACCATTCACCGACTTCGTCCTTCTCCTCCTGCGTCATCATATTCACGCCGTCGCCCGCCTGGTTGTAATACTGTGGAGCGATAAAGTCATACACGCCCTCAAGATTTTGCAGGTAGGCTTTGTAGTTCACCCCGCGATCGGCCTGGAGATAGGGGAACTCTGGCGCCATGCTGATGATGAAGTGTTTGCCCTGCTGCTGATAATGGTCGCGCACCATTTTCAGCGCCGCCGGGATCACCGTACTGTTGTCAGCCGCGGTAATGGCCGTCTGCTCCAGGTCGATATCAAGACCATCAAAACCATAGCGATCGGTCAGGCGAATAATCTCCGCTGCAAGCGCTTTAGTCTGGTCTTTGTTCAGTGCAATGTGCGCGTCAGCGCCGCCCAGTGAAATCAACACCGCGCGCCCCTGCTCGTTCAGCTCAGCAACCTGAGCGCGGAACTCCTCATCGCTCGCGTTGTAGGGTTTGAAGGTGGGAATATTCCCGCTCTGCCCATCCATGACTTTCATGAAGGAGACGTTGACGACGTTGTAGCCTCTCGGCACTTCACGCAGCGACATATCAGAAGGTAAGCCTCCCTGATAGCCGCGCGCTTTGTCTATCTCTTCCGGGTTAATTCCCCAGTTGTGCCAATAACCTACGAGAATTTTTTTCTGACTGATATCCGGCATCTGTGAGGCGGCGTCGGTTGCGGCCGCATGGCTAAACGTGCTGACCAGCATTCCGCTTAACGCCAGCCCCGCGGCGATAGCGCTCAGAGATATTTTATTTTTCTTTAACATGGGAGATATCCTGCTCCAGGTTTAATAATGAAATCCTGTCCCGCAAGATAGGATATTCATCTTCCTGAAAACAGGAGAACAGCTCACTGCAGCAGCAGATTTAAAACTCGTCAGCCTGGATATGTCTTATAATAAAATTATCGTGAGATTATTTATACTCACACATTGCTACCCAGTTATCATTAATTTTCATCAGCCAGCTATCTTTATTAATCGGCTTGAATAACAGGTTAATATACTGACCATCTTCACTTATCAGAAAGGTCTTCTCCGGCAGCTGATCGCCAACGGCAATTTTTAATTCTGCCACCCGGCCATTGATGACATTTCCCTTCTGTGTCACCGATTTTAACTGCAGGGTTCGGTTGAATACCCGGTTACCGGCCTCATCGGTTTTTACACCAAATAGCGTTAGCCTGTGGAGTTTAGGCCACCAGGTGATCACACCATTAAACTGGTAATGCTGCAGGCTTTCATCAATAAATTTACCATTACGTATGACGCTGCTGCAGGGCTCGGCGGGCACTTTTCTGCTCTCCAGGTAGTTGCTGGTCAGGTAAGCCAGCGCGCCACCCAGCGAAACGCTGATGCAAACCATCAATATGACGAATAGTATTCGTAACCGCATTTTCCCTCCTGAGATAGTTCGCCTTCACATTGCGCAACGAACACTTTTGGACCGTTCGACGCGATGTACACGTTATTGATGCCCGCCGGCAGGGCATGCCGCTTTCTCGCCAGCGCCTGCCGATCGACACTGCGCAGCGAAGAGAGATGAAACATGACGCCATCTACGTAGAGATTTTCCTGAAACGCCTGCGGCGTGTCCGCCGTGCAGACCACCACCAGCGTTGGAAGGGTAATCAACAAGCTGCACAGCGCCGCCAGCAGAGTCCCGTATTGACGTGAGGGAGTTTTCATTGACTCCGCCGTGATAGCAGGCAACGACGGGCAATCGACGGGAGTGGGACAAGACGCGTTATCAGGCTCTTCTGGCGGCGGGCAAGCGACCTCACTGTCCTGCGTTTCGCAGGGTGCCAGTACTACACCATAACGGGGAATGGTTTTAATGATCGAGCCCGGCAGGCCGGCATTTTGCAGCTTGCGGCGGAGCATTTTTATAAGCTGGTGATAGCTGGATTCGCTAACAATCATGCCCTGGTTAAGCCAGATCTCTTCAAATATGGTCTCTTTTTTACATTTGCCGCTGAGGATCAACTCCAGCAAACGACGCTCGTTGGGCGTCAGATGTATATCACCATGATCCACGGTTGCCAGAGATGATTTTTCCGGTACGAACGTTACTGACGCTGAAAGAGAGATTTCTTCGTTATTCACGGGTAGGTCCTGGATAATAAAATTACAGCGTTTACATTGTTATGACGAAAAAGCGCAGGTATTAACAGTTACATGTCTGTTATCTAATTCAGGCACAAATTAACAACATATCCTTATAAATGATAGTACCTTCGCTCTTTGCGCTATTTCCCGTCCTGATTTTTCCACAACCAATTCATGATTTCAGAAAGTTTATTCTGAGTAACGCCTGAGTAATACCTGATATTCAACCTGAACAATAAGGAATTCCTTTCCGTACCTGAGAAATATCGTCCTCCATGCCGCTATTTCGCGATAAATAACAAACCATTCAGCTGCTCCGGAAAAAATCTCTATCATAGAATGTGAAAACGTCGTTACTTTACCTTTCGGTTTTCCATCAGGATCGGCTGATGCCCCCCAGCAACTATACAGCCCACCACTTTTTAGCTACTCTTTTTCACCTCACTCTGCTCTACACTGTAAGAGTGATGCTAAAGCGCCATTCGCTAAGATGTGCGGTGAACACCTGTCTTTTCCTTGCCGGATCGGATGTCATGCTAAAAACAGTTCTGATTGCCGACGACCACCCTGTCTATTTATTAGGCTTGCGCACATTGCTGCAGACGCGCCCGGACCTTTATCGGGTCGTTCACGAAGCGCTCAGTGCTGATGAACTCATGAATAAACTGGCGAGCGAGCCTGTCGATATCATCATCACCGACCTGAGTATGCCCGGCACGCGCAGCCCGGACGGATTAACCATGATCCGCTCGCTGATTCGCCATTATCCGCAGAGCATGATTGTGGTGGTCACCATGATCACCAATCCTGAGCTTCTGGACTCGCTGCGGCGCAGCGGGGTGCATGCCGTTCTCAACAAAGCCAGTTTGTCCAACAATCTGCTGCAGACGCTGCGCAGCACCCTGCGGGGGCAAATCGAACCGGTGAAGCCTCAGGCACAGTTGACCGAACGGGAAACAGAAGTGCTGCGCCTGCTGGTGCGCGGTTTCACCGTGAACGAGATCAGCGCCCAGCTTAACCGGACGAAGCAGACCATCAGTACGCAAAAAAAGAGTGCCATGAGCAAACTCAACGCCAGGAATGATTTCGAGCTGCTTCAGTGCGCGCAAAGTCTGGGGCTGGTGAGCTGAGCATGCGCAGAGGCTGGCTGGCGACATTATTTATCCTCATGCTGATAAGCGGGCACGCGGCGGCTGGCACGCTGCGCGTGGGCCTGCTGAGCGCCGCGCCGCCTTTTCTCGTAATCGATCGGCCGCCGGGAATTCTGGATGATGAACTCAGCATATTGTTTAGCAATACGACGCTGCCGGACGTCCAGCGTTTTAGCGACCCGGCAACGGCGCTGGATGCGTTGAAGCGAAAGCGCATCGATGTGTTAATCGCCGCCCGGCGTCCTGCAGCCGATCTGGTCGCCAGCGAGCCAATGTTCGCTTTCCCGCTGGCGTCCCTGAGCATAAAAGAGGGACGCGGCGGTACACTGTGCTTTCCGGAATTACCGTCAGAGGTCGCGACCCGCTGCTCTGCGACGGGTTCAGCCTCACCGGGAGAAAACGTCAGGCAGTTGGCAGCAGGGAAAGCGCGGGAATTCATCGCCCCGGAGTTTGTTTTACGTAACTGGCTGACCCACTCCCCCGCCACCACGCTGACCCTGACGCCGCTGGACGATACTCCCCCGCTACATTTTCGTGCCTGGGCTCTGCCTGAGCAGGCAAACACGCTGGAAATCTTCAACGAGCGTATTCACACCCTTAACCCGGAAGACGCTGAATGGCTGGAACAAAAGTGGCTTTTGCCGGACGGCAGCGTCTTTGACGCCCGCCATTCCCCCGTAAAGGAAAATGCGCCCAAAATCACGCTGCACGTTTTGCTTCCCGCTATTTCGCCGCCAATGGTCACGCTCACGCCTGACGGGCATATTCAGGGGGTATGGCGCGATCTGCTGCTCAATCTGTTTCCGTCCAACCTGTATAGCCTGACCTTCAACCTTGATGCGCCCCCGCTTCAGTATGCGGAGAACACGTTGCGCATAGTCGCCAGCACGACGCCACCGTCAAAGAGTGCTATCACGTTTGACTCACTGAGCTGGGCCCTGCTCAGTGAGGACAGCAACCCGCTTTCCGGCTCCTTGTCCGCATTACAGCATAAGCGGATTGCCGTCATACGCATCTCTCCGCTCGTCACGTTACTGCGTCAGGCGTTACCTGCGGATAACCTTGTGCTGGTTAACTCGCTCGATCAGGGTTTTGAATTGCTCAAAGCCGGAGGCGCGGACGGGCTTGCGGGCGATGCGTTTATACTCCATCACCTGCTGCGCCAGCATAACGCCAGCAATCTGTCGCTGACGCCGCTGGCGCTGCCGGAAGTGCCGCTATGGTTTGTACCAAATATTTCTGACCCGGCGGATGCCAAAAGGGTGAATGCGGTCATGGCGTCCGTAACGCAGGCTGATATCTACGCGAGCCTTAACCTGTCGCAGGCCGTACAGACGACACCCACCGCCCCGGTGCAATCGCTATGGCTGGTCATGCTCGCCGTGGTGGCGATTTGCGCAGCATTCGTCGCCCTGCTGACCTTTAGCGCCGCGCAGAGCCAGCGACGCCAGCGCGAGCGGGACACGGCAGAGCTGCACAACGCGCTCTCACTCTGGCAAACTCTGATGAACAATGTCCCGGTGCCGCTGTTTGTCTGCGATCCGACCGGGCGGCTGACGCGCTATAACGACTCCTTTATTCACTCACCGTTACTCACGGCACTGCCCGAAGAGGGCGCCCCCTTTTCCAGCCTGCCTTTGGGCGAGCTTGCCCAACAGTTTACGTTGCCGCATCGCCTCTCGCTGCTCCATGCCGCGTCGCCGTTAACGGGTGAAACCACTCAGAACAATTCCACCCTTTACTGGTGGCTTTGCCGCTATACCGATACGCGGGGGCGGCCTCAGGGCGTGGTCGGAGGCTGGATCGATATCACTGAAAAAGCCGCGCTGACCGCTGCGCTCAATCAGGCGCTGGCGCAGGCGGAGCAGGCCAGCACTGAAAAATCGAACTTCCTCGCCCGCATGAGCCATGACATTCGTACCCCGCTCAACGCCATGCTGGGCCTGCTTGAGATGGAGCGCGACAAAAGCGAGTCCCTCAACATCGCCTGGCAGGCAGCCGGGTCATTGCGCGACGTGATTGGCGGCGTACTGGATTTGTCGCGGATTGAAGCAGGCGAGTTAAGGCTGGAGCCACAGGCCTGGCCCCTGTGGCAGACGCTTAACGCCAGCGCGGAGATTTTTGCCAGCAGCGCCAACGCTAAAGGTCTCCACTGGCGCAGCGAGTTGAACGTGCCGCACGACGGCTGGTTCCTGTTCGATAAAGCACGGCTGAATCAGATCATCGCCAATCTGTTGGGCAACGCCATTAAATATACGCCGCAGGGAGAAATTGTTTTTCACGCCGAGCTCAACGGTGAACATTTGCAGCTGTTGATTCGCGACACTGGCATCGGTATCCCGGCCGATGCCCTTCCACACCTCGGTCAGCCGTGGTTTCAGACTGACAGCAGCACGCCGCAAAGCAGCGGGCTGGGGCTGGCGATCTGTTACCAGTTAGTCGAGCTAATGGGAGGCGTGCTGACGATAGCCAGCGAAGCGGGGAGCGGTACGCAGGTGACGGTGAGCATACCGCTTCATGTCGCCAGCCCGGCGGCAACGGCCGATGAGACACCTGTAATAACCCCTCTGCCACCGCATCGCATCATGATCGTTGACGATTTTCCGGCAAACCTGACGGTGTTAGCGCTCCAGCTGCAGGAGCTGGGTCAGGAGGTTATTCCTTGCGCCAGCGCTGGCGAAGCCCTTGCGCGCCTGGAAAACGAGCCGGTGGATATCCTGATAACCGACTGCCAGATGGCCCTCATGGACGGCTATCAACTTACATCGTTAATACTCCTGCGCGATATTGCCGGCAGCATCACCGCGCCGGCCGCGATTCTCGGTTACACCGCCAGCGCGCTGCAGAGTGAGGACGATCGGGCAAAACATGCCGGAATGGACGCGTTATTGCGAAAACCGCTCTCCCTCAATGCCCTGCATCAGGCGCTGACGCAGCAATACAGCCTGCGCAATCAGGGGCCTGACCTCAGCGAACTCCGGCGTCTGGCCAACGGTCAACCGGAGATCATGACCCTGATGCGCCAGCAAATGCGCGAAGCCATTACCCTTGATATTCGACAGCTACGGGAAAACACCCCGTCACCGCAAACGCTAAGCCAGCTCGCGCATCGTCTGAAGGCCTCCTGGAGCCTCTTTGCCATGCGCAACGCCACCCGCACCTGTCAGGCAATTGAAGTGTTGCCGGAGATGCTGGCGGCAGGGGTCATAACGGCTGAAGCCCTGCCTGCGCTGACATCGCGTTTCTGCGCGCGCATGGAAGCGAATCTGCAGCAACTCGATACCGCACTGAAGGAATTATCTGACAAGTACTAAAGAATGCTCTGCATAGGATCTGTATCTTTCTGGTCATCCGGCGGCGTTATCCCTACCGTCGCCCACATTTTCGAAGGAGAAACCATGAAAG
The DNA here is from genome assembly GCF_014930485.1 of Enterobacter cloacae complex sp. P47BA. Classification (NCBI taxonomy): domain Bacteria; kingdom Pseudomonadati; phylum Pseudomonadota; class Gammaproteobacteria; order Enterobacterales; family Enterobacteriaceae; genus Enterobacter; species Enterobacter cloacae complex sp. P47BA. Next base: position 15,274 of record NZ_JADBRF010000008.1, on the reverse strand, counting down.
TCCGTATCGCTATTGCCGATGAGCACACCATTATCCGTCGTGGCGTCTTATCCATGATCACCAATATGCCCTCTCTTTTCAGCGATGGCTCACCCCGCCCGGAGTTTTGCATTCAGGGCGATACCGCAACGCCATCTGAGCTGCTTTCACTGCTATCCCAACAGCCTGTCGACATTCTGTTCCTTGGCTTTTCTCTTGCCACCAGCCAAACCGTTAACCCTCTCAACGGAATGGACGGCGTATTGCTGATTAAATGGCTCAGCCGTAAATATCCGCAGCTTAAAATCATTGTGCTTTCGCCCTACAAAAACACGCAGCTTATCCGCATGTCGCTGGAGGCAGGCGCCAAAGCCTATATTAGTCGGGACACCTGTGAGAAAACCCTGAGCAGAACGCTGACGTCAGTGATCAATGGGGAAGTTTATATTGAGCGCGAGCTGATGCATTCCCTGTTCCAGACCGGCGCACAAACGGAGCAAGAGCTCTCGCCCCGTGAAATTGATGTGTTGCGTATGCTCTGCAAAGGGATGAGTCTGACAGAGATCGCCAGACAGCTGCATTTGAGTAATAAAACCGTCAGCGCCCATAAGCTGCGCGCGATGGAAAAACTGGGGGTAAACAGCGACTGTCAGCTCTATTGCCTGCTGGCGAAAACGCAAATGTTCGATATTGCTATCTGAAATAAAAAAACCGCCTGTAAACAGGCGGTAGAGGCAAACGTACGCCTCAACGGTCGCTCTCAGCAATGAAGCTCAGGATCAGAAATGGTATGTCATCGCCAGCCACCAGACGCGCCCCGGTTCAGGGATTTGCTGATTTGCGGCGTATCCGAACTGGCTGGCGCCCGCCAGGTTGAGGTGCTCGCTGTAGTATTTATTGAACAGATTCTCAATACCCACGCGGGACTCAAAATGGTCGTTAAATGTGTAGCCCGCGCTCCACGAAAGCACACCAAACCCCGCGCTCGGGCCGAGATCCTGGCCGGTGACGTTACCTTTGTTTTGCGCCACGCGATGCTGCGGCGCAACCACACGCCAGAGTAATCCGGTGCGCCACTGTTGCCCGGTATAGTCCAGCGCCAGCCGCCCTTCGAGCGGCGGCATCTGCGGCAGCGGCTGTTTATCGCTACGATTCTCGCCCCAGGCGTAGCTCAGGCTTCCCGTCAGTGCCCAGTTGGGCGTCAGGCTCCAGCTTGCGCCCGTCTCCGCGCCCATTACGGCGGCATTGATGTTGCTGGCCTGCGACGGCGTGCGGCTATAATCAAACAAAATGTAATCGGTAGTTCGCCCGACATAGGCCGATGCCCAGGCGCTAACCTTGTCGCCGTGTAATTGCACGCCGCTATCCCATTGCAGGGTCTTTTCTGTTTTCAGCTGACGAAAGCTTTGTTCTCCAGCCTTGCCGGAAAATAGCTCCCAGTAATCAGGAAAACGTTCGGTATAACCGATGCCGCTATAAAGCATGACGGGTGCGTCAGGTACGCGATACTCATAGCGCGTGAATGCGCCGGGCAGGAGGTCGTGCCGGGAGCTATTTTGCGCGCTGCGCCGATCGTCCGCGCGAATGCTATCCAGTCTCGCACCCACGATAACCGTATCGTCCGCCGTAACGGACTGGCGCCATTCGCTAAACAGACCCGCCTGGGTAAAACGGGCATCGTCACGCCACGATCCTGCGCTTTTTTTACGGTGACTTTTACGCATTACGTCCGCGCCGGCGGTAAGCGTGGTGGTTTCATCTTCCCACACGCCGGCAAAGCGGCTGCCCATCACCACGCCGCCAACTTCAGACTTACGCTTCGGTCCAACGGGCTGACGCAGGCTGTAGTTATCCATAATGTGGTCAGTATCATTGGCATAGAGCTGCCAGCTAAGTTTGCTGACGTGCTCGCTCAGGTGGTATTTCTCCAGTTTTAGCGCCGCGCTTTTACGGGCAAAACGGCTACCATCCATCATCCGACCCGCATAGCGGGCTTTACCGTCGCTGGCTCCCACGCTTAGCTCCGCCAGCGTGTCCTCATCAGGCGTGAGCCCAACCGTGACGCCGCTGTTCCATCTGCGCCACAGGCCCGGCACGCGGTTGCCATGACCATCCCGGTAGTCATCCGCCTCCGAATGATTACCGTCCAGGCGGACGTAACCGCGCGGGTCGCCAAACGCGAGATTAAGGTTTTGATCCGCGCGTCCGTTAGCGCCCCGCAGCAGCTCAGCGCTGCCTTTTAGCTCAGGTACGCTGAAATAGTCCGGCTGGCGTTCAAAAAGCAATGTTCCGGCGGACCCCATTGGCCCCCAGAGCACGCTTTGTGGGCCTTTGATGACGGTTATCGTGTCGTAACTTTGCGGAGTGATATAGGCCGTTGGGGTATCCATGCGCGAGCCGCAGCCCCCCTGAGTGCTGACGCCGTCTGCAAGCAACGTCAGCCGGGAACCGAACATCCCGCGCAACACCGGATCGCCGTTACTCCCGCCGCTGCGCAGCACGGAAAAACCCGGGATGTTTTTTAGCGCGCCCGCACCGTCGCTGGCAGGCAATTGTTGTGCTGGAGTATGAGCCGGAGCGATAAATGACGCGGGATCGCGATAATACCCCTCAACGGTCATCGACTCTTCAGCGTATGCCGGCCAAGCGGTGGCACAGCAGAGAACCAACAAGAGTGGACGGGAGGCGAGCAGGGAACGAATACCGCTCGCGGTGATACCAGACATAGCACAATTCCGTTTCGGTAAAGAAAATAAGCAAGGCGCTTATTGTCTTCATCCCCAGCAGCGGAATACACGACCTGCGGGCAAGAAGGCCCTCAGGGAAATCAGGAAATATCTGGCGGATAACGGAAATCTCAGGGACGCAGTTCAGCGCGCTTCGCCCAGGCGTGCCGTTTGCTGTCGTAAAAAATCCATCAACCGCAAACAGGCCGGCGAAAGCGGCTGTCCGACGTTTTTGACGATGCCCACATCCATATAGGTAATGCAGTCGTCAATGGTGCGCCGGATCACGCGCTGACCGCCGAGCGCCCACGGGCGATAGACCAGATCGGATAAAATCGTCACCCCCTTTCCCTGCGCGACCAGACTTCGAATCGCCTCAAAGGAGTTGGTGCGAAAATGAATGTCAGGATGACAGCCCCTGCTTTGCCAGTAGTCGGATATCACATCGGGATAGTCGTCCGTCACCAGCAACAGGAATGGCGCCTTTTCCACATCCTTTAACCGAAGCTCCGGCACGCTGAGAAGAGGATGGCCGATGGCGGTCCATAACCGGCGCGGCGAACGGATCCACGTTTCGACCTCAAGCGTACTATCGTGGCTGATATTGGAGGTCAGCAAAAGACAAAAATCGAGATCTCCCTGACGCAAGGCCTGAAGCAGCTGCGATGCGGGCGCCTCATGAAATGCCGTCTCCAGCAGCGGAAAACGCTGCGCAATATCGCCCCAGAGATTGGGCAGCAGATAAGCGGAAAGGGTTTCGGCAATGCCGATGCGCACGACGCCGTTAATCGCCTCAGGCTGCTGATGGAGATCCTCCACCGCCGCGCGGCTATCGTGGAGGATCTTGCGGGCATGATTGAGAAATCGCTCGCCCACGGGAGTTAACTGGATCCCTTTTGCATGGCGGATAAAGAGAGGGGCATTCACCGCCTCCTCCAGGTTGCGCATAGAGACCGTCATGGAAGATTGCGATATATGACAACGGCTGGCCGCTTTGGAAATTTGTAATGTTTCCGCTAACGCAATGTAGAACTCAAGTTGCCTGAGAGTAAACTTCATAGTTTCAGCCAATACCGTGAGATGAAAATATTATATTAGCATTTAATTCTGCACCGGCAGTACTCTAAAGGCAGACAAAATGTTTATTATCAGGAGCCTTTATGCCCTATTTTTTACTTAGTCTCGCGGCCTGTTTTTGGGGGGGTAATTATGTCGTCGGTCATTTACTGGTGGCGCATGCAGACCCGATTATATTATCCGCCGCACGCTGGATAATTACGGCTCTTCTTTTATCGATGCTTTATATCAGACAGATTCGCGCCCAGTGGCCGATGATGAAAAAGGTGAAAGGTACGATCATATTTCTTGCTCTGTGTGGACAGGTTATGTTCCCACTCACGCTGTATATCGGCCTGCAATATACTTCATCTCTTAATGCAGCTATTTATTTATCTACAACGCCTGCCCTGGTTTTATTGATAAACAAGCTGGTCTTTAAAGAGAAAATATCAGTACAGAATATTGCTGGCGTTGTTCTCAGTTCATTGGGCGTCGTCTGGCTGGTCATGCAGGGCGATCTGCTGCATCTGGATACGCTTAAAAATCTGAATCGCGGCGATATCTGGACCATGGGCTCTGCCGCCAGCTGGGCCGTTTATTGTGCTTTCTTGCGCATGAAGCCGAAAAGCGTCGGAGGGAATGCCTTTGTGGCCGTGAGCGCGGTCCTCGGTGCCCTGGTGTTGTTACCGGTACTGGCGATATCGTTGATAAAGACCGGCTTACCTGACTGGACGGCCTATACCGCACCGGGCTTTTTAAGCGGGCTGATGTATCTGGTGGTCTTTCCTTCCTGGCTCTCTTACCTGCTGTGGAATAAAGGCATTGCGGCTATCGGTGCAACCCGCGGGGAGATTTATTCCCACCTTATTCCGCTGAGCGGCGGTCTGTTCAGCGTGATGTTCCTGCACGTTACGTTGCATTCGTATCATCTGGTCAGCACGGTACTGATTCTGTTTGGCATTGCCCTCTGCTCTCGCGCCTCGCAAAGGAAAGTCGCGAAGATCGAACGCGCAGACGAAAAAGTACAGATATGAAAAAGGCCCACGTTATAAATAACGCGGGCCTGAATAGTGGCGGAACGGACGGGACTCGAACCCGCGACCCCCTGCGTGACAGGCAGGTATTCTAACCGACTGAACTACCGCTCCACTGTTCCCGCTTGGGGAACGAGGCGCATATTACGGTGTGCCTCCGATCTCGTCAACGCTTTTTCTCACGTTTTGAATCGTTTGCTGCAAAATTCACCCAACCGATGATTTTACAGGCATTGTGGCGTTTTTTCAGGCGCGCCACATACAGCTTCCGCCCTTCTTCTGCACAAGGTCGAGACGGGATTCATGGTTAAGTAGCTCTTCATCACTGGCTAAAACAACCCGCAAGCGGCTTGCCTGACGGACAACGCGCTGAATGCCCGCTTCGCCCTGCGTCTGCTGTGACTCATTTTCCATGCTGAACTTCATCGACGTCTGTCCGCCGGTCATTGCCAGATAGACGTCGGCCAGGATCTGGGCATCGAGCAATGCCCCGTGCAACGTTCGCTTGGTGTTGTCTATTTCGTAACGTGAACAGAGCGCATCGAGGCTGTTACGCTTGCCGGGAAACATCTTCCTCGCCAGCGCCAGGCTATCGGTCACTTTGCAAAAGGTGTTTGTTTTCGGAATATCGCGATGAAGCTTACTAAACTCATAGTCCATAAAGCCGATATCGAACGAGGCGTTATGGATGATGAGTTCGGCGCCTTTGATGTATTCCAGAAACTCGTCTGCCACCTCACCAAAGGTCGGTTTATCCAGCAAGAACTCATCGGCAATACCGTGAACGCCGAACGCCTCTGGATCCACCAGCCGATCGGGTTTGAGATACACGTGGAAGTTGTTCCCCGTGAGACGACGGTTCACCACTTCAACGGCACCGATCTCAATGATCTTATGCCCTTCGTAGTGCGCGCCTATCTGGTTCATACCGGTGGTTTCGGTATCGAGGACAATCTGGCGAGTAATTGCAGTGCTCATAGCGGTCATTTATGTCAGACTTATCGTTTAACTGAACGTTTCAAATACAGGAAGTCTACCAGAGATGCGTAAACAGGTAGAAATTTTCACCGATGGATCTTGTCTCGGCAACCCAGGGCCCGGCGGCTACGGCGCGATTATGCGCTATCGCCATCATGAAAAAACTTTTAGCGAAGGCTATTTCCTGACCACCAACAACCGTATGGAGTTGATGGCGGCCATTGTGGCGCTGGAAGCCTTAAAAGAACACTGCGACGTGGTGCTCAGTACCGACAGCCAGTACGTGCGCCAGGGTATCACCCAGTGGATCCACAACTGGAAAAAACGCGGCTGGAAAACTGCGGATAAAAAGCCGGTTAAAAATGTCGATCTCTGGAAGCGGCTGGATGCGGCATTAGGTCAGCACCAAATAAAATGGGAATGGGTAAAAGGGCATGCTGGTCACCCTGAGAACGAACGCTGCGACGAACTGGCGCGCGCGGCGGCTTTAAACCCGGCCCATGAGGATGCAGGCTACCAGCCTGAATCCTGATCAGGGCTTTCTGTACTGCCGCGTTGCGCCAACGGTCTGCCGGATAGGCGTTTTCGATTTGCTCTGCTTCATCGGGTTAAGCGTAAGGGGGATGGTTCGCTTACGCGCGACGATAAACTGCATGCAGCCTAAGGCGGGCAAATGCGTGCTTAACAACACTCCCCCCTTCCGCGCCCACGGCAGTACCTGAAACCCGCCGTAGCAGAGCACTTCAAAGTTCAGCAGTGAAAGCCAGTCGAGCTGGCGCATCATGGTGAACATTCGGCTGTTATAGGGTGGCGTTCGGCGCAGCACGGGTACCAGCTTGCGCAGCCCCATCAGGCTCAGCGGATTGAATCCGCTGAGGATCAGCCAGCCGTCATCAATCAGAACGCGATCGGCTTCACGCAGCATACGGTGAGGATCGCTGCACCAGGGCAACGCGTGTGCAAGAAGGCATGCATCAACGGATTTCTCTGCAAATGGCAGATGCAACGGGTCTGCCTTCACCTGAACCGGCGATCCGCCGAGAGAGACGTTAACCTGATGTGAGATAGCGCAGCTTTCGGTATTGATTTCCGCGCTGAGATTGCCAATCTTAAGCAGGTGAAAGCCATACATTTTCGCGAGCCAGGGCTTCAGCTGCTGCTCCAGTGCCTCGCGATAGTATTCACCCCAGGGCAATTCCGCCCAACGTTCCGGTGCTGCGACAGACTGAGGTATCCTTGCCGGTTTCATCAAAACACCCGCCACGCTATAAGAGGTAATGTATGAATCTTATCAGTATTCCCGCTTTTGAGGACAATTACATCTGGGTTTTGGTCGATGACGAGCGTCGATGCGTCATTGTCGATCCCGGCGAATCCGCCCCTGTACTGCGCGCCATAAATGATAACGGCTGGCAGCCTGACGCCATTCTGTTGACGCATCATCATAACGATCATACTGGCGGCGTGCAGGAACTGCGCGCCCAATTTCCGCATCTTGTGGTGTACGGACCGGCTGAGACACAAAATAAGGGAACGACGCAAGTAGTCGAAGAAGGCGAAAATATCCTCATCCACGAGTGGGAGTTTTCCGTATTTGCTACACCGGGTCACACTTTGGGACATCTGTGTTTCTACAGCAAACCTTATCTTTTTTGTGGCGACACCTTGTTCTCTGGCGGCTGCGGAAGACTGTTTGAAGGCACACCGGAACAGATGTATCAGTCTTTACAAAAGATTAGTGCGTTACCGGATGACACCCTTATTTGTTGCGCCCATGAGTATACATTAGGAAATATGAAGTTTGCTGCAAGCCTCTTACCTGAGGATCGGGCGATTCAGGATTATTATCACAAAGTGAAGGAGTTACGTGCAAAAAACCAAAATACACTGCCCGTAATTCTGAAAAATGAGCGCCAGATTAATTTATTTTTACGAACAGATGATATTGATTTAATTAATAAAATTAACCAAGAAACAAATTTGCAACAACCAGAGCAGCGATTTGCATGGTTAAGGTCAAAGAAAGATAACTTCAGATAAATGCGGGTTGCCTTTTCAAAATTTCGCCGTTATCATCGCTCGTCTTTTAAGCAACTATTGACACACACATGAAGGCAAAAGCGATATTACTCGCCTCTGTCCTGCTTGTAGGTTGCCAGTCGCAGAACGGCAGCAACGTACAACAGCACGCACAGAGCCTTTCTGCAGCTGGTCAAGGGGAAGCAGGGAAGTTTACAAGTTCGGCGCGCTGGATGGACGATGGGACATCTTTCGCGCAGGAGCAAGACTTGTGGACCTCTATTGGCGACGAGCTAAAGATGGGAATTCCGGAAAACAGCCGGATTCGCGAACAGAAGCAGAAGTATTTAAGAAATAAGAGCTATCTCCACGATGTAACGTTACGGGCAGAGCCGTATATGTACTGGATAGCCGGGCAAGTTAAAAAACGTAACATGCCTATGGAGCTGGTACTCCTACCCATAGTGGAGAGCGCTTTTGACCCACACGCGACGTCTGGCGCCAATGCCGCAGGCATTTGGCAGATCATTCCGAGCACCGGGCGAAACTATGGTCTGAAACAGACCCGCAACTATGATGCGCGTCGCGATGTTGTCGCTTCAACGACAGCCGCTCTCGACATGATGCAACGTCTGAACAAGATGTTTGACGGCGACTGGCTGTTAACGGTCGCAGCGTATAACAGTGGCGAAGGTCGTGTACTGAAGGCAATGAAAGCGAATAAAGCACGGGGTAAATCCACCGATTTTTGGTCGCTCTCACTGCCACAGGAAACGAAGATTTACGTACCGAAGATGCTGGCCTTGAGCGATATTCTCAAGAACAGCAAGCGTTACGGTGTACAACTGCCAACACCAGACGAAAGTCGTGCACTGGCGCGCGTGCGCCTCAGCAATCCGGTTGATATTCAACAAGTTGCTGATATGACGGGTATGTCGGTAAGTAAATTGAAAACCTTTAATGCAGGCGTTAAAGGCTCGACGCTGGGGGCAAGCGGCCCGCAGTATGTGATGGTTCCGCAGAAACATGCGGCGCAGTTACGTGAGTCTTTAGCATCGGGTGAAATTGCCGCCGTTCAATCAACGCTGATCGCCGATGCTTCATCCGTTAGCAGCCGCAGCTATAAGGTGCGTTCAGGGGATACCCTTTCAGGCATTGCCTCACGTCTTGGCGTGACGGCGAAAGATCTGCAGCAGTGGAATAATCTGCGCAGCTCTGGGCTGAAGGTGGGTCAGACACTGACGGTGGGTGCAGGTAACAGCGCACAGCGTCTCGCCAGCAACAGCGATAGCATCACCTATCGCGTGCGCAAAGGCGATTCACTGTCCAGTATCGCAAAACGACACGGCGTGAACATCAAAGATGTGATGCGCTGGAATAATGATACTGACAATCTGAAACCGGGCGACCAGCTGACGCTGTTTGTGAAGAACAGCGCCACGCCAGACTCCTGATAACACGATCGAAAGATAAAAAGGCACCGATTCCCCTCGGTGCCTTTTTTGTTTATCCCGCTTTTTGCGCTTCAGCCATGATGGTATCGCTCGTAAATGAGCCATCCGCCTGCAGTTCAAAGTACGCCTTCACCTCTGCGGACGCACTCTCCTGGTAAAGCCTAATCGCCTGGCTTAACGCCTCCGGGGTACGCATACGGGCTATCCAGGAGCTGAACTCCAGCGGTAAACGGTCTGTTATTAACGAGCGCGCAATCAGCCCGGCTTCAGTGATAAACGATAACCACTCCCCGCTGGCGTAGTTTTGCACGTGCGAGGTGTCGCGCAGCGCTTCGACCGTCTGCAGCCAGATATTACGCACCGAATGTCCGGGAGACATCACGTCCATAATGATGAAGGTGCCACCCGGCTTCAGAACACGTCTGACTTCGCGCAATGCCTGGCCGACGTCATGCCAGTGGTGTGCGGAATACCGGCTGATCGCGACATCAAACGACGCGTCATCAAACGGTAAAGACTCCGCATAGCCCTGCTGCGTATCAATATTGTTCAGCCCTTTCGCTTTCGCCGCCTCAGCAACGACGTCCAGCATCTGGCTCGATAAATCATATGCGGTAACGTGGGCTACCTGCTGCGCAGCCGTAAAGCTGGCGTGCCCTGCTCCACATCCCAGGTCCAGCACGTGCGCCTGCGGGAATGCCGCCAGACGTTCACCGAGACGCACCAGATCGCGACCTGAAGCATGCACGGCGCTGCTCAGATAAGCACTTGCCTGAGAACCAAACTGTTTTTCTACGTTGTCATGATGGGAGTGTGTTGTTGTCATCGTACTGTCCTTTGTTGGTTAAAAATAAAAGGGCAGCACCCGCGCGGCCTGCCCCACGGCAGACCTGACACACCATTATTTATCAGGTTTGCCGGGACTGAATTCAACGAGTAGAGGGTTGTGATCCGAAGCGCGCGTCACCAGTACAGAGGCGTCGTGCACGCTCAAACCGCGATAGAAGACAAAGTCGAGAGGACGACCAAAAGCTTTTTTACGCTGGTCATCACTGAAGCGAACTTCACGCAGCGACATTTCACGCGCAAAGCGATACAGCGCATTCATGCGCGGACGGCTCCAGGCATTAAAATCGCCTGCCATGATGATGGGCCCGCTGTGATGCGCAATCTGATCGCCAATAGGAAGTAACTGCTTACTATACACATCCACGCCGAGGCTAAAGTTTACCGCGTGGATATTGACGACCATCAGCATACGGGTATCCGGCAGCGGATAGACCGTCACCAGCGCTGATTTCGCCAGACGCAGGATAGGTTCGCGCTCGCGGAGCGGGCAACAGTAGACCGGATGGGCAGCAGAAAGCGTCATTACGCCAGAGGGATGCTGCGGCAGAACAAATGCCGGCACCTGGTCGGCGGCAAGGTAATTCGTGGTGGCAAACCGTACCAGTTCAGGGGTAGTTTGCGCCTCCTGGAGCAGAACCAGGTGGGCATCTTTTCCAAAATTTTTGAGTACCGATAACCACTCCGCGCGCTGCTGCTTGAAGATATTCCAGACCAGAACCCGGATTTTATCATCGCTGCTTAACGGTGTGCCGGCGGGTAATGCCTGGCTTATGCTCGCAAACGACCCCGGAGGTAAGATCCTCTCCGCGGGCATTCCGGCAACATAACGCATGGCATAGGTATTTTTTCGCACTTTTGGAAACAGCCCCTGTAACATGAACCAGCCCTGAAAACGGACTGGTTCTAATGTTATAGGGACTTTAGGTCACACTTTCAACGCAATTTCTGAGAAACCGCTTTCCAGTTTTGTAAGCAATCACTTACTGATGTTACCCCAGCGCTACGCGGGCTGGCTTATCGAGGCGTCCACTCAGGCCAATCAGCAGGAAGGCGACCAGGACAATCACCGCGCCAATCCATGGGGTCTGGGTTAATCCGAAGTGTTCGACGGTTTGTCCGCCAATAATGGAGCCCAGCGCGATACCAATATTAAAAGCGGCAATATTCAGACCGGATGCCACATCCACCGCATTCGGCGTATAGAGCTCGGCTTTCTGGACAACGTAAACCTGAAGCCCTGGCACATTACCGAAGGCGAAGATCCCCATCACCAGTACCGTGACCAGCGCGGCGTATTGCATTGAAGCCGTGAACTGGAAAATCATCAGCAGAACCACCAGGGCGGCGAAGATAAATTTCAGCGCCGGTACCGCACCATGCTTATCCGCGAGCTTGCCGCCCCAGATATTGCCAATGGCCACAGAAATACCGTATCCCAGCAAAATCCAGCTCACGGCATTCGGGGAGAAGCCCGCCAGGTCCTGCATCATCGGTGCCAGGAAGGTGAAGGCAGTGAATACGCCGCCATAGCCCAGAGCCGTAACCGCATAGATGATAAGCAAACGCGGATGGGTAAGCACTTTCAGCTGATCGCGCAGGCTGGCGCTCGCCCGGCCTGGAATATTCGATGGTACCAGCAGCAGGCTAGTCACCAGAGCGATAACGCCCAGTAAGGAGACGGCCAGAAACGTTTCACGCCAGCCGAAATGCTGTCCGATAAACGTTCCCAACGGTACGCCTGTGACCAGTGCGACGGTCAACCCACCGAACATGATCGCGATCGCTGAAGCCGCTTTCTCTTTGGGGACCAGGCTGGTTGCAATGGTGGAACCAATCGAGAAGAACACGCCGTGTGCCAGACCGGTCAGCAGGCGGGCAATCACCAGCGTGGTGTAGTCCGGAGCCTGCCAGGCCAGAACGTTCCCGGCGGTAAACAGCACCATCAGCGCGACTAACAGCTGTTTACGCGGAAAACGTCCGGTCAGGGCCGTCAGCACCGGCGCGCCGACGGCAACGCCCAGGGCGTAGATAGACACCAGTAACCCGGCTGAGGGCAGCGAGATGGCAAGCTGGTTAGCGATGGTAGGAACCAGTCCCACGATAACAAATTCGGTCGTGCCAATTGCAAAGGCACTGATCGTCAGGGCAAGTAGCGCCAGTGGCATAAAATACTCCGTATCATCAGGATTAAGATGACAGGCAGTATGCGCCAGTGCTTAAATAACAAAAATGGTTAAAATATCAATAGAATTTTGCAGGTGGTGCAACAATGAAAGCAACGTCTGAAGAGCTGACAATCTTTGTCGCCGTCGTCGAAAGCGGCAGCTTTAGCCGCGCAGCCGAGCAGCTGGGACAGGCTAACTCGGCCATTAGCCGTTCGGTGAAAAAGCTGGAGATGAAGCTCGGGGTGAGTCTGCTCAACCGAACGACGCGGCAGCTCAGCCTGACGGAAGAAGGGGAACGTTATTTCCGCCGCGTGCAGTCGGTGCTGCAGGAGATGGCCGCTGCGGAGACGGAGATTATGGAAACCCGCAGCACGCCGCGCGGGTTGCTGCGCATTGATGCTGCCACGCCGGTTGTGCTTCATTTTCTGATGCCGTTAATCAAACCTTTCCGTGAACGCTATCCGGAGATGACGCTCTCTCTGGTCTCGTCCGAGACGTTTATTAACCTCATCGAGCGGAAGGTAGATGTGGCTATTCGGGCGGGAACCCTGACGGATTCCAGCCTGCGGGCCCGCCCGCTGTTTGCCAGCTATCGTAAAATTATCGCGTCGCCACAGTATATTGCTGAACATGGTAAACCGGAGACGGTTGAAGAACTGAAGCAGCATCTGTGCCTGGGCTTTACGGAGCCGGTGTCGCTGAACACCTGGCCTGTTGCCTGTCATGATGGCCAGCTTCATGAAATTACCTGCGGGTTATCGTCTAACAGCGGAGAAACGCTGAAGCAGCTTTGCCTGGAAGGGAATGGGATCGCCTGCTTGTCAGACTATATGATTGATAAAGAGATAGCGCGGGGTGAACTGGTAGAGCTAATGGCCGATAAACGTTTGCCGGTAGAGATGCCTTTCAGCGCGGTGTATTACAGCGACAGAGCGGTAAGCACGCGCATACGCGCCTTTATCGACTTCCTGAGCGAGCATATAAAAACAGCTCCCGGAGGAGCTGTGTGAGGGTTCAGGTTACAGAGGGAGGGTCTTATTAATCCCAGTCAGGGGCTAAACCTTCCGGGCTCACCAGGCGGTCGTTGCACTCCAGTGCTGCGATCGCTTTTTTATCATCGTCATCCAGATGAAGATCCAGCGCTAGCAGGTTGCTGGCCAGGTTTTCGCGCTTGGTTGATGATGGGATCACGGCATAGCCTTCACCCATTGCCCATGCCAGAATAACCTGCGCAGCAGTCGCGTTATGTTTCTCTGCAATACGGATAATTACCTCGTCTTTCAGAGCCTTACCGTAGGCCAGCGTCATGTAAGAGGTGATGTGGATCCCGTGTTGTTTTGCCCAGTCCACGACTTTGCGGTTTTGCAGGTATGGAGACAGCTCGATCTGGTTGGTCGCAATATTCTCTGCGCCAACTGCGGCAATCGCCTTTTCCATCAGCGGGATGGTGAAGTTGGAAATACCAATTTCACGGGTCAGGCCCTGCTTTTTCGCTTCCAACAGCGCCTGCATGGACTCTTCCACAGAAACGGCATCGTTCGGTGACGGCCAGTGGATCAGCGTCAGATCGACATAGTCGGTACGCAGTTTCTTCAGGCTCTCTTTCAGGCTTGGAATGAGCTTGTCTTTGCTGAGGTTTTCGATCCAGATTTTGGTGGTGATGAACAGTTCATTACGCGGTACACCGCTCTCTTCAAGAGCCTGTCCAACGGCAGCTTCGTTTTCATAGATCTGTGCCGTATCAATTGCGCGATAGCCAAGTTCAAGAGCGGTTTTAACTGATGCGATAACTACGTCGTCTTTCAGGCGGAAAGTGCCCAGACCAAATGCAGGGAGAGTCATAATATTCCTCAATCGTTATGTTCGTAAACTGAGGAGGATTATCGCTTGCGCTGTTATAGAGAAAAAGATCGCAAAACGCAGAGGATTTTTGCTATTTCCGCAACAATGACACGACAGATAAGAAAAAAGCCCTGAGCGTTAACTCAGGGCTTTTAATAAGTGGCGGAACGGACGGGACTCGAACCCGCGACCCCCTGCGTGACAGGCAGGTATTCTAACCGACTGAACTACCGCTCCACCGAAGACTGCTTGTAACCACCGGATTAATGCACCGGCTTACTACTTAATTTGATGCCTGGCAGTTCCCTACTCTCACATGGGGAGACCCCACACTACCATCGGCGCTACGGCGTTTCACTTCTGAGTTCGGCATGGGGTCAGGTGGGACCACCGCGCTAAAGCCGCCAGGCAAATTCTGTTAATCTGTATCAGGCTGAAAATCGTCTCTCTCACCGCCAAAACACCTTCGGCGTTGTAAGGTTAAGCCTCACGGTTCATTAGTACCGGTTAGCTCAACGCATCGCTGCGCTTACACACCCGGCCTATCAACGTCGTCGTCTTCAACGTTCCTTCAGGAGACTTAAAGTCTCAGGGAGAACTCATCTCGGGGCAAGTTTCGTGCTTAGATGCTTTCAGCACTTATCTCTTCCGCATTTAGCTACCGGGCAGTGCCATTGGCATGACAACCCGAACACCAGTGATGCGTCCACTCCGGTCCTCTCGTACTAGGAGCAGCCCCCCTCAATTCTCCAGCGCCCACGGCAGATAGGGACCGAACTGTCTCACGACGTTCTAAACCCAGCTCGCGTACCACTTTAAATGGCGAACAGCCATACCCTTGGGACCTACTTCAGCCCCAGGATGTGATGAGCCGACATCGAGGTGCCAAACACCGCCGTCGATATGAACTCTTGGGCGGTATCAGCCTGTTATCCCCGGAGTACCTTTTATCCGTTGAGCGATGGCCCTTCCATTCAGAACCACCGGATCACTATGACCTGCTTTCGCACCTGCTCGAGCCGTCACTCTCGCAGTCAAGCTAGCTTATGCCATTGCACTAACCTCCTGATGTCCGACCAGGATTAGCTAACCTTCGTGCTCCTCCGTTACTCTTTGGGAGGAGACCGCCCCAGTCAAACTACCCACCAGACACTGTCCGCAACCCGGAT